>CAUJJW010000090.1 GCA_963205105.1 Verrucomicrobiota bacterium | reverse complement strand
CCAGCATGGTGGCCAGCGCCGCCTTCGGATCCAACACCAACGCCGCCGTCACCTCGAACCGCTTCACCGAGGTGGACGGCAGTTCATACTTCAATTCCCGGAACACCCGCTCGCAGACCGTCATCAAGCCTCGCGCGCCGGTGTTCTCCTTCGCTGCCGCCTGGGCGATCGCCTTCAACCCCTCCTCCTGAAACAGCACTTCGATCCCATACGCTCCGAAGCCCTGTTCCACCTGCCGGACAATGCTCCCTTCCGACGACTTCAGGATCTCGAACAGATCAGCCTCGCTCAGCGTGTGACAGACCACCCGAACCGGTAGGCGTCCGATGAACTCCGGCTCGAACCCGAATTCCACGAAATCCTTGGTCTCGGCCAGCGCCAGCGTGCCGTCCTCGGTCGACGTTCCCGACCTCGCCGCCCCGGCCCCGAAGCCGATCATCGTGTCCCGTACCCGCTTCTGGACCAGTTTCTCCAATCCCGGAAACGCACCGCTCACGATGAAAAGAATGTGGCGCGTGTTGATCGTCGACGGCTGCTTCTTGCCGCCCCGCTGCAACTCCATCATCGCCTGAAACTGACCGGCCATGTCGTTGGGAGCCCGAACCGAAACCTCCGTCTCCTCCATCAGCTTCAGCAGGTTCGTCTGCACCCCGCGCCCGCTCACATCCCGGCCGGAGGCGTTCGAGGCGGCGGCGATCTTGTCGATCTCGTCGATGTAAATACTCCCGTACTGGGCCCGCTCGACATCGCCATCCGCCCTCCGGATCAGGTCCCGGACCAGATCCTCCACATCGCCTCCCACATAGCCGGTTTCGGAAAATTTCGTGGCATCGGCTTTCACGAAAGGCACGCCGATCAGGTCCGCGATGCTGCGAATCAGGTAGGTTTTTCCCACGCCGGTCGGCCCCAGCAGAATGACGTTCTGCTTGGCGTAGTTGGCCTGCTCTCGCCCCCCCAACGCCTGCCGCACGGCGTTGTAATGATCGCACAACGCCACGCTGAGGACCTTTTTGGCCTCTTCCTGCCGGATCACAAACCGGTCGAGATGCGCCTTCACTTCCCGAGGTTTCCGTCGAAACCGCTCCAAATCTTCCTCCACGTTGGGCGGTTTCGGTGCTGGCGGCGTTGGAGTCGAAGCGTTCCCAGCCCCCGCTGTCGGCGCCCCAAAACCAAAGGTGCCTGCACCCGGCATGTTCTGACGCAGAAATTCCTCCAGGCGCTTCTGCAATTCCTCGGGCGGCAACGGGCCGGAAAGTCGTTCCATCGACATCGTCCCGTCACCATACGCCGACCACCCTTTCGCGCCAGTCGTGCGTCATTTCTCAACTCCAACACCTGGCGAATGTCGACCAATCCGATCAAGTCGCGACAGCAACGTCCCACCCGAATGCCCCCTCTCCGATACCGGTTCCAGGACTGATCCGATGAGGTCGGCGAGCTCGATCTCGGATATAACCCGTTGAATACATACACTTTATAATCCAACCGACCATCGATTCCTCTCCCCGGACGACCCCAAGCCTCGACCCGATCCGGTCAGGAACGGCGGCTTGGCACACGCGGTGCTCCCCCGCCCGCATGCAAGCCAGGCCCCTGTCATGGATCGCCGTGTGCGCTTGCCTGTGGGCGAACCTAACCGCTCCGGCCATTGCCCAAACCGTCCCCCTTCAGTTCCAGGACGGACTCCTTTGGGTCGAGGTCCAGGCTCACAACTCCTCTCAACCGCTTCACTTTCTCATCGATAGCGGCGCCAGCATCACCGTGCTCCACCGCGAAACCGCCGATCGCCTCGGCCTCAAGTTGGGCCCCCAGGCCACCGTCACCGGAGTCGGCACCACCACCACCGGCTTCGGTCCCACGCCCTGGGCCGCTCAAATCGGCTCCATCGACCTCCCCAACCAGGTGCTCGTCCTGGACCTCGACCGCCTCGGCAAAGCCTGCGGGCGACCGCTCGACGGCCTGGTCGGCGCCGATTTTTTCCGCGATCGCATCGTCGAGATCGACTACGCCACGCCGACCCTGCGACTGCTCGACGCATCACCCGGATCGCGCCCCGACCAAGCCATCCCCCTGGGAATCAATCATCGCGGCCTTTCTGTTCGCGCGAGCGTCAATGGAACGAGCGACCAATGCCTCCGCATCGACACCGGTTGCGCCAGCGCCCTCCAATGGGTTTCCCCTCTCACCCCGGGTCGACGTTGTCCGGGGGCTCCATCGGTTGGTTTGGGCCGCCTGTCCGTGCCTCAAACGCTCACCGGGATTCGACTCGGCCGTCACGAAGTCGACACGGTCCCCACCGGCCTCCATCGCAAGCCCATCTTCGCCCACGAGGCCGGGCTTCTCGGCAATGGTCTCCTGGCGATGTTCGGTTCTGTGACGTTTGATGCCCGCGCCGGCCTCCTCCATCTCGGAGAACGCTCCAGCCTCTGACGCCAGTCTTCTTGAAGCGTCATTCTCCAGCCCCGGACGGGGCGGCAAGACCCTAGAAAGCCAAAGCCCCGGAGGGGCGATCAGAAAAGCAGGGGCGTCAGGACATCCTGCGTTCCCCCAAATCCCAACCCCAACGCGACCGATTCTGATCGCCCCTCCGGGGCTCGAAATCCCATGCAACGCCACACCCATGGCTCACGCCATGGGCTTCCGTTCTTTCGGTCCTCAGGGCCTCCGTAGCGGTGGGCGCCGACGGTGGCGCCCTGGTTTCCCCCTCTCGAATCAACGGAGCGCAAGGGGTCAGACAATTTTTTCATGACAACCCTGAAATCGGCGCATATTCGAGCTTGTCATGAATGCTACCTATCGAATCTCGCTGCTTGCCGTCCTGACCGCTTCGTTGACCATTCCCGCCGCTCGGGCGTCCTCCCAGTTGGCCGACGCTGCGCACACCGCCAAGAACGAGTCGCTTGCGGCTTCCCCGCGTTCCCTGGAGGCGTACCCCTGGCTCGCCTTCCAGAAGCTCGAGAAGGAATTCGCCAAGGCTCGAACCCAGAAATCGGAGCGTGGTTACGCCGTGGTGAAGAACCACCGCTCGCTCTCCGCCACCCCGCGCATGGTGGAAGAATACCCCCAATTGGCATTCCAACCGGCCGACGTGCGCACGTCCCCCAAGACGTCCGACACCCCGGCCCTGCTGCAAAACCCGGCCATTGCCGCCAGCCCGCGCATCATTGAGGAGTTCCCGGCCCTTTCCCGACCGGCCACCGGGCCGTCCGTCGCGCCCGTCTACGAGATCGCTCCGCTGAAATGAGCGCGCGCGCCTGACACTCAAGACCTCCAATGTCGCGTCCTGCCGAGTCTCCGGATTAGGCGGGACGTTTCGTTTTCAGGGCGCTTCAAGGTTCGCTTTCGGCCCGACCGGGAGCCCACGCCCGGAAGAACCGCTTCCCTCGGAACCCAGGTTCAGGATCGGGATAGTCGACCGCAAACTGACCCTCGGGCTGCGGCTGAATCCACTGAACGGACGACCATTCCGAGAGATCGACCGATGTCTCCAAAAGGAAGGGGCGCGCCGGCAAGCTGGTCCCAAAAAGCCGGGTCAACATATGCCCCCACGCCATGCGACGGGCATTCAGATCCAACCGGACGGTCCATGAACCGTCCTGCGGAAATGCCCCGATCACCTGCTCCTCCGAAAAGGGACCACCCGCGAAGGACGCATCGACGGCTTGCACCGACCAATGCAGCGGGCCCGGCCGAATTCGGGCCAGATCCAGATCCAGGAAGGTGCGCCACCCCACATTCCCGTGCGCCAACCTCTTTCGGGTTCCATCGGCGCGAGACAGGGCGGCCATCACGTCTTCAGCCCCGGGACGCGTCCCGATTCGGAGATTGTAGGTCAGCCCACCCTTCTGGTTGAGATCCCAAGCCGCCAGCCAGCTCAGTCGGACACGTTTGCCAACGACCCAGGAACGGGTCCCCGATGGCGGGGCCGGAGGCGGATTCAGTGACAGAAATTGATTACGGAAGAGTGTGCGGCCGACCGCCAGGTCCAATCGACCCTGACCGTCCGGAACAAGCGTCATCGAGTTGGTGCGCGCCGTCGTTCGGTACGCGCCCGCTTCTTCAAATCCGCCCACACCATCGCCTCGAAACCATCGCAGCGCAGGTTCCCGGGGCGAACTGAGAGCCAGGCTGGAGACCTCCGGCTCGGTGGGAACCGCTGCGTCCAGCACCCCGTCGGAATCCAGATCCGCCCAAACCCAACTGCGCGCGTCCCCTGCGATCGTCGCCACTCTCCCCGATTCCTGCCACCCACCCAGGTTCCGGCGATAGGTCACCAACGAGCGACTGCTGGCTGAGGTCTGAACCAATACCCAGGGTTCAGGCAGCCCGTTCCCGTCGAAATCCTCCCAGCCCGCGCCGCGAAGCAGTCCGGTCAGCAAGGGCGGACCGTTCGTGGCGAATCGCCCGCGACCGTCGTTCCACCAAATGCCCACACTGGCGACGACGTCCCCGGTCGGGGCCGATGGCGTCGAAGCCAACAAATCCAGATCCCCATCGCCATCGGCATCCGCAGCCGCAGCCGGCCAGCCCATCGTTGGTCCCGCCAGGGTGCGAACAGTCCACCCGTTGGCTTCCTGAGCCAGGATGAGCGATTGAGTCGCCTGCACGATCAGCGCGTCCACGTCGCCGTCCGCATCCAAGTCCCTCCAAATCATCCCACGAATCAAAACGTCCTGAACCTCCCGAGGCAGGTCCACGCGCTCCAGGGCTGGCCCTGCAGCACCGGAAGTCCCCCTCCAGAGTCCCAGGTTGTACACACTCCGGGCCACCACATCGGGCTGCCCGTCGCCGTCCACGTCCACCACACCCACCTCCACGGGCGGTGCGTTGAAGGGCGCGGTCGCCACCGTCGCGTATCCCAGGGAAGTCTCCTGCCAAACTTGGATTTGCTGGCCTCCGCCGGCCACGAACTCCAACGACCCCGAACCATCCCAATCCACCGCAACCCGTGCCGCCCGTTCCAAGGCCACCGGCAACCGCCACGTCCCATCCGGACGAAACGGCGCCCTTTCCACCACCAGGGGAAACGTCGCTGCCGCTTTCAAATCCCGACCCGAACGCTGCGCCACAATCGTGACCTGACCCACGCCGGCACCCTCCGCCGGCATCGAGATCCAGAGGGTCCGCTGCTTCCTCCCAGGAGAATTCACCCATTGTAGAGAACCTTCTCCAGTCAACCAGTCGCCCGGGGAAACCGTCGCGTTCACCAGGTGGTTCGCATCGGCCGTCTCTTCCCAACCCAGGTGGATCGGCACTTCCAAGGTCGGCCCCCCCTCCCATCCCCGCTGCGGCGGAATGGGATCGATGGCCAGCCAAGGCAGCTCTTGTTCGATGGTGAGCCAAAACGTCTGGCGCCCACTTGCGCCCGCCGGATCCCGCGCTTCCACGGTGACCATCACCACTCCCCGCCTTCCAGCCGCCGGTTGCAAACTCAGCCACCGAACTTCACCGGTTCCCGACCAACGGAAGCCCGCAACGGAGAGAACCATCGGGTTCGAAGACACCGCCCGAACCACGAGCAACTCGGGAGGACTCTCCGAGTCGGCAATCCGAATCGGAATTCCTTCCACACCCAACCCCACGGTGGTCACCACGTCCGGGATGACTTCAATCCTGGGAGGCGTATTCGCCACCACCCGAGCCGCCATGTCACAGATCACCCATGCCAGCAAAGCAACGGTTTTCATGGTTTTGGAGTTCTGGGGACCCCTCCACCTCAGCACGCGTCGTGCCGGCCAACCATCCGTCGTTCCAGCGCAAACCGATGTGCCTGCCCAACACCGCGTTATCGCCAAAATCGCCCCGAACAGCGCAGCAACCGCCCGACTCGGCGACCACCCTGAGTGCGCCGGTTCCACGCAACGACGCGTGCCCCTCACGCCAGGGAAGCGCCGACGAAGGCGCCCACCCGGCCTCACCTCCGCTCACCCCGCCCTCGGGCGGATCGGATCTCCGATCCGCTCACGGCAGGATCGCCCTGAAAAACTGTCGAGGTGAGCCCGCACCCGTCGGAGCGATCGGCACTTCCACCTGGTCCGTCACCACGTTCGTCCAATGCACCCAGCGCACCAGATCCTCCGAATGTTCCAGGCGATACCCGGCGCTCCCGGCGCTCACCAACATCAGGACCAGAGGCATCCCGGGACGCGCGGCTCGCTCGGCGATCAATCGCGGCGTCCTGTCCGGCACCACCCGGATCAACCCAGCCACCTCCCCCGACACGAGCGCACCTCCGATCAGCAAAGTCCCGTCAGCCAAGGCTCGAACCACGGTTCGGGTCTCGGCCAGTTCCGCTATGCCCACCCCGGCGCCAAACTCCATTTCCGTTCCCACATCCCAGGTTTCATCCAGCGACCCGTCTTCCTTCAAATGAGCGATTCCACGCCGCCGAACCCCGTCGACGCTGGAGAAGTCACCGCTGACCAGAATCCGCCCGGATGGCAGGGAATGCACGCTCTGGACCCGCACCGGCCAACCCGTCGTGTCCCGGGCCAGCACGGGGTCGAACGCGGCGTCCAAGGTCCCGTCCACATTCAAGCGGGCGAGCGCCACCCTGCTTTGCCCACCCACCTGGGTGAAGCTTCCACCGATCACCAGACGATCCTGGGAGTCCAGCCCCATGGACAGGACCTCGCCCCGAACCCATGAACCTACCTCGCCTCGAATGCCAGGACCCGGGTTGTACTCCACGTCCAACCTCCCGTCGGGATGCAGTCGGGCGAGGTTGGTCCGTGCCACCCCGCCCACTTCGCGCAACGCACCGGTGAACAGGATCTTTCCGTCACTCTGAACCACGACCGAGCGGATCGGCTCGATGGAATAAATATCCATTTCCCCAAAACGAATGCCCGCGCCCGGATCAAAACTCTCGTCCACCGTTCCATCCACGTTCAACCGGGCGATCCCGTTCCGGGCCAAAGTGCCAGCCTTGGTCAGCCCCCGACTGGCCACGATCAAGCGATCGTCCGATTGCATCGCATACGCCGCCACATAACTCGGCGTCGACAAGGACGGGACATAGTCGCGATCCAGGCTGCCGTCGGGCATCAACCGCGCCAGGAAGGAACGTGATCGGCCTTCGATTGCCTCGAAATAACCCGTCACGACGATCCGCCCGTCACGTTGCGGCATCGCGTGCCAAATGCTGGGGTTCTTCAACGCCCCGCCCACGGAAACCTCGGGTTTGAGCGAGGCCTTGAAGGTCGTATCCACACTTCCGTCCTCGTTCAATCGTACGATGGCGCCACGGTCGGCTCCGTTTACCCGGGAAAACTCTCCACCGACCACCACCTTGCCGTCCGCCAGAGGAACCACCGCTCGAACCCGCTGCACCAACCGGCTGGTGACTGAGTACCCGGCCCGCACCGCACCATTGGTGTTCAGCCATTTCAAAACGGGTGCATTTCCAGGGATCTCCGTCACCGATTGGGCCACCACCATCCCCCCGTCGGGCAAACCCGCCGACACCGCTACGAACGAGCCGGAGGAGAGTCCCGGCAGACTCCAGCGGAAGGTCGGGTCTGCCGCCCCGTCACGTCCGAGTCTTCTCAGCGTTCCGCTGGTCAACAAAGCCACCAACACTTTCCCGTCCGCCAACACGTCCGGAACGTAGAAGTCCCGCACCGTCGGAATAAACCCGGCATCCAGCGACCCGTCCGATCGTAACCGCGCCAATCCCGGTCTCGCTTGCCCATCGAATTGCGTAAAGTCCCCGTTAACCACCAGTTCGCCGTCCTGAACGCACCACACCCTGGCCGTGGAAGCCGTGACCATTTCACCCGGGCTTTCCCCGGGACGCAGCCCGCCGCCACTCGCGAAGGTCTCGTCCCACAGGCCATCCGGATGGAACCGCGTGATCCCGTTCACGGTCCGATCCATCACGCGGTCGAAGCTCCCCACCACCACCACCTTGCCGTCCGGCTGGATGGCCACTCCCGACACCGACACCGGCACCTTGGCCCCATTCGCTGCCGTCGATTCCAGGGCCGCACCTGCATCCCACGAGGCGTCGATCCTCCCGTTCGAAAGCAACCGCGCCACCGCAACTCTTCGAACCCCATCGACATAAGCAAAATCCCCGGCGATCAAAATGCGTCCCTCCGTATCCAACGCCACGCCCCGGACCGCATTTTCCGCCTGCCCACCCACCGCGGCCCCGTCCATCGAGAGGCCGGTTCCCACATCAAACCCGGCATCCACGCTGCCGTCGGCGGCGAGGCGCTCAAGACCCTTGGGTCCGCGCACCAGGACACCACCATCGGGTTGCACCACGAGCATCTCGCCCGGGCGGGTGCGCACCCGAAATGATGGATCCACCGACCCACCAGCGAAGAGCCGGGCCATGCCCAAAGCAGGCGTGTCATCCAACATGTCGAAAAGCCCCATGACCATGACGGCGCCATCCGCGCGCGGCAGAAACTTGGAGATCTGCTCGCCATGTCGTGAAAAGACCGGCCGAAACGTGCGGTCCACCGACACAGCCCCCGCAACGACCGGGGAGGTGTCGACGCCGAACCACGCGAGCACGAGTGACAGTGACTGAGCCATCCATGTTTTCATAAGGACTCCTGCGGAGGTTGATACGAACAGAAGGACCGCTGCGCCCACCACCGGAACCACCACGACTCCGGGGATCAGCGCCGCTCGAAAAAAGCCCGACGCAATGGCATCCACCATGCCCGACACGGCGGGATCCAAGGTCGTCGGGGTTGCCACGGAATCTTTGAGAACCCGGGCCGAGAGGGATGGCTGGATCGGCGCTGAAACGGCCTTCGCTTCCAGCAGGGAAGCGAGGCCTCCCGCCGTCACCACCACTCCCCGTTTCTGGAAGAAACGCCGCAGTTTCTCCACACCCCGTGAGACCCTCTTCTTGGCCGCTTCCTCGCTCCAACCCCACCGAGCTCCCACGGCGCAAAAGCTTTGCTGGTCCCAGTACCGCAATAGGATCGCATCCCGTTCCCGTTGGGGAAGACTCGCCAACGCCTCGTCGAGCATCGTCGCCGCGGCCGCCCAGATCTCTTCGATCGATTCAGCCGAGGACGCCGCTTCGTAATCCGGCCACACCATCCCCGGCATTGCGCGGAGTTCCCGATCCTTGCGACGCGCCTCCGTCCGCAACAGGTGGAGCGCCGCGAACCGGGTCGCCCGGTGGAGCCAGCCAGCGAGAACCACCCGTTCGCCAATGCGGGATGCTTTGCGGGACATGGCAAGGAACACCGCCTGGGTCACGTCCTCAGCCCACTGCGGATCTTTCACCTGCCGCAGAGCCGCCGCATAGACATGACCTCCATGACGACGGACCAACTCGGCAAATGCCGCTTCCGAGCGGCGCGTCGAAAAGTCGTGGAGCAGTTCGGCGTCGTCCATGGATCAGGTCTTCCACAGAACAAACTGCCGCCAAGCAGCCCGCGGGACAGAAAAAATCCTGCCGATCAGCATATCCACGCTCGACCTTGGACCGAACGATTCAAAAGCAACTCACGCCAGGGTTGGGGGTGGTTGAAAGGCTCCCCATCACGCCTTGTCGTGGCTTTCCTTCGCGTCTTGGCGGCCTAGCGCGACCTCCATCGATTTCTTCTGAATGGTTCCGGCTCAGCTCGGGGTCGACTCGGCCTCCGCCCCCACTCCACCCTTCCATCCTTCCACGGACAACAGGTGACGGCGGCCATCGGGGTCCACCCAATAAAACGGCGCGGTCCGGGCGTCCTGCCCCGAGGGTGTGCGACCCAGCCCCTGTTGATGCCGAAACCCGTGCACCGCCCCTTTGCCGGTGGTCCGCCGCTGGAAGGCCCGCACCACAAAGGCATCCGCCTCCGGAACCACTTCAACCCGATAGATCGCCTTGCCGGTGTTGCGCAGATTGGGTCCCGTTTGCAGCGTCAACATCCCCTGGCGCACCTGCAACCGGGGTGCCGGGGTGAGTTCGTCGAGGTAGACGCCCTCCTTCCCAAGGTGAATCCCCAAGGCCGCCAAACCACGAATCGCCAAAGTCATCATGGCGTTGGCATGGTGGCGCCACCCCCACCGAATAGGCAAGTTTGGGTCACGCCCTTTCGGGATGGATGCGGGCGTGTTAGGATCTCCGGGCCATGCGGATAACCGATCCACCACCCCCCGCCCCCTCACGGTGCGGCCCCGGTTCGCGTGGATTTTCCCTGGTCGAATTGCTGGTGGTCATCGCCATCATCGCCCTGCTCGCCTCCATCCTCCTCCCCTCCCTTTCCACCGCCAAGGAATCGGCCCGCCGGGTTCAATGCATCAACAACCTCCGCCAATTGGCCATCACCTGGGAGGTTTACGCCGATGACTACAATGACCGGCTCCCCTTGAACGGTTACGGCACCCCCGAAACCCTGGGTGCCACCCGACTCTGGGTGCTCGGCGACACCCATCAGAACCGCCCCTCGTTCACCAATGAAAGTTTTCTGACCGACCCCAGGTACGCCTCGTTCGCCGGCTATCTGAAAAGCCCTCAGGTCTACCGCTGCCCCTCCGACCGTGTGACCATCGAAATCGATGGCCACTCCGCCCCCAAGACCAGGTCCTACGCCCTGAACGGTTACCTCGGCTGGCATAGCCCCAATCTCGAATCCTCATTCCTCTCGCCCAAACACCAGCTCTACCTCAAGTCCAGCGATCTCGGTGCCGGTTCACCGTCCACCCTCCTTCAGTTCGTGGACACCGCCCCGGGCAACGTGTGCCATTCCGGGTTCGTCGTTGCCTACGATTCCCCGACATCCGGTGTGGGCTTCAAAGGGCTCTATTACCATCTGCCTTCCGCCCAGCACCGCGGCCGCGGCAACCTCAGTTTCGCCGATGGCCACGTGGAGACGCATCGCTGGAAGGACCCCACCACCACCGCCCTGGCCCGCGAACGCTGGATCCCCGATCACATTTCCCTCCAGTACCCCGGGAACCCCGACCTCGCCTGGCTCCGGGAACGCGCCTCCCAACCCAAGTCCCGATCTCCATGAACCGTACGTCCGAAGCGGCGGGCGTCCCGCCTGCCGTAGAGGGGGGCGTCCCGCCCCCCGGAATCCTCCCGGGTTCAAGGCCCGTGAGCAGGTCGATTTCGAACAGGTGGCTCTCCATGAACCTGCTTTCCGTAGCGGCGGGCGTCCCG
>CAUJJW010000089.1 GCA_963205105.1 Verrucomicrobiota bacterium | reverse complement strand
CGGCAGGATCTGGTTCACCTCGCGGAAGCCATTCACCACGCGGCGCATCTGCTGCCTGCCCAAGGCCCGATCGGCGTCTTCATCCATCACAACACTCTGCACGCCTTCGAGCATCAGACCTTCGACGAAGCGGTGCGCCATGGGTCGATGGTTTTCGGATCCGAACCCTACCTTTCCGAGGACCAGTACCGCGAGGAACTGAGCCGCGGACGGATCCTGTTCTCGGAGCTGCGTGCGGTGCTGGAGCGGGATCTGGGAACGCGCGGTTCCGAAAAGATAGCCGGACTGTCCCATCGGTTGGACCTGCGCCTGGCCATGCTGCAGTACCCGCTCCACGACGGCCAAGGCCCGGAACTGGATTGGGTGATGGCCGAAACCGGCGCCCTTCGAACGCTTCGCAACGACGTTTCCCTGGTCCAACGCCGCCGGCTCGTGACCGAGGCCCGGCACTGGGCTTTGCGGCGGTTGCGCGGCTCCCTGCCCGGCGTCGACCGTCCTTCGTGGATTGAAGGCCTGTTCGGGCGGTTTCAGGACGAACGTGTGGAAGATTGGAGTGACGAGCGTTGGGAGGCCTTCACCGTCGGCGCCCTGTGGGAATCCTGCTGTGACGGTGTCCGGATGACCGGCCAACCACCTTCCACTGCGCCCCTGCGGCTGCGCGCCCGCGACTGGCTGGATGCCGGGGGCGCCATGGATCCGGACCTGCTGGTTCATGATGTGCTCATCCGCTTTTGCGCGGCGTTCCTCGATCAGGGCATCGCCCACTGGGCCATGCCGGAACGGGACCGTGGATTCTATCACGCCTTCTGCGAACTCCACCGGCGTGGAGGCGCGGCGACCGCCTGGTGGCTGACCGATCTCCCCGATCACACGGCTCGCCTTCAGGACGGGCAGGTGTCTGCCCTGGCCTGCATCCAGGAATCCCTCACCGATCTGGGGGTCGCCCCCGCGCAAATCCCCGACTATCTCGCCGCCACCCTGCTCGCCCTGCGGGGCTGGGCGGGAATGATGTGGCACGTCGAACAGCGCGCCGACCGCGTGCACCACGCCGTTCCTTCGGGCAGTCTGATCGATTTCCTGGCCGTCCGACTCCTGCTCGAACGACTCGCACTGAAGGCGGTCGCCCGGGAGTCCTTTGGTTACGACGGCCCCCTCGCCGGCCTGCCCGGATTCCTCGCAACCCGGTCCACGGACGTCACTTTGGAATCCTGGAAACCCCGCGCGCATGTCGTTTTCCAGCTGGCCCAACTGCTGGGTTGGCCCCCCGAACAACTCGCCCAACTGAACGCCGCCCAATGGCGCATCCTGTTCCATGAGGTGGAATCCTTCGGAGCACTCAACCGACGGCGGCTTTTTCACCTCGCCTACGAACACCGGTTCAGGGTCCGCACCCTGGAGGCGCTGGCAGCAAGGGCTGGAAAAAGCTCCAAACCCACGGGACGCCCGTCCTTCCAGGCGGTCTTCTGCATCGACGAACGCGAGGAATCGATCCGCCGGCACGTCGAGGAAACCGCCCCCACTTCCGAAACCTTCGGAGCCGCGGGTTTCTTCGGCGTGGTCATGTACTACCGCGGCGCCGCCGCCGCCGATTTCGTGCCGCTCTGCCCGGTCGTTGTCCGCCCCAAGCACTGGGTCTCGGAGACTGTCGACCGTCGCCTGCAGGATGAGGATCAACGTCGACGACGCACCCGGCGGAGCCTGGGCATGGCGCTGCAAGGATTCCACGGGGGCAGCCGCCGCATCGTCAGCGGGGCCTTTCTCTCCGCTGCCGTCGGCCTGCTCGCCACCGTCCCCCTGGTGGCCCGGGTTGTCTTCCCCCGCCTGACCGCGCGATTCCGCGGGTACTTCGGCAATTTTATCGCCCCTCCACCCGTCACCCGTCTGAACCTGGAGCGAAAAACACCCGAATCCTCGCCCCAGGAGGGTGCCCACGGATTTCTGCCCACGGAGATGGTGGACATCGGCGAACGCCTGCTTCGCGACATCGGGATGACCCACACCTTCGCCCGTGTGGTGTTGGTGTTCGGTCACGGTTCCACCAGCATGAACAACCCCCACGAGTCCGCCCACGACTGCGGCGCCTGCGGCGGCGGTGTGGGCGGCCCCAACGCCCGGGCCATTGCCGAAATTCTCAACGACCCACGTGTGCGGAACGCCCTCGCCGAACGTGACATCGACATCCCGACCGACACCGTGTTCGTCGGGGGCCTGCACAACACCGCCAACGACGACCTGACCTTTTTCGACATCGACCGCGTCCCCGGCAGTCACCAGTTCGAATTCGAGGTCGCTCAAAAATCCGTTCAGGAAGCCGCGATCCGGAACGCGCATGAGCGGGCCCGCCGGTTTGGCTCCGCCCCCCTGGGCCTCTCCCCCATCGCCGCCAAACGCCACATGGAAGGACGCTCCGAAGACCTCTCGCAGGTTCGCCCGGAATGGGGTCATGCCACGAACGCAATCTGCATCGTCGGCCGACGGGAACGAACCCGTGGACTGTTCCTCGACCGCCGCGCGTTCCTCGTCTCGTACGACCCCATGCAGGATGACGCCAGCAACGTGGTCCTGGCGCGCATTCTCGGCGCGGTGATTCCCGTCTGCTCCGGTATCAACCTGGAATACTACTTTTCGCGGGTGGATTCCCCCGGATGGGGCTCCGGCTCAAAACTCCCGCACAACGTCACCGGGCTGTTGGGCGTGATGGACGGTGCCATGAGCGACCTGCGGACCGGATTGCCGTGGCAAATGGTCGAGATCCACGAACCGGTGCGACTGCTCTTCGTCATCGAAACCACCCGGGCGGCATTCACCGCCATCATGGAAAAGAATCCCGCCATCAAGACCATGGTCACCCATGGCTGGGTCCAGGTGGCGGTCATGGATCCCAAGACCCAGGCGCTTCGCGTCTATCAGGAGGGCGTCTGGGAACCTTTCCTCACCACGGCGGGCCCCCTGCCCGTCGCCGCCTCATCCCGTGAGTGGTACGCCGGCTGGCGCGACCATCTCGAATTCGCC
>CAUJJW010000088.1 GCA_963205105.1 Verrucomicrobiota bacterium | reverse complement strand
CGGATTCAGCTCGATGAAGCGACCGATGGCCGTCGACGAGGCCAGCACCAGCGCCGTGAGGCGTTGTTCGCTGGCGTCGTACTCGCAGAGTCGGTCGGGCAGCAGGATCAGGACCCGATGTCGGTCGAGCGGGATGAGGGGGATTGGTCGTATGGACCGAACCGGGTTGGCACGAAATTCGGCGGCGATTTCCGGAATGGCATGGGTGTTCCAGCCGGTGCCGGTGCTTTCCAGCAGCCCTTCTGGGCCGACGCACCAGTATTGTTCGCTCCGACTTTCATAGACCCGGCTGAGCGCGCCGACCGTGTTGGACAAGGTGGTGACTTGGAATCCGTCCAGGCGCGCCACGGGCAAGCCCGGGGCGTGGGTGGTGATCACACGCCCCCGGCTGGCGAGGGTGACACCGAAAGTGCTGGATTGAGGCAGTCCATCGGTTCCACGCCAGGCCGTGATACGGGATTCACCGCGGGCACAGAGGCCAGTCCCAAGGGCCAAGAACCCCAAGAGCACCGCGGCCCAGACCCAGCTCCGGGCGATCGGGTGGGTGGTGCAATGACAGGGACTCGTGGGGTGACGAACCAAGGCGCGGCCAGCGTATCAGCCCACGGAAGGCTGGGCCATCCCGGGAATCGCGTCCCAGGTCGCTTGTTCGGAGGCGTCTTCTGTGGGACAAGTTGCGGCATCCTATGCGAACTCCTGTTGGCGGGATGGGACGGCCCCTGCTTCTTGCTCTTTGGGTCGTGGGGGCGGCGACTCCCGGCTTCGGTGCGGTCCACGTGGTTGCCAACTTACAGGACTCGGGGGCTGGCAGTTTTCGGGATGCCCTCATTCGGGCCAATGAACTCCAGGGACCCGACACGATTCGGGTGTCGGCGGAAGGGGTGATCGCATTGGCTTCTGTATTGCCGACCGTCACCGACGACCTGGAGATTCTGGGACCCGGATCGGACCGGCTTCGATTGAGCGGCAGTGGCCTGGTGCCGGTGCTGAGTTTTGCTGCCGGCCGAACGTACCGGATGGCGGGGCTTACCGTGGTGGATGGGCTGGCCGTTGGAGGATGGCATGGGGCAGGGATATCGAACGCGGGATCGTTGACGCTGGTCAGCTGCGCTGTCGTCGGGAACACGAACCAAGGCGGTTGGGGAGGAGGGATTTTTAATCAGGGCGAGATCCGTCTGGAGAGCTGCGTGGTCAGCAGCAACGCGGTGATCGGGGCTTCCGGAGAGTCGGGGGATATTGCCGGAGGCGGTGGCGGCGGAGGTGGGCTGGGGGGTGGGTTGTTTGGCGCGGTGGGAAAGGTCTGGATCCTGGATTCGGTGCTCGAAGGAAACCGGGCCCAAGGTGGAAGCGGTGGCAGGGCGGGAACGGGTCGGACCCGTGGCGGAGCGGGAGGCGGGCCGCTGGGCGGAGCCGGTGGGCAGGAGTTGGAGGGTCAAGGACAAGCGGGTGGTCTGGGCAGCGGTGGTGGTGGCGGAAGTCCCGTCACCACGCGCCCTGACGTGGAGACCGAAGGACAGGGCGGGCTCGGTGGCCTGGGCGGAGGTGGCGGTGGAGGTGGTTTGGCTCGTTTCCCATGGAATCCAGGGGGAGGTAGTCTCTTTGGGGGTGGGGTTGGTTCCACGGGAGATCCAAGCGGTGCCGGCGGAGGCGGAGGTGGGGCGGGAATGGGGGGCGCGGTTTTTCTGAATCAGGGCTCCGCCACACTCGAGCGGTGCCGCCTGGCCCGCAACGTCTGCATCGGCGGCGCAGGCGGGGTCGCTGGCACCGGAGGACAGGGCGGTGGTGGTCTGGGGGGAGGTCTCTTCGCCAATGAGGCCGAGGTTTGGGTTCGCGAGTGTTGGATCGATGCCAACCGGGTGGAGGGTGGGCTTTCCGAAGGTTTCAGTGGCGGAGGTCTGGGTGGCCTCGCGGCGGGTGGCGGATGCCTCGTTCGGCAGTCGAGGGCGACGATCGTCGCATCCACCTTTTCGTCCAACGCCGCCCAAGCCGGACCGTCGTCAGCGGGAAGCCGGCTCCCCATGTTGGAGGTGGAAAAAGGCGTGGGAGGTGCCATCGCACAGTGGGGAGGGACGATCGCCCTGACCAACTGCACCGTCGCCCACAACCTCGCCCAAGGCGGTCGCGGCGCTTCCTCGAACTTTCATGGTCATGAAGGGGGCGAAGGTCGGGGCGGAGGTTTCTACGGAGCCGAAGGCTCTTGCCGGATCCTGCACGGCACCTTCGCTGGCAATCGGGCTCAAGGCGGACGTCCCGGATTCTTTGAAACCACCGTCGGTGCGCCACCCGTGTCGCCCGGTCGAGCGTTCGGGGGCGGGTTCTGGTTCGGATCCGGCACCACGAATGAAATCGTGAACAGCCTGTTCGTCGGGAATGTCGCCACCGAAAACGACGAGGTTCCGTCCGACGGCTTCGGAGCTGTCGTCAGTCGAGGAATCAATCTCCTCGGCACTGGAGCCCGGGTCACCGGGCTCCAACCCACCGATCTCGTGGGCGCGCCGGCGAAGTGGAGGCCTCTGGCCAACCGGGGTGGGGCGACGCCCACGATTGAGTTGCGTCCGGAGAGCGCCGCCATCCATGCGGCGGCCGCTCAGTGGGCTCCGGGCTTCGATCAGCGCGGCACGGCACGCCCGGTCGGATCGGGTCCCGACATCGGCGCTTACGAAAGCGCGTGGGACTCCGTCTCGACGCCTGCCATCCTGGTGGATGGCACGCCGCAGTCCGGTGAATCCGCGACTCATCCAGGACCGGCACGGATTTCCTTCGCCGCGGGCGACGAGTCGCCGGTGATCCTTTACTCGCTCGACGGTTCGCCGCCGGACACGGGCTCGATTGGGTACGGCGGACCCTTTGCGGTGACGAACGACGTCCAGATCCGCGTCGTGGCCTACGATCCGGAATTTTCCACCCCATCTGCCGTCGCGAGTCTGAACCTGACTCTCCTTCCGGATACCCGTGTGGGACTCTCCACGCGCGTGGTCGGTGGCGGGGTGATCCGCGTCACCCCCTCGGTGGGACCATTCGAAGCGGGGGCGATCGTGCGCGCCACTGCAATCCCCGCCGATGGCTGGCGGTTCTCGGAATGGAAGGGCGATGCTTCCGGCGCCAACGTCGAGATCGAACTCCGCATGGACCAGGACGTGTCGGTCGTCGCCGAGTTCGTTCCCGTCGCGATGTACCCGTTGACGGTGGAGAAGAAGGTGAACCGATTGTTTGGCGGACGTGATGCGGGTCCCGGAACCGTGGACCTCGACCCGCCCGGGGGCGTCTATGTTTCCAACACCCTGGTGACCGTGACCGCGCGCGTTCCTCGCATCCGATTCAGCACCGGCGACACGAGTTTTTCACGATGGTCGGCAGTGGGGATGGCCGACGACACCCGTGCCACGATCGTCGTCCGGATGGATCGACCCCGCGCATTGACGGCTTTCTTCGACTTCTTCCAGTGGTCGCCTCCGCGTTATTGGCTCCATCTGGAGGCGCGCGGCGGAGGACGGATTCTGGAGACCACGCCCAACAGCTCCGCTCTCTATCCGGCCCGTTGGTCGGCAGGACTCCGGGCGGCTCCCGATGACGGATGGACCTTCCTCGGCTGGACCGGCGACAGCGAGAGCGGGTCCGCGACGAATGTCATCGTAATGGATCAGGACAAGTACGTGGTCGCCGTGTTCGGCACATCCATGCGTCGAGTGATTGCGGGGCAGGGCAGCATCGAAGCCATTCCAGATCGCCCGCTGTATCCGGCGAACAGCACGGTACGACTCCAGGCGCACCCCGGTCCGGGCTATCGCTTTGCCCGGTGGGGATCCCCCGTGGCAGGGACCTCCAACCCGGCCAGCCTGGTGATTCAGGAAGCTGAACCGACCGTGTCGGCTCTGTTCGTGCCACTGTCCCCGGGGCATGCCTCGCTTGAGTCGAGGACCGAAGGGGACGGGACGGTGACGTCCTCGCCGGTGGCGGAGGAATATCCCATCGGCACGTTGGTCCAACTCACCGCGGTGCCGTGTCCCGGGCAGGACTTTCTGGGCTGGTTCGACACCGTCACCGGTACGGATCCGGTCAGGACCGTGGCCGTTCAGCCGGGGGTAACGGTCGTCGCACGGTTCACCCGACGTCCGCGCATCGATTGGGTTCGGGCCTTTGAGTACCCCGGACTGGAGAGTTTTCGCGTGCGGCTCTCGGGTGCGGACGACGGGGTGCACCACCTGGAACGAGCGGCCCGACTTGGGTCGTGGACCCGAGTTTCAACGGCCCCGAGTCTGGCCGGGGAGGCGGTGTTTCCGCCGCTGGGTGCTTCGACTGCGCCGACGACCTTCTATCGCGCAGCACGGGCCGGAGCCGTGGCGGGTTCCGGTGATGCGCCGTTTCGGGTCGAGTGAGATGAGGTGCTCGCTTGGTAAGACGTTCGTTCGCTCAACTGCGAACGGGGACGAGAGAAGCCACACCGTAGCGGCGGGCGTCCCGCCCCCCGGAATCCCCGGTTCACGGCCCGACAACAGATCGGCCAGCTTTGTGGCGGCGCCAGGCGGCAAAGGCCAGGCAGGTCAGTCCGCCCGCCACGCCCAGCGCCGACGGCTCAGGAACTGCCGCGAGAACGTACGTTCCAACGACGGTCCCGTCGGCCGCCAGAACGTTGCCCGTGTGGCCCATGATTCTGAAGAAGCCGGACACGTCAGGACCGTCCACGCCTCCGTTTCCAGTCATGTCGAACACGGCTTGGCCGACAAACGCGGGGCTGGCCGTGCTGAAATCCTCAGTGGACGAGCCCCCGATCCGAAGAATCAGCCGTTGGCCGTCCCCCGCGCCGCGTACCAGAGCGGAGTTCAGCGGTCCGGCGCCGTTGAAGGTCTCCAGAGTCGAGCCTGAGGCGTCGTAGCTCGGGTTGTCGGCGTTGGCTACCGCGGTAAAAAAATTGTCGAGGCGAATGGGCCGGGCCACGGACGTCAACCCGTCATAATTGGCGATGGAAAACTCCCCCGTGCCGTCGATGACCACGGCGGCAGGATTGCTAATATCAACGGTGAGCAAATGCGCGGCCTGGCTGCTGGCGGCGGCCCAGAGAAGGCTGGCGGCGGCGAATAGGTGTCTGACCATGTTTGGTAAGGTGTATCGTCAGATCGCCGATCTTCTGAACGGAATTCTGGATGGGTTGCTGACCCCGATCGTCGGCACAGGAGGGCCACGGGCGTGGGGACTGCCAAGAACTCCACGGGTGATTCGTGACCTGAAGAGGTTGCGACTCTGAGGGATCAAGGCCGGCGACGGAGGCAGGTTGGGGCGGTGCATCGACATCGGCGACCCGCATGAGATACTGCCGAAGTGAACCTGGATTCGAAACGGGAGTTCCTTAGCCCCTCGGAGGAGGAGCGGGAGTCGGATAGGGAAGCCCGGCAGGTCCCGATGGAACGATTGCAGGCGCTGGCTTCGTCCTTTGGGCTGGCGTTGCTGCAACGACAGGAGGAGCAAGCTCTTCGAGAGAGCGAAAGCAGCCTGAGATCCCTGTTTGATGCGATTCCCGAATCGTTGTTTGTCCTGGATGCCGAGGGCGTTGTGGTTTCAGGGAACGCCACGTTTGCCGAACGGCTGCAACGGCCCTTGGACCTTTGCCTGGGGCGTTCGTTGGAGGATTTGCTGCCGAAGGAGGTGGCGATCCGCCAGCGTGAATGGATCCGGGAGGTTGTTCGGGCTCAACAACCGGCGGTCCACGAGGATGAACGGGCGGGGCGTTGGATTCGGAGCTCGATGTATCCGGTTCTGGATGGGGAGCGGAACGTGAGGCGCATCGTGGTGGTGTCGACGGACATTACGGAGCAGAAGCGATCCCAGGAGGCGCTGCTGCGGCAGGAAGCGGAATTCCGGGCGATGTTCGACGTCGCGTCGATTGGAATGGCCCAGGCCGACCCGGCGACCGGTCAATGGCGGCGGGTGAACCAGCGGATGTGCGAGATCACCGGCTTCTCGGTGGACGAAATGTTGCGCATGCGGATCTCAGACGTCACCCATCCGGAGGACCGGGAAGTGGATGGGGAGATGTTTCGGGAGGTGATCGAGGGTCGGAAGACGCACTACCGGCGCGAGAAGCGCTATGTGCGAAAGGATCACTCCGTCATCTGGGTGAATGTGAACATGACCGTAATTCGCGATGCGCAGGGCTTGCCGCTACGCACCATGGCGACGATCGAGGACATCCAGGAACGGAAACGAGCCGAACGGCGGGCGGTGAGGGACGCGGAGCGCACCCGGTTCCTTCTCGAACTGCACCAGCGGGCGGCGCAGATGAGTGACCCGCAGTTGTACGACTACGTGCTCAGCAAGGCCATGCAGTGGACCGAGAGTTCGATTGGCTTTTTCCACCGGATGGAGGAGGCCGGGGGATCCATTCAGTTCACGCTTTGGAAGGATCCGACCTGTCGCGAGTCGCTTGAAGCTGCCCAGGGGCTTGCTCCCCGGCCCGGAGGGAGCCTCTGGTCGGAATGCACGCTTGATCGGAGACCGGTGGTGGACAATGAACCCTGCAGCGTGGCTGGCCGGGTGGAGGTTCCCGCGGGCTGCCGTCGTCTGAACCGCCTGCTGGCCCTGCCGGTGGTGGAGGATGACCGGGTCCTGTTCATTCTGGGGGTTGCCAACAAGGACGAGGATTACGCGGAGACCGACGTGGGCCAGATCCAGGTCGTGGCCAATGAACTGCACAAGATGCTGGTGCAGCGGGCGGCGCAGGAACGGCTTCGAAAACTGTCGGGAGCGGTGGAGCAAAGTCCGGTGAGCGTGGTGATCACCGACACCGCTGGGGCCATCGAGTATGTGAACCCCATGTTCACCCGCACCACGGGCTTCACCCTGGACGAGGTGCGCGGCAGGAACCCGCGTGTGCTGAGTTCCGGCGAAAAGCCGCCGGAGGACTACGCGGACCTTTGGCGGACGATCCAGGAAGGGAAGGTGTGGCAGGGTGAATTCCACAACCGAAAGAAGAATGGCGAACTGTACTGGGAGACCGCGTCGATCTCGCCCATCCGGGACTCAACGGGGCGGATCACGCATTTCGTGGCGGTGAAGGAGGACGTCACCAAGCTCCGGCAATTGGAAGCGCAATACCGGCAGGCGCAGAAGCTGGAAGCCGTGGGGCAGTTGGCGGGCGGCGTGGCCCATGATTTCAACAACATCCTGGCCGGGTTCATGATGCAGCTTCAACTGATGCAGGGGAACCAGGCCCTGGACGAGGAGACCCAGAACTCCCTGGACGAACTTCAGCGGGAGGCCATGCGCGCCGTGGGTCTGACCCGCCAACTGCTGATGTTCAGCCGCCGGTCTGTTCTGGTGGTGACCCCACTGGACTTGAATGAAGTGGTGGCCAACCTGCTGAAGATGCTGAGCCGGCTGATCGGGGAGAACATCGACCTGACCTTCACCGGCAAGAGTGGCCTTTCGAAGGTCGAGGCGGATGTCGGATTGCTGGAGCAGGTCCTCATGAATCTGGTGGTGAACGCGCGCGACGCCCTGCCGGGCGGAGGGCGCATTACCATGGAAACCCAGCAGTTCCATTTTGGCCGGGACGAAGCCGTGTCGGATCCGCTTCGGCGTGAGGGGCATTTCGTGTGTCTGACCGTCACCGATACCGGTTGCGGGATGGATGAAGACACTCAGAAGCATATTTTCGAGCCCTTCTTCACGACCAAGGAGGCGGGCAAGGGGACGGGTTTGGGACTGGCAACGGTCCATGGCATCGTGGCGCAGCACCAGGGCTGGGTGGAGGTCGAAAGCGCGGTGGGGGTTGGGTCGACGTTCCGGGTGCTTTTGCCGGCGCTGGCGGAGTCGGTGCGGTCCGGGGACACCGAGGGGATGGAACTGCCGATGTTGCGGGGGAACGAAACCATTCTGCTGGTCGAGGACGAGGCGGCGGTGCGCCGGCTGACCAGCCGGGTGTTGAGGGAACTTGGGTACCGTGTGCACGAGGCTGCCAATGGTCAGGAAGCGATGCGGGTTTGGGGCGTGCACGGCGGGAAGTTCGATCTGCTCCTCACGGACATGGTGATGCCAGAAGGTGTCACCGGGCTTGAACTGGCCATCCAGCTTCAGGGGATCCAACCCTCCTTGAAGGTGATCCTCTCCAGTGGCTACAGCTCCGAGATCTTCAAGAGTGGCGCGCCGACCCGGGCGGGTCTGGTCTACTTGCAGAAGCCGTGCGAGGCGAAGGTCCTCGCGGCCATGATGCGCAACCTGCTCGACACCCGGTAGGGTAAGCAGAACCGCAGCGTTGTCGGTGCCAAGAGACGGGTTGCGCCGGGTGGGGGGCCATCCGTACGCTGACCGGCAATTCCCGACAGGCATCTGCATGAACAACCTTTGGCGTGGCTCCTCGTGGCGTGGTGTGGGTGGTTGGTTGCTGGGCGTGTTCCTTTTGGTTGCGGCGTTCTCTGGTGCGGCCGGTCCGGTGGTGATCTCCGGCAACGAAACGAAACTCGACCTGACCTCGGGCGCAGCCCAGCGGGTGACGCCGGAGGGTCCTGATTCGTTCACGGTCCTGGATTTCGCCAGTTTTCCCCCGGCGGTCACCCATGTGCTCGACGTGCCCAACACGGTGATTGGACCGCCCTCGAACATCGCGATCACCCCGGACGGGTCGCTGGCCCTGATGGCGAATTCGCTGCGGATGGATCCTTCAAGCGCGACCAACTGGTTCCCGGAAAGCGCCATTCACGTGGTCGATCTGGAGAGCCGACCGCCGCGGGTCCTCGGCCAGGTCACGGCAGGGTTGCAGCCCTCGGGGATCTCGATCACCCGGGATGGGCGCTGGGCACTGGTGGCGAACCGTGCGGCGGGCACCATTTCCGTCCTGGGCATCCGTGGAAAGCAGGTGACGCCCCTGCACGAAGTGAAGGTCTGTGAGCCGGTGGACAGCGTGTCCGATGTGGCGGTGTCGCCGGATGGACGTCGGGTGCTGGCGAGTGTGCAGAAGGGCGGGTACCTGGCGGTGCTGGACTTGGACGGGGACCGGTTGACCCTCACGAGCCGGAAACTATCGGTTTACGGGCAGCCGTACCGGGTGGTGATCACACCGGACGGGGCGTTGGGTCTGACAGCGGGCGCCGGAGCCGGGAACGGCACGGATCGCGACGCGCTGTCGGTGGTGGATCTCGAATCCACCCCCCTGCGGACGGTGGATTATGTCTCGCTGGGGGCGATTCCGGAGTCGTTTGAAGTAAGTCCGGACGGGAAGCTGGTGGCTGCGGTGCTGATGGATGGATCGAATCTGGCGGCCAACCATCCGGACCACACCGAGGCGGGGCGGTTGGTGATCCTGGGGCGACGTGGGAAGACGTATCGGAAAATTTCGGAACATGCCATTGGCCGGATTCCGGAGGGGGTGGCGTTCACCTCGGACGGCCGGCACCTGGTCGTGCAGTGCCATCCTGATCGCGAGCTCTGGTTGTTTTCGGTGCGTGGGACGCGGGTGCGGGACACGGGCCATCGGGTGGCGGTTCCAGGCTTTCCGTCGTCGTTGCGAGCGTCGCCGTGACGGAGGCGGTCACGGTTGAAAGCGGATGGAAACGAGGTGGATCGGTTCATGGTCTTGCGGCGGTTCCGGTGGATGCCTATAACCGGCGCATGCCTCTCCGATTGCCGGTTCCCTGGGTTACCCTGCCTGTTGCCCTGGCGCTGTTGGGTCTTGGTGCGTCGGGCGCGCCGCCGCGGGCGTTGCCGGAGGGGAAACTTCCGGACGACGTGCGCCTTGCTCCACCCAAGGATCTGGACGGCTATTTTCCGTTTGAAGTGCCCGCGACGAAAGCGGGGTGGGAGCAACGGTCGGAGCGGGTGCGTCGGCAGGTGTTGATTTCGCAGGGACTGTGGCCTCTGCCAGCCAAGACTCCGTTGGAGCCGGTGATTCACGGTCGAAGGGACCAAGGGGATTACACGGTCGAGAAAGTGTACTTCCAGAGTGCGCCCGGGTTGTTTGTGACGGGCAACCTGTATCGGCCCAAGGGCAAATCGGGTCGGCTTCCGGGAGTGTTGTGTCCGCATGGCCATTGGACGAACGGCCGGTTCATGGACCAGGGGGAGGAGGCGGTGCGGAAGGAGATTGCGGCGGGGGCCGAACGTTTTGAAGAGGGCGGGCGGAGTCCGTTGCAGGCCCGGTGTGTGACGTTGGCCCGCATGGGGTGCGTGGTGTTCCACTACGACATGATGGGGTACGCGGACAGCCAGCAACTGTCGATGCAGCTGGTGCATGGATTCGCCAAGCAACGGCCGGAGATGAACGACCCGGTGCGCTGGGGTTTGTTCAGTCCGCAGGCAGAGTCGCGGTTCCAGAGTGTGATGGGCTTGCAGACCTGGAACTCGATTCGGGCGCTGGATTTTCTGGAGGGCCTGCCCGACGTCGACGCGAAGCGTATGGCGGTGACGGGTGCGAGCGGCGGGGGGACGCAGACCTTTGTGTTGTGCGGGGTGGATCCGCGGCCGGCGGCGGCATTTCCGGCGGTGATGGTGTCGACGGCGATGCAGGGTGGTTGCACCTGCGAGAATGCCTCGGGCTTCCGGGTTGGGACGGGCAACATTGAATTGGCGGCGTTGTTTGCGCCGAAGCCGATGGGCATGACGGGAGCGAACGACTGGACGATCGACATGCCGACGAAAGGTTTTCCCGAGCTGCAACGGCTTTACGAACTGATGGGGGCCAAGGACCGCGTGATGCTGAAGCACCTGCCGCACTTCGGGCACAACTACAACTACGTGAGTCGGTCGGCGATGTACCAGTGGTTCAACCGGCATCTGGGGTTGGGCCTGAAGGAGCCGGTGATCGAGGAGAATTTCCCGCGGTTGACGGGCGAAGAACTGACGGTTTGGAACGACCGCCATCCGAAGCCGAGGAGTGGTGATGATTTTGAACGGGACCTGGTGCAGTGGTGGACAGCGGATGCCACCAAGCAGCTGGCGGCCGCGGCGTTGACGGAGGAGGGTCGACGGACCGTGATCCAACCGGCCATTGATCTGACGGTGGGGCGGACCCTGGCCGAGGTGGGGCCGGTGGAGTGGGAGTTGGGGCCGAAGACCGATGATGGGCAGGTCATCGCGATGACGGGTCTGCTGCGGAACAAGGAGCGTGGCGAAGTGGTGCCGGTGACCTTCCTGCATCCGAAATCCTGGAGCGGTCGGACGGTGATCCTGGTGACGACCTCAGGCAAGGCGGCCTTATACACGGCGGACGGCGAGCCCACGGCGGAAGTGCGCCGACACCTGAATGCGGGCGCGACCGTGGTGGGGGTGGATCTGATGTACCAGGGCGAATTCCTCGGGAATGGTAAGCCGATCGAGAAGACCGCCAAGGTGAAGAACCCTCGGGAGGCGGCGGCCTACACCTTTGGCTACAACACGACGGTGTTCCAGCAGCGGGTGCACGATCTGCTGACGGTGATTTCGTTTGTGAAACACCATGAAAAGGCCTCGAAAGAAATCGTGCTCGCGACGGGCCCTGGAGCCGAGGCCTGGGCGGCCTGTGCGAAGGCGGTTTCCGGAGATGCGGTCCAAGCTGCGGCGGGTGGCACCGGAACGTTTCGATTTGCGTCGGTGCGGGACATTCACAGCCCGGACTTTGTGCCAGGCGGGGCGAAGTACCTGGATCCCTTCGTGCTGGACCGGTAGCACTGCATGCACCGCTTTTATCTCAGGACTGTCGCGGAGACGGGCGGGGAGGTGACTTTGGACGAGGGCGACAGTCACCATGCCGCGCGGGTTCTGCGGATGGCGGAGGGGGAAATTGTCGAGATTCTCGATGGTTCCGGACGCTGCCTGACCGGGCGGTTGATCGAGGTGCACAAACGCGCCACCCGGGTGCGCGTGGAGCGGGTGGAGCGTCGGCCGGCCCCACCGCGGGTTGGGTTGGCGCCGTCGCTGATCAAGGGGAAGGCGATGGACTTTCTGGTGCAGAAGGCGACCGAGCTTGGGGTGGCCTGTCTAAGTCCGCTGATGACGGACCGTGCGGTGGTGCGTGTGGGTGCGGAGGAAGCGGGGGCACGGGTGGAGGATTGGAGCCGAACCGCGGTGGAAGCGTGCAAGCAGTGCGGCAATCCCTGGATGCCGGTGATCGAGCCGCCGGCGACCCTGTCGGCATTCCTGGGACGGCGAGGGACCGGTTTGTTATTGGTGGCATCCCTGCGTGGGGATGCTCGACCGGTTCGGACGGTATTGACCGGGGAACCGGCTGCGGTGGATGTGGTGACCCTGGTGCTGGGGCCGGAAGGGGACTTCACCCCGGACGAAGAGGAAGCGCTTCGGTCGGCGGGCGCGCGGCCCATCAACCTCGGGCCGCTGGTACTCCGAGCGGAGACGGCAGCGGTCGCGGGGTTGGCGGTGATTCAGTACGAGCTGAGTTTGAGTCGGGGCAACTGAAGGGGGTACACGGGCACGGGCATGGGCATGGGCCGGTCCGCCCCGCACTTCATGCTCCGACCTGTCGGCGGATGGCTTCGGCGATTTTGCGACTCCACGTTTCGAGGGTGGTGGCGTCGCTGCCTTCGATGGGGAGGCGGGCGTTGGGTTCGGTGCCGGAGTAACGGAGCAGGACCCGTCCGCCGCCCTGGCCGACATCCGTTTCGGCCTGTTTGAGCAAGTCGAGCACGCCATCCAGTTCCTCGAAGGGGCGTTTTTCGCGGACCTTGACGTTGGTGACGAGCTGGGGGAAGCGGGTCCAGCAGCGGGCGAGTTCGGACAGCGGTTTGCCCGTGTTCTGCATGATCTGGAGGATTTGCAGGGCGCAGACGAGTCCATCGCCGGTGGTGCTGTGATCGCGGAAGATCATGTGGCCGCTCTGTTCTCCGCCGAAGTTGTACCCGTGGGAGAGCATTTCATCGATGACGTAGCGGTCGCCGACCTGGGTGCGGACGATTCTGCCGCCGGCTTTGTTGATGGCGACGTCGAGGCCGGCGTTGCTCATGACGGTGGAGACGAGGGTTTTTTCGGCGAGCGTCCCGGTCCGGAGCATGTCGAGGCTGACGATGGCCATGATATCATCGCCGTCGATGAGCTTGCCCCGTTCGTCGCAGAGCAGGACGCGGTCGGCGTCTCCGTCATGAGCGATGCCGATGTGGGCGCTGTGCTCCCAGACCTTCTGGCACATCATCTCGGGGTGCATGGAGCCGCAGTCGAGATTGATGTTGGTGCCGTTGGGGTTGACGCCGAAAGCGAAGACCTCGGCTCCGAGTTCGCGCAGGACAGTGGGGGTGGCCTTGTAAGCGGCGCCATGGCCGCAATCGACGACGATGCGGACCCCTTCGAGGGTCATGCCGCGGTGGAAGCTCGACTTGGCGTACTCGATGTAACGGCCCAGGGCGTCCTCAATGCGGACGGCCTTGCCGATGGCGCTGGCGCGAGGCCGGATCTTTTCGATTTCACCGCCGAACACGAGGTTTTCGATTTTCGCCTCGATTTCATCATCGAGTTTGTAGCCGTCGGAGCGGAAAAACTTCACTCCGTTATCGTCATAGGGATTGTGGGAGGCGGTGATGGCGATGCCGGCGTCGGCGCGGAGGCTGCGGGTGACGTAGGCAATACCCGGGGTGGGGAGTGGGCCGATGAACAGGACATCGACGCCCATGGAGAGGATGCCGGCGGAGACGGCGTTTTCGAGGAGGTATCCGGACAGTCGGGTGTCCTTGCCGACTACGATCTGATGTTTGCCGCGACCGCGGGGTTTCTGTTGGAGGTTCTTGAAGACGTGCGCGGCGGCGCAGCCGACCTTGAGAATGGTGTCGGCGGTGACGGGCTCAATATTGGCGGTGCCGCGGACACCGTCGGTGCCGAAGATGCGTCGGGGTTGGCTCATGGGGATGGGAACGTGAGAATTCGATTCAACGAGAAGGAACGTGGAGTTGGCTGGGTCAGCAGGCGGTCGAAGGGCGCTTTTTCCCTCCTTATCGGCAAAGATGTCGTTGGAGTGGAGGGGTTAACGTGAAACGGCCGGGCTGACGACGACTTTTTCAGGGATGGTGCTCAGGAGGCGGACGGACTGGGGCAGGCGGATTTCAACCCGGTTGGTGATGGGACCCTCCAGGGGAGTGTCAGGGAGCTCGATAAAGGCGATGGGATCCTGGTCGGTGAGGCGATCGAGCAAGGTGAGGTCGCCGCCGACCCGCACCAGGATGGTGGGGGGATGGATTCGCACCGGATGGCTGGTTTTTCCGGGGGAAAGGATACGGACGGTGAGGTTTGGAAAATCGCGGGTCGCGTAAGGTTGGAGAGGGCGGACCATGGGGCGGATGTCCTCCCGCATGAAGAGGTGGGCGCCGTACCAGATGAGCACGGCGAGTCCGAGGGAAAGGAGTTTCCAGGACAGGTTCTCGAGGAGAAGGAATTGGAGTCGCATGGAGGCCCCGAGTCAGGGGGAAGGGGGGGGTGGTGGGCGGACCCCGACTGCTTTACGGCGGAGCCAGGTTGGGATCAGGAGCTTCAGGCGTTCCAGGGAGGAGTTGGAGGCGACTTCGGGAACGAGAACGGAGCTCAGGAAGGAGCGAAGTTCCTCGGGGGACACCCCGCGTTGAATCTGGCCTTTGTGGGCGTAGGAGATGGCGCCGGTTTCCTCGGAAACCACGACGAGCACGGCGTCGGATTCTTCGCTGAGTCCGATCGCGGCGCGATGGCGTGTGCCGACGGACTTTCGCAGATCAGACTGTTGCGTGAGGGGGAAGATGCAGGCGGCGTAGGCGATGCGGTCGCCGCGGATGATGACGCCGCCGTCATGGATGGAGTTGTTGGGGAAGAAGATGGCTTCCAGCATTTCCGGGGTGGCCTCGCAGTCCACGGGGATTCCGATTTCGACCGCCTCATGGAGGTTGATGGCGCGCTCGATGGCGAGCAAGGCGCCGATGCGGGCTTCGGAGAGGCGTTCGCACGATTGAACGATGACTTCGATGTTCTCGCGTCGTTCGCGTACGGAGGCGAACAGTGGGAGATCGCCCACCCGGGCGAGCAGACGGCGGATCTCAGGCTGAAAAATGACGAGGGCGGCGAAGGAGATGAAGGCGGTGCCCGCTCCCAGGAGCCAGCCGAGCACTTCGAGATTCAGGATGGCGGCGAGGGCGAAGAGGACGAGGAGCAGGATCAGAAAGCCGATCAGGACGGGTGCGGCGCGCGTGCCGCGGAGGAAAATCAGCACGTAATAGATGGCCACGGCGAGGAGGATGACCTCCACCACCGCCCGCCATCCTTGCTGAAGAAACTCCATCATGGGTTGGATTGGTGAGCCAGAACTGCGTCGGCGACACGGAGCGCCTGGGTGGTTTCAGCGACGTCGTGGGTCCGGAATAATTCCACGCCAGCAGCTCGGGCGAGGCACGAGGTGGCCAGAGCGCCAGGGAGTCTGTCCTCGACGGAAGCGCCGGTCAGGCGACCGAGGAATGATTTTCTGGAAACCCCCAGCAACAACGGCCTGCCGAGCTGTCTAAAGGCGGCCAAGTGCCCCAGCAACTCCAAATTGTGTTCCAGCGCCTTTCCGAACCCGATGCCGACATCGAGGACCACGTGATGGCTGGCGACCCCGGCCTTCGCGACGCCGGCGAGGACGCCCTGGAAGAAGGCGAGCACCTCGGCGGTGACGTCCGAGTAGGCGGGTGCCGCTTGCATGGTTTGGGGTGTGCCCTGCATGTGCATGGCGACATAGCCTGCTTCGAATTGAGCGGCGACGCGCCACAGGGCGGGGTCGGAGCGATGGGCGGCGACGTCGTTGATAATGCTGGCGCCGGCGTTCATCGCCGCCTCGGCCACGCCGGGCTTCATGGTGTCGATGGAGATGGGGACATGGGTGCGGGTGGCCAATTCGCGGATCACGGGTAGGACCCGGCGGCACTCCTCGGCTTCCGACACCGGGAGGGCGCCGGGTTTGGTGGATTCCCCGCCGACATCCAGAATATCCGCGCCGGCCTGGACCAAAGAAAGGCCATGCTCGACGGCATCGGAGGTGGAAAAGAAGCGGCCGCCGTCGGAGAAGGAATCCGGAGTGACATTCACGATGCCCATGATCAGGGCGGGTCGCGGAAATCGGAAATCGAAGTGACGGGCTTTCCAGAGCATGTCCCCTTGGCGAGATCATGTGGGTGCGGGGAGTGGTTCGGAAGGCGTATTGCAGTCTGGGATCGAATTCTTGGCATGCTTCGCTTTGGACGCGTAAGGTGATCTTACATTCGAATGAACAAGGAGCATTCCATGGCACGGGTTCGGGTGTTGTTTGCGGCGGTGCTTCTGATGACGGGTTCCGGTCGGGCCAATGTGGTTTTGGACTGGAACGCGGTGATGATGGCGGCGATCCGCCTGGACAACACGGGGCCCACGCTGTCGACCCGCAACCTGGCGATTCTTCATGGGGCGATCTTTGACGCGGTGAATTCGATTGTTCGGAGCCATCAGCCTTATGCCCATCAGGTAGAGGCAGCTCCCGGTGCCTCGGTGGAGGCGGCGGCGGCGGCGGTTGGATACGATGTGGTGCGGGCCTTGTACCCTGGGATGGGGGCGCGTGCGAATGAGACCTTCGACCTATGGCGGGCCGGGGCACCTGACAACGACGCCACCCGGGATGGGCTTGCTCTTGGAAGCGAGGTGGCGCGGTGGATGCTGGCGCATCGGGCTGGAGACGGAGCGGGCACCGAGGTGCCCTATATTCCCAGTGCGGATCCCGGACAATGGCGGCGAACGCCCCCTTTCTTCCGTCCGCCACTGACGCCGGGATGGCGGTATGTGAAGCCGTTTGCGATTGCGGAGGTGGAGCCGTTTGTGTCGCCACCGCCTCCGGCCCTGGACAGTCCCGCCTATGCGGCCGACCTGAACGAGGTGGTTCGGCTGGGGGCGAGGGAGAGTCTGGAGCGGACGGAGGAGCAGGGACTGATTGCGCGTTTTTGGTCGGATTTCAGTTATACGGCGATGCCTCCGGGCCATTGGCATGAGATTGCTGCGACCATCGCCGCGAGCGCTTCGAACGATCTGGTGGACACGGCTCGGTTGATGGCGCTGTTGAGCCTGGCTCAGGCGGATGGGGCGATCGTCTGTTGGGAGACCAAGTTTCGGTACAATGTTTGGCGGCCGGTGACGGCGATTCAGCGGGCGGACGAGGATGGCAATGTGGCGACGGAAAAAGACGCGGCCTGGGACCACTTCCTTGCTGCCCCTCCGTTCCCGGCCTATCCGAGCGGCCACTCGACCTTCAGCCAGGCGAGTGCGGAGGTTCTGACGTTCTTCTATGGCACGGACCAGATCACCTTTCAGGCGTTGTCGGACTCGGTGCCCGGGGTGGTTCGCACGTACGACAGCCTGTCGGAATGTGCGGCGGAAGTGGGGATGAGCCGGGTTTATGGCGGGATTCATTTTGGCTTCGACAACCGCGAAGGGAAGAAGATGGGGAAGCGCATCGCCCAGGACGTGGTGGCGCACTGGTTGCTGCCGGAGGCGGATTTACCCTTGGTACGGCCGGACGGAATTGTGGGGAGCAAAGCCCGGGTCCGGGTCCATGGGCGGGTGGGAACGCGGGTGGTGGTGGAGGCCTCCAACGACCTGAAGCAGTGGATTCCGGTGACGGTGGTGGAAGGAGTTTCGGGGGGGCGGCGGGTTGAACTGGAACGGGCGGGAGAGGTTTGCATGTTCTTTCGGGTGAGAGAGGAGTGAAGGGGGTGGGGCAGATTTGACTCCCGCGAAGGGGGTAGGGTTGTCAGGCTGCGGCCATGGCACGAACGAACCCATGGGGAGGAGCGATTTCCAGGAGTTGGACACATGAAGGAGCCATGAACCTGGAAGGGTTTTGGAGGGGGGGACGCCCGCTGCTGCGGATGCGCGGGGTTTGGGGAAGGATGGCGGGCATTCTGTTGGGCCTGGGCTGCACCTTCGTCGGCGGGTTGGACGTCCTGGCCGACCAGAAACTGTGGTATCGCCAGCCGGCAACTCTGACGGACCGGACTCCCAAGGATGGGTGGTCGAATTCCCGGGGGTGGGTGGAAGCGCTGCCGGTGGGGAACGGCCGGTTGGGCGCGATGATTTACGGCGGGGTTGAGGCGGAGCGCCTGCAATTGAATGAAGAATCGGTGTGGTCGGGACAACCGCAGGACGCGGACAACCCGGACGCCTTGCAACATCTGGCGGAGATTCGTCGAAGGCTGTTTGCCGGGCGTTACGCGGACGGACAGAAACTGACGTTCGACAAGCTGGCCTGCCGTGGGCCGGGGACCTGTGGGGGTGCGGCGGCGAAGTGCGACTTTGGCTGTTACCAGACACTGGGCGATTTGGACCTTCGTTTTGAAGGGATGGGAGCCGAGCCGGTGGTGGGCTATCGGCGGGAGCTGGATCTCGAAACGGCGATTGCGGGGGTGCGCTATTCGAAGGCGGGTGTGACGTATTCGCGGGAAGTGTTTTCCAGCGGGGCGGATGAGGTTTTGGTGGTGCGATTGACGGCGGATCAACCGGGGAAAATCAGCTTCGAGGCCGATCTTTCGCGCCCGGAAGCGACGGAAACGCGGGTGGAAGGAGCTGGGGAGTTGGTGATGCGCGGGCGGTTGTACGATGGCAAGGGCGTGCGGTTGGTGGCCCGGTTGCGGGCGCTGAACGAAGGCGGGGAGTTGCAGGTGGAAGGCCATCGGCTACGGGTTCGAGGGGCGAACGCGGTGACGTTGCTGCTGGTGGCGGGGACGGACTTCCGAGGGCGCGACGCGGAGGGCCTGGTGGTTCGGCAACTGGAGGTGGCAGCGCGCAAGGGATACGCGAGTTTGCGCGCGGCGCATGTGGCGGATTATCGGAAGCTCTATGACCGGGTTCGGCTGGATCTTGGAACGACCGCCGCGGATGCGAAGCCAACGGATGAACGATTGGATGCCTTCGCGGCGGGAGGCGACGATCCGGGATTGGCAGCGCTCTATTTTCAGTTTGGCCGGTACCTGCTGATTTCCAGCAGTCGGCCTGGGGATCTTGCCGCCAACCTGCAAGGGATCTGGGCGGAAGGGATTCAGACGCCGTGGAACTGCGACTACCACGCCAACATCAATGTCCAGATGAACTACTGGCCTGCCGAGGTGGCGAACCTGGCGGAGTGCCATCTGCCGCTGATCGATTTGATCGAGTCCATTCGGGAACCGGGGCGGCGAACGGCCAAGATCCACTACGGTGCGAACGGTTGGGTCTGTCACACGGTCGTCAACGTTTGGGGATACACCTCGCCGGGCGAACATCCGTCGTGGGGGCAGTTTCCGGCCGGCTCGGGCTGGCTGTGCCAGCATCTGTGGGAGCATTACGACTTCAGCCGCGACCGTTCGTTTCTGGAGCGGGCCTATCCGACGTTGAAGGAGGCGGCGGAGTTCTATCTGGACTTCCTGGTGGAAGGACCGCGCAACGGATGGCTGGTGACGGCGCCCAGCAATTCGCCGGAAAACGTTTTCCGAACGGCCGACGGGCAGACGGCTTCGGTGTGTTATGGGCCGACGATGGACATTCAGATCATTCGTGAGCTCTTCGGGAACTGCGTGGCGGCGAGCCAGATTCTGGGGAAGGACGAGGCGTTCCGGCAGAGGCTGAACGCGGCGATGGCGAAACTGCCGCCGCACCAGGTGGGCAAGCACGGCCAATTGCAGGAGTGGATTGAGGACTTTGACGAAGTGGAGCCGCACCACCGGCACGTGTCGCATTTGTACGGGTTGCATCCGGGCCGCCAGATCACCCGTCAGGGGACTCCCGAACTGGCGAAGGCCGCCAAGGTCACGCTGGAGCGGCGCGGGGACGACGGCACCGGTTGGTCGCTGGCTTGGAAAATCAACTTCTGGGCGCGACTTGGGGACGGTGACCGTGCGCTCAAACTTTTCCGGACGCTGCTTCGACCGGTGCGTGGTTCCTCGGTGAACATGAGCAATGGCGGCGGGACCTTCCCGAACCTGTTCGATGCGCATCCGCCGTTTCAGATCGATGGGAATCTCGGCGGGTGCGCGGGCATTGCCGAGATGCTGCTCCAGAGCCATGCCGGTGAGTTGGAGTTGTTGCCGGCGCTTCCCAAGGCGTGGGCCAAAGGTCGGGTGACAGGACTGCGAGGGCGCGGTGGTTATACCGTGGACTTGTCATGGCAGGACGGTGCGCTCATGGAGGCGACCCTCCGGGTGCGTGAAGCGGGGCCGGTGAAGTTCCGAATGGCAGGTGCGCTGGTGGCGGTACGCGGCAAGGACGGACCGGTTCCGGTTCAACGCGTGGCCGATGGGGCCTTTGTGTTCACCGCGTCAGCGCCGGGCGCGTTTGAGGTGATTGGCGGACTGGCTGCGGTTCCTCGTTGACCTCGCTTAACCCGCGCCAAGGCGCTGGGCCTTTTTCTGATCGGGGTGTTCGTTCTTTCGTCCATGGACGAACACGGCGGTCCATTCGGCGAGGCGCTGACCGAGCAGCCGGCAGGAGGCTTGGACCTCAGGCTCGCGAGGTTCCTTCATGGCGACGGCGCCGTAGTGGAGGGTCATGCCTTTGGCGGCGTAATCGGTGACGCCGAACACCAGGAAACCGAAATTGACCAGCAGGGTGAGGATGGATTGGCAGGCGACTTCCATGCCGCCGCCCCAGGCTCCGGCGCTGCTGAAGGCGCAAGCGATCTTGCCGTCGAGGTTCATCCAGTGTTCGCACATCACCTCGTCCCAGAAGCGCTTCATCTTCCAGGAAATCAACCCGAGGTTGGTGGGGCTGCCGACCGCCAGCCCTTCACACCAGAACACGTCCTCGGGTTTGGCTTCGTCGACGGACCGGACCCGGACCTCGGTGTCGGCGATGGCCTGGGCGCCTTCGGCGATGAACTGGGCCATTTTGGCGGTGTTGCCGGAGCGGGAATCGTAGAGGACGAGAATGCGACTCATCGGGGGCGAGTTTGGCGGAGGGTTTTGGGGTGTGGAAAGTCTCCTGTGGGATTCAGGGGAGGTGGAGCGGTTCATGGAGAGTCCCCTGTTCGAAATCGACCTGCTCACGGCCCTTGAACCGCGAAATTGTAAGTCGTTGGAAATCAACGAAACGATTTCACGGTTCATGGAGAGGAACGCTTTCCAAATATTGGACCCGTGTTGGGACCATGAACCGGGGGAGGCGGTGAGATTACGATTAGGGTTAGGAGTACGATGACGAAGGGAGGGCAGGCTCATGGAGAACCGCCTGTTCGAAATCGACCTGCCCACGGGCCATGAACCGAGGAGAGATTCACCACAGAGGCACGGAGGCACAGAGTTGGAAGCAGTCTGTCTCATTTCTCTGTGCCTCCGTGTCTCTGTGGTGGAAACCGGGTTCATGGGAAGCGGCGTTGGCGCAGGCGCCATGCTCACAGACCATGAACCAGGGGAGGCGGGCGGATTACGATTAGGAGTAGGAGTACGATGACGAGGGGAAGGCAGGTTCATGGAGAGCTCCCTGTTCAACAATGACCTGCTCACGGGCCTTGAACCGGGATTCCGGGGGGCGGGACGCCCCCCTCTACGGCAGGCGAGACGCCCGCCGCTACGGACGGCCGGTTCAGGGAGAGTCCGTGGCGGGGGTGATCACCTTGAGGAAGCTGGCGGTGTTCGTCGGAATTCCGATGGACACCGCCGCCGGGCGGTCGGAGGACTCGGCGGGGATGTCGGCGACCTTTTCCCACGGACCGAACGCTGCATCTTCGCGGCGCAGGACGGAATAACTGCGATCGGCCATGGCGTTGAATCGGACGACCGCTCCGGCGCTGGCTTCGATGGCGAGCTGCAGGGTGAGGGCGCTGGCGGGGTCGCGGGGGTGGGTTCCGGCTAAGTATTCCGCGAGGTTGCTGAGACCGTCGCCGTCGGCATCGAGATCGGCGTCGGTGGGTAGGTTGGGATTCAGGCCATGCATGGTTTCCCAGTCGTTCGGCATGCCGTCGAAGTCGAGGTCCGTGATGGGCGGCGGGGTGGCGAAACCCGGGGAAGGCGGGCCGGCGATCCAATTCGCGGGATCATTGGAATATTCAGCAACGCGACGTCGTTGGAGGGAGGACTCAACGGTGGCGGGGGGCTGCGGCCAGGGGAAGGCGGGCCGGTAATCGATCCGTTCCACCAGCAGGTAAGGAACGAATCCAGCGTCCGGCGATGGTGCGGTCTGGGGCCGATCGGGTCGCTCGAGTCGTAATTCCTCGCCGCTGTCGGAGAGTCGTCCGGTGAACGGGCCGAACAGTCGGGTCGAGACGGGGAGCGACCGGCGGTTTCGAAATTCGGTGGCGGTGGAGGTTGCGGTGGCGGGATCGAAACGAACGACGAGCGCATGTTCCAGCGGGGCCAGAGTGATGCCGGGCGGGAAAGTGAAATCCACACCGCCGCGCAGGCGCCAGGTGTTGCCGGAGAAGCCTGGATCGAACAGAGGGACGGGGAAGGAACTGTTGTTGTGCAATTCGACGAATTCGTCGTCGGGCAGGGCGACCGTGTTGGTGGTGCCGGCCTGGGTCGGGTTGTAATGGATCTCCGACAGGACCACGGGTCCGACGAGTGGGTAGGCATTGGGTAATCCGGTGCCCTGCCTGAACTCAGCGAGGGAGTTGGGGAGATCCTGGCCGAAGGTGAGGCGGCTCAGAGGCGGGAAGTCCCAGCCGATGCTGGTGCGGTGGCGGCCAAACGAGATGCCATTGGCAGCGGCGCCGAAGCTGGCGTGGGCCCGGTAGCCGGTGAATTCGCCAGTGACATTGACCTCGCTGATCCAGACGTCGTCGCCCCGCGCGGAGTTGAGAGTGAAGGCCATGGCGGAACCAGCTGGGTTGAAGTCTTTCTCGTACAAAACGAGTCGGCCGTCGGGCTGGAGGGTGGTGCCGGTTGGGAAGCGGAACTTGTCGAGGTCGCGGCTCGAGTTGCTGAGGCGCCAGCCGTCGAGGCGAATGGCGTGGGAGGTGGGATTGTGGATTTCGATGGCGTCCTCGAGCGGTGGATCGGTGTGGGTGAGGACTTCAGAGACCACGACCGATGGGTGGGTGCGCCAGTTGGCCTCACCGGGGGAAGCCGAGCCCGGAAACGCCGCAAGGGATGCCGTGCCGTCCGGGAACCGACCGCGGGCGACACTGGCGGGTTGGGCGTCGTAGGAGAGGGAATCGATGACCAGCCGGTTGGGGGTGTAAAGCCGGATGGTTTCGCCGATGGGATCCAGTTGGAACGGGAGATGATCGGGGCCCTGGTCGGGTCGTTCATCCGCCAGCCAGGTCAGGTGGCCTCGACCCGGGATGAACGTCAGCGGGGCGATCTGGAAGCGGACGATGCCGGCGACGGAGGGGTCGTCGGTGAGATAATGACCGCCGAGGTCGATGGGCAACGGGTCGGAGTTATGCAATTCCACCCAGTCGCCCTGCGAGAGAGTGCCCGCGATCCATTCGTTGATTCGGGCGGACGTGGGGGTTCCCAGCGGTGCGGTTGCTGCGTTAGACCTGTTGAGTGTAGGGGATTCCAGGAGCGCCCAGGTGTTGAGCGCCGAACGGCCGACGGATCGATCCAGGAGTTGGGCCCCGTAGGCGACGGAGTCGAGCACCTGTCCCTGGGGGTTGATCAGCCACAGCGTGCTGCCTTCGGCGGGAAGGCCCCGACCCAGGTTGTAGGGGGGAGTGTTTTGAAGCGTGGCCGGGAGGTTCGGGTCGCACCAAACCACGAGGTAGCCCTGAGCCGGGATCGACGCACCCGGGGGGAACGTCCAGGAAGCCGAGGACGCATCGCCGATGGCAAGGCGCGTGCCGCCGAGGTCGAACGCCGTGGTGCCCGAATGATACAGCTCGATCCAGTCGACGAAACGTCCGGAGGGATGGGGAACAGCTCCGGCATTGGCGGCCATGAACTCGTTGAACCGAGGGCCGGCGGGAGGCGTGACGTAGTTGGGCGCTCCCGGACTGGGTGTGCCTGGGAAGGCGACGATCGTTCCGGTTCCGTTCGGGAGCCGTCCGAGGCTGATGCCCTCGGCATTCAGAGGGTGTCCGGCGATGGGAAGGCGGTAGTCGACCCGGTTGAGTTCGGAGCCGTCGGCGCCGGAGAGGACGAGAGTTCCGGCATTAGCGGGGAGTTTGAGAGCGAGGTGATTGGGGCCTGGATTCTCGTCGGCCTCCAGGACGACAAACCCGGAGGGACTGACGAAGGAGTGGCTTCGGATTTGGGTCAGTGAGTTGGAGGTGGCGAGGAAGAGCCCGCGAAGGGCGACGGGCTCGGTGGAGGACCGGTTGTGGAACTCGACCCAATCGTCTTCGCCGGCGACGGGGTTGGCCATCCACTCGTTGAGGGCCAGCGAGGAGGGAGACGCCAGCGGGGCCGCTTCGTTGGGGGCGAGCGGCGACGGTTCGGTGAGCTGCCAGTCCAGGGAGGAGCCCACCCGGCCGAGACTGAATCCGTCCGGGAGATGGCCGAAGGTGACGGCGTCGACGCGGGTACGATCGGCGTCATACAGGGCGATGGTTTCACCCTGGCGCGAGAGTCCGAAGGAAGTTCGCAGTCCGGGGAGGGAATCGGTGGCGTTGGTGCCGCACCAGAGGCGAATCCAGCCACCTGGTTCGAGGGTCGTTCCGGCGGGGAAGACGAAGCGCGCCGGATTGTCGTCATCGGACAAGCTCCAGCCGTCGAGGCGCGCGGAGGTGGTGCCTGCATTGTGCAGTTCGATCCAATCGGGCGCCGGGGCAAGTGCGGCGGTGATCTCGGACAGGCGGACGGCGGGCAGCGGCTGCGGTGAGGGTGCGCTGGCGGGAGAGCCGCCGCTGGTGGGGCTGGCCTGCCATGCCGCCGGGTCATGGGGGTCCTCGGAGGGATGGTTGAACTCCAGGGAGGCGCCGGAACCATCGGCCTGGGTGGGCCAGGGCGGGTCGTCGTTGTAATCGACCGCGGTGATCAGAGTGCCGTTGGGGGCAAGCAGTTCGATGCGTTCGCCTCCGTTGTTCAAGGAGGCATCGAACCAGCCGGCGACGGACACCTCCGGGTAGCGGGCGGCGAAATCCGAAGGACGTGCGGCGTTGGCGAGAATCCAACGGGCGCCAGGCAGCATGAGGGGGGACGGAGTCGGGAAGCGGAACTCGATGCCGGTGAACGAGTATCCGGAGAGGTCGAGGGGGAGCGTGCCGTGGTTGTGAAGTTCGATGAACTCGAAGGCCTCGCCACCGGGCGGGTTGTACATGAGTTCCGAGATGACCAGGGGCATGCCGAGCCGATTCACCTCGAACGACGCCTCGGTGACGGCGCTCCAGTTGGTGCCGGTGAGCGTTCGTGCCCGGAGCAGGAGGGAATGCGGGACGGGCACAGGTCCGGAATACGTTTTTGCCTCGGGCGAAACTTCCCCCGAGAAGGCAACACGGGGATCGGAGCCGTTGGTGGTGTAGAACATGGCACCGGTGATGTTGGTCATGACCAGCCGGAAGCCATCGGGCACACGACCGCCGAACTGGCTGAAGGCCGGAGCGTTGGAGGAGGCCAGGAGCCCGGCTCGTTCCAGGTGGAGGAGGACATTGCGGCGGCGCTGTGGGATCCAGGTGGTGCCGATGCGGTTGTTGAAGCCGCTGACGATGCCGGCGAGCCGGTTGGTGATGGTGGCGTAGCGGCTGCGGATGCGGTCGTCGGTGAGGACGCCTCCGTTGAAGAAGTGGCGATGGGCGCGGTCGGCGAAGAACTGACGGAATTCGGGGGCCTTTTTGAGGCCGACGAAGATGCGTTGGATATCGGCGCCGCCCCAGGGCGGGGAGGTGCTGGAGAGCTGATTTCGGATGGTGTCCCAGGTGGGGGCGTGACCATTGACGAAGCCGAAGGCCCATTCGGCGTCCCAGCAGTACATGCGATACTGGCCTCCGGGAACGCGTTCCCGGGCGGCGCGCCAGTTGTTATGAGGCCAGTCGTCGTTGTCGACGTAGATGAGAGGGAGGAGGTAATCGACGAAGTTGGTGAGGTCGAGGCGTGAGGCCACGTCGCGGTAATTGTTGGGCAAGGTGAGGTCGCGGGTGCTGGCGAGGGTGCGCAGTGTGTTGAAGGCGGTGGCATCGCCTTCGCGCACTTCACCGACCTGGGCCATGACGTCCCATTGGTCGCCGCCGCCGTGGTAGGCACGAAGGAAGTCGATGTCGATGCGTTCACACGGATTGTAGTAGCCCTTGTAAGCGCCGTTGAGGAAGAGGTGGACGAAGGTGCCGGACGGGGAGGGTTGGCCGGTGTCGCGCACGAGTGAGCGGACGAATTCGTCGGTGAGGTAGGGGTTGGTGGCGTCGTTCATGCCGGCGCGCAGCACGACGGTGTCGAAGGAGGTCTGGGTGGTTTCGGGGAAGAGCGGGTAATTGAGTCGGCCCTGGCCGTATTCGCCGCGGAAATACAGGCGGAAGGAGTACTTGCTGAAGGGGATTTCAGAGGTGCGGTAGTTGTATTGGCCGCGGACGTAATCGCCGCCTTGGACACGGAGACCGCAATCGGCCTGGAAGCCGTTTTCGCCGTCGGGTCGGATCCATTCGACGGACACGGGTCGTTCCCAGGCGGCGCCGCGCTTGGTGGTGTTGCGTGGGTTGACCTCCATGATGCCGTTGCGGCCGTAAAGGTTGTTGGTGGCAGTGACGAGGGAAATGGCGGGAATGCGAAGGCGGGTGTTGGCCTGATTGACCAGGTAGGTGTGGGTGCCGATGCGGGAGGGAAGGGCATTGGTGAGGAAGGCGGCGGCACGGATGACGCGGCTGACGTTGAGCGGGATGGCGTTGGTGTAACGGAAGCCTTCGGTCAGGGTGGGTGGGCTGCCGTTGGTGGTGAATCGGATGACGGCGTTGGGGGTTGGGCACGACAAGGTGAGATCCAAGGCGCCGGTGAAGAAACCGCGAGGGACGCTGAAGACGACGTCGGCGACGGCGGAGCGGATGGGGCTGGTGCCGTTGCGTGCGCCCGGAGTGCCGTTCAGGAAATAGCGCCAGTCGCCGGTGTTGTTTTCACGGCCGTAGGCATGGTTGGGGCCCTGTTCAGGGAAGGTGACCTCGCTCACGGCGCGGCGTGGGAGTTCGGGGGCGAAGAGGCCGAGATAGCCGCCGTTGGGATTGAGTTTGAAGTTGGTGTGGAGCCGGAGGGTCGGGTTGGTCGGACGCCGATCCTTGGCGGAGGCGAACACCAGCAGGTAGGCGTTCGGCGGGAGGCTGATGGCGGGAAAGACCCACATGTCCGGTTCGTCGGCTTCGTTGGAGAGGGACCAACCCTCCAGGTTCACCGCGGTGGCCGTGGGGTTGAAAATCTCAACCCAATCCTCCGGGTCGAGGTCTTCGTCACGCTGGGTGGTGAAGTTCTCCGCCATGAACTCGGTGATGCGAAGGGCGGCAGGGCTGGCTTGTGCATCCACGGTGTAGGACCAGGAGGAGCCGGCGAACGGATGCGGTTCCGTGGTGTCGCTGGCGATGCCGTGGTCGGCGGCAAAGCTCAGAGTGCTGCGACCGGGAGACGCCGGGGGGAATCCAAAACGATAGGGCCCGGCGCCAAAGCCGGTCATGCGGGTGGCGGGGATGCCGTCGCGGAGCAGGTCGGAGGCATCGACCCCGGTGACCGCCTTGTCGAAGCTGATCAGAACTTCGGAAAGGGAAGACACGGTCGTACCGGCGGGTGGTTGTCGGAAGGCGATCGAAGGCCCGAGCGGATCGACCAGGTCATAGCCCCAGACGGAGCCGTCGGCGGTGATTTCGAAGCGGCGTGGGGGTGTCTCGAAGTCCTCGATGGCGTGGAGGGTTCCCCAGCGGATCTCGACCGGGCCGAAAGAAGGTGGATCGAAGAAGAAGGTGTAGGTGGAGCCGGTACCTTCGACGCGCTGGGCGCTGACACCGTTGATCAGGAAATCATCGGCAGTGACGCCGCGGACCGGTTCGCTGAAGACCACCGTGATGCGATCAAGGGCGTTGAGACGTCCGGGCGCGGGTTGGACGCTGGTGATGATGGGGAAGGCGGACGGACGCGGTGTGGCAGTGAGTATGCCGTCGAAGACGATGTCGCTGCTGCCGAGGCTGGTGTTGAAGACCTGCACCGCGAGCACGTTCTCGCCGGGCACCAGGGCGGAGAGCGCGGCAGGCAGGGGGTAGTCGATGAGCTGCGCGGGTTCCGGGGCGTTGGCGCCCGCGAGGGAATTGAAGGTGGGCGTGCCGGTGGGTGGGTTGAAGGCGGCGACTTGCGTGCCGTTGATCCAGGCGATGAACCCGTCATCGCAACGGGCGCTCAGTTCGAGGGACTCGATCGAGCCCGGGTTCGTCACGGTAAACCGCTGGCGCAGAAACACGGACGAATACCCGTTCTGCATGTCGGTCAACAGAGTGCCGGTGCCGCCGAACAAGGCATCCTCGCCGTACCAGAACGGGGCCTTGGACTCGGCCCAGGCGACATCCTGGAAGCCGATGGTTCTCCAAGCCGGGAGATTGGCGGGGCTGGGTTCAGCGAGTCCCTTAAAGCTGCGCCAGACGCTGTTGGTGTTGACGAGAACCGTCGGGGTCTGCGCCAACGCCGCGAGGCCGTTCAGGAGGGCGAGAAGGACCCATAGGACAGCTAAGACCCGCCCACAGGGGGAATGGTGACGCATGCGTGACGGCTTCTATCGCCCAGCCAGCAGCGTCCGTCAAAGCCAACGACGGCGGGTGGGGTCCGAAACGGGTCAGGACGGACGAGGTGTGGCGTCGTAAAGCACCGCTTCGACGTCGTGAGGATCCAGCACGATGATGCCCCCCAACTCTCCGGTGACCGCCACGAGCTCCGTACCGGTGAGAAAAGCGATGAAATCGGGGTGCGGGACGGGAATGGTGAAACCGGAAACGGTTCGGATGCGGAAAGGGAGAGCAGGCGACGTCTGACACTGTTTGCGGATTTCTTCGCGAGTCATTTCCTTCCTTGGGCTGGACTTTGCTTCGAGTAGAGCCCGGCCTGCCCGGAACCGCAAGCGACTGCCCTGACCCTTCAGGCCTTCATGCGTGCCAGCAGATTGCGGGTGATTTGTTGGACTCGCGGGTCGGGTCCCTTGGGTTCGGTGTAGACCTTGGGGCGCAGGTATCCCGGAGGAGCGCTCAGGCCGTCGCCCCACCAGATCGTGGAGGCGTTGAACACGATGTTGCCCTTGGGTCCGGGATACACCGTGGCCGTGTAGACGCCGTCGTTGGGTTGCCCGGGTGCGGACTGCGTGGGGCCGGTGGCGACGATTTCCAATCCAGGAATCGGGGCGGGATCCCCGTGCCATTCCCAGCCCACGAGTCCAGGAATGCCGTCACCCTGGCGCATGCCGGTTCCGGCAAACAGCCAGTGGTCGGGCAATGCGCAGATCCAGTCGGCGCCACCGGTGACTGGGCCGGTGCTGTGGGCGCCGACCAGTTCATTGGCGTACGGACGTTCGTGGGCGAGGGATTTCATGGCCACGAAATCGCGGGTTCCGCCGGGCGGTCCATACACCCCGACGCGTTCATAGGCGCGGTTGGGTTGGTTGGCCGAGTCCGGGGCAAAAAGAATTCGACCACAGCAGGTGTTGCCGGAGAGGAACGCCACGTTCAGCCCGGATTTCACGGCTTCTTCCACATGCCGGAACATTTCGATCGACCAGTACTCGTCGTGGCCGACCGAGAGGAGGCCACGGGCGCGACGAAGACCCGCGGCATCGGTGTGGGTGTCGAGATTGGAAATGTAGGTGACGTCGTAACCTTCCGCCTCGAGCCAGAACGCGATGGGGAACTCCCACAACAGGAACTCGCCCGAGCCTTGGGAAAGTGGTGCGTCGAAGATCTGGCAATAACGGCCATAGGGGCGGTTGAAGGAAACCTGAATATTGCCACCCCAGTACCACTCGTCCTTGCCGTCGTCGTAGAGCCCGAAATGGTCCGGCCAACGGTTGTACGCCTGCCAGGTGGTGTCGCTGCACTGGAAGAGGAAGTCCGCCTGCCGATCATCACGCACGACGAATAGGACGTAGCTTTGAATGCCAGTGGTTTGTTCCGTCAATTTGCCGAGGTAGACGCCGCTGAGCCAATCGGCGGGAATCTCGAGGGATGCGCTGGGTTCCCAGGCGCAATCCCGGACGCGTTTGGGGCCGACGGGAGGATCGGGTTGGTCCTTGCCTGGCAGCGTTCCAAAACGATGCATCAGGCGGGCGCCATCGCCGCCGTAGTAACCCATGCGAAAGATATCGAGCGTGAACGCCGACGCCGGTCGGGTGCTGACATGGAACGAGATCGACTCGCCGGGGCGTACGCTGGTGCGGGAGCAATAACCCTCGATCCAGGGGCAGCGCCATTTCGTGGCGGGATCCACTTGGGTTTTGGTGAGCATCCATTCGCGGGTCCCGGTCTTGGTGTTCTCCAACCGGATGGCGTGCGAGCGGAGCTTCGTTGGGCGATTGGCAGTTTGGCAGCCTGGGAGGACGGCAGCGCCAGCGAGCGTGGCGAGGGATTGGAGGGCGCGTCGGCGACTCAGCGAACCGGGCGAATCGGGCATGCCGTGAGGATGAGGGGGACGGGGATGGGAAAGAAAGGCTGGGATGGAACGGGTGCTGAACCGGGGGGGAGGAAGGGGGAATTCGATTAGGATTAGGAGTACGAGGAGAGGCACCTGTTCCTGGAGAGCGGGTTTCAACCCTCACGACTGCTTTCTGTACGTGCTCAAGGCAAGCGGTCGTCTTGGTGCTTCAGCTCCGTCGTGCGCCCGGGGGAGGGAGGGTGGGTGGCTGGGACCGGAACCGGAACGAGATCTGGGAGGTGAGTGGGGATGCGAAACCAGATGTAGAGGGCGCCGCAGGACGTGAAAAAGGCGACGAGCGCGCCCTGCCAGGCATGGGGAAACTTGGCGATGCTGATCGTCACACAAATCGCCATGGTGAAGGTGGCCCAGATTTTGGCGGATCGGGGCATACCCAGGCCCTGGCGGTAGTTCCGAACCAGAGGACCGACCTTGGGAAGGTTGAGCACCCAGTGGAGGAGACGGTCGCTGCTGCGGGTGAAGCAGGCGGCGGCGGCGATAAAGAAAACGGTGGCCGGCATGCCGGGCAGCAGGATGCCCAGGAAACCAAGACCGCAGGCGACAAGGCCTGCGGCGATCCAGAGGCTGCGGGCGATCGGATGGAGCCTAGGTTTTGGATTCGGCATGGATTCGGTTTCCGGGGCCAATCGTCGACGGTGCGACCGGGTGGCCGGCGGAGTTCCGAGAGGCGTCAGGCTAGCGCAAGGGTGGGGGCTTGTCGTCGCATTTTGCCGACCGGTAGCATGTCCGCGATGACGCGTGCGCTGGCGATGGGATGGCTGATCGGCTGGGGGTTGGTCACGGCGCCCGTTTTGGGAGCCGAAGCCCTGTATCGGCAGTTTCGAGAGCCGCCGCATGACTATTTCGGTCGAAAACCGACGGATCGGTTCACCCGGTTGAAGGACGACTTGGAATCCGGGCGGCTTCGGCTGGATCGGACGGGTGGTGAGAAAGCGTTCCTGCGCAGTCTGCTGGAGGTCCTGGAGATACCTGCGACCTCCCAAATGTTGGTGTTTTCGACGACGAGCCTGCAACTGAGCCGGATCACGCCGTCGAATCCGCGGGCGCTCTATTTCAACGACGACCTCTATCTCGGGTACATCCCGGGGGGCCGATTGGAACTGGCAGCACTGGATCCGGACTTGGGGGTGGTGTTCTACATTTTCGACATCCCGCGGGGGGAGGAGCCGATCCAGGTGGAGCGGGCGACGCGCTGCATGAACTGTCACGCGGGCGAGGAAACCGGCTACGTGCCCGGGCTGCTGGTCAAGTCGGTGGTGCCGGGGCCCAGCGGGGGTAGTCTGGAGTCCTTTCGGCAAGGACTGTCGGGGCATGGCATCCCCTGGGAGGATCGTTTTGGGGGTTGGTACATGACCGGTCATGGGAACTGGACGCAGCATTGGGCGAACACGATTGGGCGGTCGGTCGAAGGCGTGCTGACACGGATTCCCAATCCGATGGAAGGCCGGGTGGATGTTTCGCGCTATCTGGAGCCCACCAGTGACTGGCTGGCCCAGGCCATTCATGAACATCAGGTCGGGTTCGCGAACCGGGTGGCAGGCCTGACTTACCGGGCACGGGCTTGGGTTCACGAGGACGGCGGTTGGGACCGGTTGTCGGCGGAGCACCTTCGGGAGTTGGACGGGCAGGTGGAGGATTTGGTGCGTTATCTGCTGTTCACGGACGAGGTTCCCTTGCCGAAACTCGATGCGAAGGCAAAACCGGCGTTCGAGGCGGACTTCCTGAAGAACCGTCGGCAGGTGGGAGGGCGTTCGCTTCGGGATTTGGAGCTAAAAACCCGACTCTTCACCCACCGGTGTTCGTTCATGATCGAAAGCCCGATCTTTGGGGGGCTACCGGCGGAGGTGAAGAGCCGGATTTACCGCCGGCTGGGAGAGGTCTTGCGCGATGGCATGTTGGATGCGCGTTCACCGGCTGCGGCGCTGCCGGACGCAGAACGAGGGGTGATTCGGACCTTGTTGCGGGCGACGCTCAAGGACTTGCCGGCAGGCTGGTAACGGGTTTGGCCACCAGGCCGGAGTCGGCATCGCCTCGGCGAGTGAGGCTCTCACGCTTTGACGCCGGGTTGAGTAACGAAGGGGCAGCGGCGCTGTAGCGGCGGGCGTCCCGCCTGCCGTAGAGGGGGGCGTCTCGCCCCCCGGAGTTCTTCGAAGTTCATCGTCCCGCCGCTACAAGGGTCCGGGGCATTCCTCAAGAAACAAAAAAGCGCCCCGGATGGGGGCGCCTGAATGAAATCGAAGTGGGTTTCAGCGTGGAGCCGCGATGCGGCTCTGAGCCGGAACCATGCAGTCAGATCGGTCGTGCTGGCTTGATCTTCTTGTGCAAGAGCTTCGTGGTTTGCTCGTGACGCATCTCCGTTCCGATGCGCGCCTCGCTCACTCCTCGTCTTGCCCAAGAATCTGCTGCGCCATCACTTCCCTCCCGACTGCATACTTCCGGCTGAGCGCTGAGTTACTTCTTGGCCTTCTCGGTCTTTTCGCCGGCGTCGACCCAACCGGAGATGCCGGCGGACATGTGCTTGATGTTCTTGTAGCCGAGCTTCTCGGCGGCGCTGGCGGCGGCCTGGTAGGCCTTGCACTTGGGTCCGCCGCAGTAGGCGACGATCAGGGCGTCCTTGTCGGCGGGCAGGTGCTTGGCGAGATCCTTCTCCACGGCGTCGAAGTCGAGGGCGGTCGGGACGTGGCGCTTGGCGTAGCTGTCGCTGCCATTGACATCGATCAGTACGATCTTCTTGGCCTTCAGGGCCGACTTCACGTCGCCGATGCTGATGTCAGGGAATTCGCCAGCGAAGGCGGTGAGGGCGACACAGGCGGAGGCGAACAATGCGATGAGCTTCTTCATGGGGACTTAGGGGCTGCAGTTAGGCTGAGTTGGTTTCGGACTTGGACCCTCCAGGACACACACATCGACCTTGGAGCATTTCCGGGCATCTTGAATTCCGGACGCGCAACGGAAATGTGGTCAGACAAGACGTTGGCAAGCAATAGCGGGGACTGGGAGGGGCGCAAGTCTGATTTCTGGGGTGACGGGATGGATCCGGGATTGCCAACGGGGGTGGGGGTGTCGGGTAATGCTGGTGTCACATGCGCGCGACACCTGGATCCGGTTCTTCGCTTTTGTTCGACCTTGTTTCACGGCTTGGAAATCTGGCGCTGACGTTCGCGATTGGCCTGGGATTGGCGCCGCTGACCGCGGGGCAGACCGCCCCGGGAGGAGGGGGCACGGGGGGTAGCGCTTCGGCGGTGGAGGCCTTGCGTCGGCTGAAGGGAATGGATTTCGAGGCCAACCCGGCCCTGAAGGCGGCTTTGATGAGGGTGGTGGACACGACGCGGGGCACACCGGCGTTCGTGGAATTGGTGCGCGATTTCGAGTTGAAGGATCAGGAGGAGGGACTGTTGGACTTCGCCGGCCAGCACCCGGCGGATCCGGCGGCGGCCGAGGCGATCCGGATGATTCTGGAAGGTGGGGGGCTGGAATCTCTTCGAGCGCAGGTGAGGAGTGCCGCTATTCCGCGTCAGGAAGCGTGGGTTCAGGCGGCGGCGAACACGGCGGATCCGCGCGTGATTCCCCTGCTGCTCGATGCGGTGAAGGCCGAGGGCCGGTCCACGACGAGTCGGGCGGTGGCGATTCGAGGCCTGGCGCGCACGGAGGCCGGGGCGCGGGAATTGCTTCGTTATGCTGCGGAACCCAACGGCGGCCTGGAGGAACCGGGTCGCACGACGGCGAGTCTCGCCCTGGCGCAATCCCGGTGGCCCGAAGTCAGGTCGGAAGCAGCGAAGGTGCTGCCGGCGCCCAAGAGCGCTGACGGCGGGGAACTTCCTTCGGTGAATGAGTTGATTCGGCTGCGGGGGGATGCGGTGAGGGGGGCGGCGGTTTTTCAGAGCGAACAGGCGTCCTGCAGCAAGTGTCATGTCGCGGGCCGGGTGGGTGTGGATTTCGGGCCGGCGCTGAGCCAGATCGGTACCAAGCTGGGACGGCAGGCGCTTTACGAATCGATCCTCGATCCGAGCTCGGGGATTTCCTTCGGTTATGAAGGGTGGAGTGTGGAAACGCGGGGGGGTGACGAAGTTTTTGGCATTCTGGCGAGCGAAACGGACGAAGAATTGGCGATCAAGCAACAGACGGGCGGGGTGGTACGGTTGAAGAAATCCGAAGTGACCCGGCGCGAGCGGCAGCAACTGTCGATCATGCCGGCCGGGTTGGCGTCGGTGCTCAGCCGGCAGGAGTTGGTCGATTTGGTGGAATACCTGACGACCCTGAAGGCGCCGTAGCCAACGATTCAGATGGATCTCACGCGAAGACGCAAAGACGCCAAGAAGGACCGTCCGCGAAAGAGGCTCGCGCCCAGAAGGATTTGCGAACCAAAAGGTGTCGGTGATTGGGAGGTTCGCGATCCCTCGATATTATGGCTTTCCTTGGCGTCTTTGCGTCTTGGCGTGAACCCCAGCGATTCAGTGGGAAGCGGTGGCATGCTTGGCGTGAGTGACATCGGATTCGTTGGCTACGAACTGGCGCTGGCGTAATGGCGGACGGACCAGCGCCAGAAGACTTCAGAAAGGACGAACACCGCGGCGCTGAGGCCAACGAGCCAGACGATTTCGAGCGGGGACGACAATTTGTCGATGAGCAGCTTCACCGGGACATTGGTGACGAGCAGCACGGGTACGGCGAAGGTGAACACGGCTCGGAAGGTGCCGCGGAAGGCTTCGTCGGGCAGTCGGGCCAGTTGGAACAAATTGTAGTAGCCCCAGACGATACCCTGGGCGCGGACGGTCCAGAAGCTGATGCAGGCCAGGATGTACATCACCGAGTAGTGGACGGAGAGGCCGACCAAGAGGAGGAGGCTGAATCCGGCGAGTTGGGGCAGGGTGGGGGTGAGGTGAAGCCGTCCGGCGGCGTACACCATGACGGCGACCGCGGAAGCGGCGTTGACGAAGGCGCCGAAGTCGACGTGGCGCAGGGAGATGAGGAACCGGGCGTTGACGGGCATGAGCAGGAGGAAGTCGAGCATGCCGGTGCGGACGTTTTCCGACAGCTTCACGCAATTGTTCATGAACAACGCGGTGAACAGCTGCTGGATGAGGTGGTTGGTGCCGACCAGCAGGACGACCTGCCATTGGGTCCAGGAAGCGATGCGTTCGGTGTGCCGGTAGATCACGGCCATGAACACCAGTTGGAGGGTAAACCAAAGCAGTTCGACGACAATCCAGAGGAGGAAATTGATCTTGAACCCCATTTCCCGGACGAGCCCGTTGCGCAGGAAGGCGCCGTAGATGCCGGCATACCGGGCGAGTCCGGCGGGCGGAGGCGTCGCGGTCGGTGGTGTGGGTGTCGGGGAGTTCATGAGCCTGTGACTGGAAAGCTTCATCCGCCGACTGCGGAGTAGTGTCGGATACCCCGGCCCCAGACCACGCGCGCGAGGAGGTAGGCTGCGGCGACCCAAAAAGCCTGGATGCCCAGGCCCTGGGCGAGCGAGGCCCCGTCGATGCGGCCCAGGTACACTTGGACGGGGAAGTAGAGCATGTAAGGGAAGGGAGTGAGGTTGAGCAGCGAGAGGATCGTGGGCGGGAGCATATCCAGCGGGAACATGTGACCGCCGGCCATGTACTCAAAGGCGAACAGGATGAAGATAAAGGTCGCGACTTCGAGCACCCAAAAGGCGAGCAACGCCATGGTGAAGGAAATGAAAAACTGCAGGAGCGCGGTCAGGCAGAGCGAGAGCAGGAACGCGGCGAAGTGCGTGCCGGAGGCGGGGCTGAGGAAGGCGTCGCGCTGGAACCAAAGGAAGGCCGCGGTGGGGAGTATGGCAGCGGCGGTGTAGACCAGTCGGCCGGCGGCGAACAGGCAGAACCGATAGCTGAGGTAGTCGATCGGCTTGAGCAGGAACTGGCTGATCTTCCCGTCCTTGATGTCGGCGGCGATCTGCCAGTCGTCCTCAGTCACCGCGGTCAGGGCGACCACCACATTGACGATGAGGTAGTAGGTGACCACCTCGGCGAGTTGGTAGCCTCCGAGGTTGGCATCGGCCCGACCCTCAAAGATGGCGCGCCAGAGCAGGATGAGGGCGAGCAGCGGGACGAGGCCAAAAAGGGCGCGCACCAGGAAGTTCACCCGGTAGACCAGGGTGCTCTGAATGCCGAGCGTCACCACATGCCAGTACTTGTTCATCCGGGATTCTTGCCTCGTCGGCAGGACAGACCGTAGAAACCGGGGTGCCTGCGAAACAAGCGCCGAGTCTGATGCTGCTGTCGCCCGGCCTGAGGCTTTTCCTCTACGGGACGGCGATGATCACGGGGGGGGTGGTCCTCGTGATCGAGATTCTGGGAGCCAAGATGCTGACGCCCTGGTTTGGGTCGTCGCACTTTGTCTGGACCGCCCAGATCACCATCACGCTGCTCGCCCTGGCGGCGGGGTATTACCTGGGTGGGTGGCTGGCAGACCGCTATGCGAGCCTGCCCTTGATGTACGGCGGTCTGGTCGTGGCGGCGGCGTACCTGAGCTTCACGGTCCTGATCCGCGCGAAACTGTCGGCGGCCTGTCTGGAGCTGAATCTGGCCCTGGGTTCGATCGTGGCGTCCCTGGGGCTTTATTTCGTTCCCCTGACCCTGCTGGCGGCGGTGGGGCCGTATTTCATTCGGATTCTGGCGAAATCGCTCCAGGACGTTGGCCGTTCGGTGGGGCGATTGTCGGCATTGGGAACGGTGGGGAGCGTGCTGGGGGTGCTGGTGACGAGTTATGTTTTGGTGCCGTATGTGCGGGACTCGGTGGCCCTGCTGGGAACAGCCGCCGTGCTGGTGGTGCTGGCGGGGGTGTATTTTGCGATCTGGGGGCGGGATGAAGGCGGGTTGGGAGGGGCGGGAGCGGCTGCGGGTCTCGCGCTGCTGCTGGGCGTGGTGGCTTTGAGGCGGGAATCCGAAGGGACCCTGTCCACCCACGTGGAACTGGAGCGGGCCAATTCTCACTTCGGCACGATGCAGGTGATCGAGTCCCGGGATGGGCGGATGCGGTATTACCTGAACGACAACCTGACGCAGAACACCTTTGACCCGGTCCGCAAGCAGAGTCTCTCGATGTTCACCTACGCGCTTTACGAGCTCTCGAAGGGTTATTCGGCGCAATGGAAGCGGGCGCTGTGTCTGGGCATGGGTGTGGGCATCGCGCCACGCCAGCTGGCGAACGACGGGTTGGCGGTGGACGTCGTTGAAATCAACCCGCGGGTGGTGCCGCTGGCCCAGCGGTGGTTCGACTTCGATCCGGCCCGGGTGACCCTGGTGATCGATGACGCCCGGCATTTCCTTCGCACCTCCACCAATCGTTACGACACCGTGCAACTGGACGCGTTTCTGGGTGATTCGTCACCGTCGCATCTGATGACGCGGGAGGCGTTCTCGGAGATCCAGCGGGTGTTAAACCCGGGAGGGACCTTGGTGATCAATTCGTTCGCCGATTTCACTCCAGGTCGCGACTTCTTCGGGACGGCGCTTCACCGGACCCTGCGTTCGGTGTTTGCCGAGGTGCGGGTGCACGGGATGTCGGGGGGCAACGTCTTCTTCGTGGCCTCCGACCGTGCGCCGCTGGAATTTCGGGCGCCCGCGAGTCTCGACTATGTGCAAGCCTGGGTCCGGCCTTCGTTGCAGGCGGCGCTGTCGGGCACGATGCCCATGGACGAGTCGAAGGGGCTGGTGCTGACCGACGATTTCAACCCGGTGGACTATTTCGATGCCCCGAACCGGGAGAAGACCCGGCGCATGCTGGCGCGGGGAGCGGCGTCGCTGTGAAGGTTGGTCCGGATCAGAAGGTGTAGAAACTGTGGATGCCGTCGAATCCGGCGAGCGGGTGAGGTCCGGCGGGTGTGCAGGGGAATTGCGGGCCCAGGAACGAGGCCGCGGCCTGACTGGCGAGGCGTGGGAAGCCGAGGGACCCGGCGAGCTTTTCCTGACGGAACACGAAGTTCACCTCCGGACCGGCGAGACTTTCTTCGCCGGAGGACGGCATGCCTCCCAGGACCACCACGCCGTGGTGGATGACGACGCGGAACGCGGGGCGGCCTTCGTCCTGGATGCGTTGGAGGTCTCGGAGAGTCTGGATGACGTGGGGCAGGGCGCTTTCCTTGGCGGACCAATAGGCGAGCCAGCCATCGCCCAGGTACTTGTTAATGGTGCCGCCGTTGTCCTCGATGACCTCCTTGCAACGCGCGAACCAGCCGCCCACCAGAACCGCCAGTTCCTCGGGGGCATGCTCACGGGCCAGGGAAGACGAACCGGCGATGTCTGCGACGAGTAGCCAGCATGCGAGCGAACGCAGGTCGACCTGGGTCTGATCGGCGGCGAGCGTTGTCGTGCATTCCGCGGCGGCTGTTGTTTGCCGGAACACCAGTCGGAAAGGGCCGATCTGGATCGTGTCACCGTCCCGGACGCGGGTGGGTTGGCTGACGCGACGGTCGTTCAAATAGGTTCCGTTGCGACTGCCCAGGTCGATGAGCCAGAGTTCGTTGACCCCCTGCGTGTGGAGTGTGGCATGACGGCGGGAAACGCGGTCATCGACGAGCACGACGTCGTTACCGACGGCCCGGCCGAGGGAGCAATTGCCGGTGACGGGGATGGGCGGGAAGTTGTCCCGATGGAGCCATGCGGAAGCGGCAGAGGCGGGCTCCGGGGAGGGCATGGCTGGGGAAGTCAGGAACGCGGGGAACCGGAGGGCCTTCAAGGCTGCTGCGGCGTGGGAGCTTTGTCGGCGTTGGGAGTGGCGGGAGGGTTGGACGGTGCGGGGCTGTTGGCGGGCGTGGAGGCACCGTAAAAGCGGGCGATGCGGGCTTTGAATTCCGCGTTGGTTTCAGCGAAAGCCTGGAGTTTGTTTTCGAAGGTCTGAGCCTGGGGACCGATGGTGCTGTTGTAGATTTGGGCGACCTGCTGGGCCTGCCGGCTGGTGGCATCGGTTTGGCGGCGGAGGAGGGAGACCTGCCTGAAGATGAGGATGGCGACGCTTCCGGCGAGGATGAGGAGGGCGGCGAGCGTGATCTGCAATGTGAGGCGCAGGGTGCGCAACTCGCGTTGGGTGGGATCGGCATCGCCGAGAGCGGACAGGGAGTGAGGTGAGTCCATGGAGTCCATGATCGGTCAGCGGGCTGCCGGTTTGGGGTTGGAAGACGTGGGAGCCTGGGTGGGCTTGATGCCAATGGACTGGAGGATGGGGAGGATGCCTGGGTCCTTCTGCGAAAACTCCATGCATTCATTGACCAGGGCCTTGATTCGGTTCTGGCGGAATTCAATCTGGGCGAGAGTGGCCTGGGAACGGTTGAGCTCCCGGGTGAGCTGGACGTATTGGAAGGACAGCCCGGTGACGCTCAAAGCCAGCAATGCCAGCAGGCACGCCGGCCCCAGGAGGAGCAGATTGGACTTCACGGACCGAGGTTTATCGGCGGAATGCATGAAGCCAAGGTGTTTCTCCTGAGGTTTGAGGTCGTTGAGGGCGGGAGTTGAGGCGGGGAGGGGTGCCGCCGTAGGGTGAGGCGGAATGCGTTTGCTGGATCGATATCAGCTGCGGGAGCTGACGGTGATTTTCTGCTATTGCATGGCAGGAATCCTGGTTTTTTGGCTGTCGTTCGAGCTGCTGGGTGAGATGGACGAACTGAGAAGGAAGAACCTGGAGTTCGCGGGGATGCTTCTCTACCTCTGGCACCGTCTGCCCCTGTACCTCCTGCTCCAGATTCCGATCGCGCTGCTGCTGTCGATCCTCTACGTCCTGACCCAGCACGTGCGCCACAATGAGATCGTGGCGATGCGGTCCGCGGGACTCAGCCTGTGGAGGATCTCGATGCCGTACATGGGAATGGGCGTGGCGCTGAGCCTGGTGATGCTCGCCCTCAATGAATACGCCGTCCCGGATGCCGCGGCCCGCGCCGATGCCATTCTCAACGCGGGAACCCCGTCGGACGGTGATTGGACGCCCAACCTGAACTTTCGGGATCCCGAGACGGGCCGGATCTGGACGGTCGCCGGGTTTCGAGGTTCGACCGCGGAACTTCGGGGGGCGCATATCGAGTGGCGGAGTCCGGCAGGGGCGCGTGAGGAGTTGATTGCGGAGCGGGGGCGTTGGGAAGACAAGGGTTGGGTCTTCGAACGGGTGACGCGATTCACCTTTCTGCCAGGCAAGGATGCCGAGGTGATCCAGCTTCAAACGAACCGGTTGGTGGTGACGGACTTTCCCGAAACTCCGGCGCATTTGAGGAGCGAAGTGAAGATCAGTCGGCTATTGGGCAGTGCGAAAAAGTCGAGGCAAGTGCAGCTCTCGCTGAAGGAAATTCTGACCTACCGGGAACTGCACCCACAGTTGTCGCCTCGATTTGATGCCCTGCTCCGGACCTGGTTCCACGACCGGCTGGCCTCACCCTGGACCTGTCTGGTGGTGGTGCTGATTGCGATCCCCGCGGGGGTGGGTTCCGGGCGGAGGAACGTGTTTGGCGGAGTGGCGGCGACCGTCTTTCTGGCCTTTGCCTTTTTTGTGCTGAAGGAATTCAGCCTGGCTTTGGGCTCAGGGGGGTACGTGATGCCGTGGTTGGCGGCCTGGGCGCCGAATGTGGTGTTTGCCGCGGCCGGTTTGACCGCTCTGTCACGGGTCCGTTGACGACAATCCGGAGCAACTGAACGTGGAACACAACGACCGACCCAAGATGGAGGCCGCGGACGCAACGGAGACATGCCTGAGTTGTCCCTGGCGGACGGAATTAAACCGGGCAGCGCTGGCGGTGCATGGTTCGCTGGAGCCGCGCGATGCGCTCCACCGACTCGTGGCGGAGGCGGTTCGTCTGGCGCGGGCAACCAGTGGATCCTTGGTGTTGCGCAATCCCAATTCGAACCTGCTGGAAATTGAAGCGGCCACGGGTCTGCCCCGGGAAGCCACGATCTTCCGGCTTCCCATTGGCAAGGGGGTGACCGGGTGGGTGGCGCTGCATGGGACGCCGGCCAGGGTGGGCGATGTGCAGAGTGACCCGCGCTATGTGATGCTGCGTCCGGAGGTTCGATCCGAACTCGCGGTGCCGGTGCTGTTGGACGGCGAGGTGAGTGGCGTGCTCAACGTGGACTCCGAACAGGAGCATGCGTTCACGGCCGGGCATGAGGCGATGATGGTGGAGTTGGCCCAGCACGCCGCGGTGGTGATCCGGAACACCTGGCTCTTTGAACAGGCCCGTCGTCGGACGGCTCTCGCGACCTCGCTGGTCAGCATCGCGCGCCTGATCAATTCCGCGATCGGCCTGGAGGAATTGCTGAATCTGGTGACCCGCGAAGCCGTGCAGTTGACGGGCGCCAAACTGAGCTCGGTGCTGATGGTGGGCGAGGACCCGGAACTTTTGGAGGTCCGGGCAAGCCACGGGGCGGGACCGGATTATCTGGGGCGCGGGTCGCTCCGGATTCAGGAGAGCCTGGTGGGGGTGGTGATCCGCCGACGCAAGCCGCTGCAAGTGGAGGACGTCCGTTCCTCCCGGCTGTATCAGAGCACGGAGGTGGCTCGGCGGGAGGGGTTGGTGTCGTTGCTCAGTGTTCCCCTGGTGTTGGGCGACGAGGCGCTGGGCGCGCTGAATGTCTACACGGGCGAACTGCACACCTTTTCCAACGAGGAGATCCAAACGTTGGGAGCGCTGGCTGAATTGTGCGCCATGGCTTTGGAGCGGGCCCGCATGGCGGACCGGATGGGATCGGCGGAGGAGCAGTTGCGGCAGAGCGACAAACTGTGCGCGCTGGGTCTGCTGGCGGCGGAGGTGGCGCATGAGATCCGGAACCCGCTGACCGTCATGAAGATGTTGTTCCACTCCATGGATCTCCAATTTCCGGCGGGAGATCCGCGGTTGGAGGATGCCCGGCTGATGGGGAACAAGATGGACCACCTGAACCGCATCGTGGAGCAGGTGCTCGATTTCGCCCGGCATTCCGAGCCGCGGCTGGATTGGGTGACGGTGGGAAGCCTGTTGGACGATTTAAGACTGCTGACGCGGCACAAACTTCGGGCGCAAAGCGTTGAACTGGTGATCGAGGTGGAACCGGGTTCGGATCGGTTGCGCGCGGATTCGGTGCAGCTGGAACAGGCCTTTCTGAACGTGATTCTCAACGCGGCCGAGGCGATGCCGGATGGTGGAAAGCTGACGATTCGATGCGCGATGGACGAAGGCGAGGAGAACGCCGGGTGCCTCATTGCGTTCACAGATACCGGGCCGGGGCTGCCATCATCGATTTCCATGGCCCCGGGTGGGTTTTTGTTTGGGACCACGAAGCGCCGGGGAACGGGGCTGGGACTGGCGATCGTGAATCGCGTGGTGGAGACCCACCGTGGGCGGATGGAACTTCGATCGGAACCGGGTCGGGGGACGACTGTGGAGATTCATCTGCCGCGGGATCCGACGGGCTGAAGGGCAACGTGCGGGAGGGGAAAGGAGGATCGTTCGCGACGATTGAAAAGGGGACGGTATGGGCGTAGCGTTCCATCAATGTTGTACGACCGTGACTACATGCGGAGCCAGGGGGGGCCCGATTTTCGGTCGCCCGTGGTGCTTCTCCTGATCGCACTGGTGGTCCTCTTCTTCGTGGAGTGCGTTCTGCAGGTCTATGGGCAGGGTGCCTCGCTGGCGAAGTGGTTTGCGTTGAGCGGGAAGGGGATGGCCGAGCATCAGTATTACCGGTTGCTGACGTTTCAATTCCTTCATGAAGCTCCCTGGCCGTGGCACATCCTGATGAATGGGATCGGGCTCTGGTTCTTCGGCCGGAGTGTTCTCGAAACGCAGGGGACGCGGCGCTTCTGGGTCCTGTACCTGTTGGCAGGAACGGCGGGCGGGTTGTTGGACTGGGCGTGCCAGGTGGGGCATCCGCGGTACGCGATCGCGGGGACCATCGGGGCTTCCGGGAACATCATGGGATTGGCAGCAGCGTTTTGCCTGATGCAACCGGGCAAGGAGATTGTGTTCTTCTTCTACGTGATTCCGGTGCGCATGCAGGCCATGACCATGTTTTGGCTGCTGTTCGGGTTCAGTTTGTTCGGGGTGATTTTTCCGTTCGGCGGGGTGTCGCACGCGGCGCATCTGGGAGGTCTTCTCGCGGGCGTGGCGTTCGCCAAAGTGATGTCGGATGACCGCCTGATGGAATGGCTTCAGGGCTTCAGGCGCGAGCGGCCGGCCCGGCTTCCGGAAGTGCCGGTGGTTGCCGGGCATCATACGTCGACCACGGTTCGGCCGGTGGGGCCTGACGGGGAGCCTCTTTCGCCTGATGAATACATCCGGCGCGAAGTGGACCCGATTCTCGACAAGATCCTGGCGCATGGGCCGCAGAGCCTGACCGAGAAAGAGCGGCGCATCCTGGAGCAGGCGCCGAAGCGGCTGCGAAAGAACTGAACGGACTTCGACCGCTGGCGGTTGGCAATCGGGGGGGCAGACTGTTTAGGATTGCCCGGTGATTACGCGCTATTCGCGGCCCGCGATGCGGGGCATTTGGACGGACGAAAACAAGCTTCGGATCTGGTTGGAGATCGAGTTGTTGGCGAGTGAGGCCTTGGAGCGGGGCGGGATCGTTCCCACCCGGGATCTGGCCAAGCTGAAGGCGGGCGCCGAGAGCTGGAAGGCGGATCTGCCGGGACTGGTGGCGCGGCAGCGGGAATTGGAGAAGACGCTGAACCACGACGTGATCGGGTTCACCACGGCGGTTGCCGAGCGGATCAACGACCCTGCCAGCCGATGGCTGCATTTCGGACTGACCTCGAGCGATGTGGTGGACACGGCCTTTGGGGTCCAGCTTGTGCAGAGCGCGGACATTCTTATCGCCGA
>CAUJJW010000087.1 GCA_963205105.1 Verrucomicrobiota bacterium | reverse complement strand
CCCCGGAGTCCATCCTGGTTCATGGTCTGTGAGCATGGCACCTGCGCCAACGCCGCTTCCCATGAACCTTCCCATGGAAGCCATCGCGAGGGTTGAACATGGCTCCCTCACCCCAACCCTCTCCCGGGGGGAGAGGGTGTCGCGTCCTGCCCTCGGGGACATGCCTGTACCCCGTTCTTCCAAGCCGTCTCAACTCGTTCCAGCGAACGCCAGCCTTAACCCCGCAAACCTCGCGGAGCATTTTCTCCTTCTCCCTCCGGGAGAAGGCCGGGATGAGGGCCGCCCGCTCCACTCCTCGCGCCTCGGTTCATGGTCCCAATACGTGTCCAATTTTTGGAAAACGATCCTCCCCATGAACCTCCCCTCGTCTTCGTCCTCGTACTCCTAATCCTAATCGTACTCCCCCTCCCCCCTCCGGTTCATAGTCCCAAAACGTGTCCAATTTTTGGAAAACGTTCCTAACCAACATGCTCCATATCGTCCTCCTGGAACCCGAAATCCCGCCCAACACCGGCAACATTGCCCGCCTCTGCGCCGCCACTCACACCCAACTGCACCTGATCGAACCGCTCGGGTTTCGCATCGACGACACCACCCTCCGGCGGGCCGGCATGGATTACTGGCAGCACGTCACCTGGCACCGCTGGCCGACCTGGCAGGCTTTCGACGCCGCGCGATCGCCCCGGAGCCGCCTCTGGTTCATTGAGGATGGAGGTCGCCACCGTTACTCCGACGTCCAGTTCGCCGACGGTGATTACCTGGTGTTCGGCCGCGAAACCGCCGGGCTACCCCAGCCCCTAATCCAGGCCCACCCCGACCAGTGGTTGCGTATTCCCATGTCCAACCCACAGGCGCGATCCCTCAATCTCTCGAACTGCGCCGCCCTGGTTCTGTTCGAAGCCCTGCGGCAACTCGGGTTTCCCGGTGAGTCGAAACAATGCCAATAAAGGCAACGAAACGCTGGCATCCAGGCCCGCATCCGAAAACAATCCGTCCCGCCGCCTCATGAGAACTCTCGTCCTTGGTATCGATTCCGGCACCCAATCCACCAAAGCACTAGTCGTGGACGCATCCAATGGCCGCGTGGTGGGCATGGGCGCCGCCGCCTACGACCTCCTTCCCGGCTTGCCCGCCGGCCACAAGGAACAGCACCCCCAGACCTGGGTGCAGGCCACCGCCAAAGCCGTCAAAGCCGCCCTCAAACAAGCCAAGGCCCGGTCCTCCGAGGTGGCTGCCATCGGTGTCTCAGGACAGCAGCACGGTTTTGTCCCGCTGGATCGCCAGGGCGAGGTCATCCGCCCCGCCAAATTGTGGTGCGACACCAGCACCGCCGCGGAGTGCGACGAAATCACCGACGCCCTGGGAGGCGCCAAAGCCACGCTTCGCACCCTGGGCAATGCCGTCCTGCCCGGCTTCACCGCGGGTAAAATCCTTTGGCTCAAAAAGCACGAGCCCAAGAACTTCGCCCGCCTCGCCACCGTCCTGCTTCCTCACGATTACCTGAATTGGTGGCTCACCGGAAACGCCTTCATGGAATACGGCGACGCCTCCGGCACCGCGCTCATGGACGTGCGCAAACGCCGGTGGAGCGACGCCGCCCTTCAGGCCATCGACCCCGATCTCGCCGGAAAACTCCCCCCACTGGCGTCCAGTGACCAACCGGCCGGCACCCTCACCGCCGCCGCCGCCAAAGCCCTCGGACTCCAGGCCGGCATCGTCGTCAGCGCCGGTGGCGGCGACAACATGATGGGCGCCATCGGCACCGGAAACACCCGCGACGGAGTCGTCACCGCCAGCTTCGGCACCAGCGGCACCATCTACGCCTCCTCCGGCAAACCCATCACCGATCCGCGCGGGGAGATTGCCGCGTTCTGCGACTCCGCCAACCGCTGGCTCCCGCTGCTCTGCACCATGAACGTGACCGTCGCCACGGAGATGGTCCGCCACGATTTCGGCCTGGACCACGCCGCCTTCGAGAAGGCCGCCGCAAAAGCGCCTCCCGGCTCCGACGGTTTGCTCCTCCTTCCGTATCTCGAAGGCGAACGCACCCCGAACGTGCCGGACGGGACCGGCGTCTTTTTCGGTGCGCGCCCTGCCACCTTCACCGCACCCCACTTCGCCCGGGCCGCCATGGAAGGCGTCACCCTTGGCATGAATTACGGCCTCCGCCGACTCGGCGAACTTGGTGTGACCGCCACCCAGGTCCGCGCCACCGGTGGCGGAGCCAAGTCCAAGCTCTGGCGACAGATCATGGCCGATGTCTTCAACGCGGAGGTGGTCACCCTTCAAGTCGCGGAAGGCGCCGCCTTTGGTGCCGCCCTCCAAGCCCTCTGGTGCTGGCGTCTTTCCAAGGGCGAAAAGCTCGCCATCCACGACCTCACCGACGCTTTCGTGAAGTTAAATCCCCGCGAAACCGCCCGACCCAACCCGAAAGCAGTCGCCGTGTACCAGGAACTCCAGGCGCTCCAGGACTCGCTCAGCACCGCTTTGCGCCCAGCCTTCTCCCAACATCGGAAGCTCGTGACTCGTTCCTGAAGCACACGACACCAATCTTGACCCCTGCCCGCCCCACTCCTAGGCTCCCCGCACATGTTGACCGTACTGCGGCATGCACTCTTCGTAGCGCTTGTAGGGGTAGTCCTCCCCGTCCGAGCCGGAGGGTCACGTCGCGGTTAGTTCCTTTTGCGACTCCAACCCACGGCCGGCACCGGTCGTGGGTTTTTTGTTGTCCCTCGACCGGCCCGGCCCAACCTGAATAGCACCGATGAGCAAAGCCAAAGCCACGCCCGCCCGCAAACCGGCGGCACCAGCCAAAACGTCCGCCAAAACCATCGCCAAGCCGGCTTCCAAGTCCCCGGGCGCCGCCTCGAAGTCCGAACCCATGTTCGGGCGCGACATTTTCGTCCAAGCCCTCGAACGCGAAGGCGTCGATGTCATTTTCGCGTACCCCGGCGGAGCCAGCATGGAGCTCCACCAGTCGCTCACCAAGTCCCGCATCCGCACCATCCTGCCCCGCCATGAACAAGGCGGCAGCTTCGCTGCCGAAGGCTACGCGCGCGCCACCGGCAAAGCCGGCGTCTGCATGGGCACCAGCGGCCCCGGCGCCACCAACCTCGTCACTGCCATCGCCGATGCCTTCATGGATTCCTGCCCCCTCATCGCCATCACCGGGCAGGTGCCCCAGGCGATGATCGGCCGCGGCGCCTTCCAGGAAACCGACATGATCGGAGTCACCCTCCCGATCGTGAAACATTCCTACCTGATCACCGACATCAACGACATCCCCAGGATCGTCAAGGAAGCGTTCTTCATCGCCCAAAGCGGTCGACCCGGCCCCGTCGTCATCGATTTCCCCAAAAACGTCCAACAGCTCAAAGCCACCCCGGTCTGGCCCACCCTCGAGGATGTCAAAACCTCCCTTCGCGGCTACACCCCGGACATCTTCACGGACAACGACACCCTCAACCGCATTCTCGACCTCATTGAGCAGTCGGAACGCCCCGTGTTCTACACCGGCGGCGGCATCATCACCTCCGGCGCCGCCGAGGAGCTTCGCAAGTTCGCCATAGCCGCCGGCATCCCCGTCACCACCACCATCATGGGCATCGGCGGGTTCCCCGAGGAACACGACCTCTCCCTCCGCTGGCTCGGCATGCACGGCGCCGCCTTCGCCAATTGGGCCGTCTCCGGGGAGTTCGTCCAGCGCAAGTCCCCCTCCGAACCACTCGTCCGCCTCAAACACGGCGCCGACCTCCTGCTCGCCTTCGGCGTTCGCTTCGACGACCGCGTCACCGGCCACTTCGGCGAGTTCGCCAAGGAAGCGACCATCGTTCACGTCGACATCGACGCCTCCGAGCACAACAAGAACAAGAAGGCGCATCTCACCGTCCACAGCGACTTGCTCAACACCCTGTCACGGCTGAACCAGCTCCTGGCCGAACGCGGTGGCATCAAGAAACGTTTCGATCCGTGGCACGCCCAGATCCGCGAGTGGAAGGCCAAGGCCCCCTTCCAGTACACCAACAAGGCGGAGATCGTGGATTCCGCCCACATCAAGCCGTTCGCCAAGGACGGCGAGGAGTTCATCCTGCCCCAGATGGTCATCGAGGAGCTCTACAAGCTCACCAAGGGCGATGCCTTCATCACCACCGGCGTCGGCCAGCACCAGATGTGGGCCGCCCAGTGGTACAAGTACAAGTTCCCCCGCCAGTTCATCACCTCCGCCGGCCTCGGCTCCATGGGCTTCGGTTTCCCCTCCGCCCTCGGCATCAAGGTCGCCCATCCGGACAAGCAAGTCGTCGACATCGACGGCGATGGCTCCTTCCTGATGAACATCCAGGAACTCGCCACCGCGCACGTCGAGAAGATCGCCGCCAAAGCCATCATCCTGAACAACCAGCACCTTGGCATGGTCGTGCAGTGGGAGGATAACTTCTACGACGGCAACCGCGGGCACACCTACCTCGGCAATCCCGCCGACCGCACCCAGGTCTACCCGGACTACGTCAAGGTCTGTAACAGCTTCAACGTCCCCTGCGAACGGGTCGTCTACCGCAAGGACCTGCGCGCCGCGCTCCAACGCATGCTCGAGGCCAAGACGGCCTATGTGCTCGACGTGGTCACGCCCTACACCGAACACGTCCTCCCGTTCATCCCCGCCGGCCGCACCGTCGCCGACATGATCTGGAAGGCGTAACGCCGCCGCTACGGAGCGATGGTTCGTGGGGATAGCGTTTTCAAGAATTTGGACACGTATGGGGACCATGAACCGAGGATCAAGAAGGACAGCGAGCCCGGGTGCCAGGGCCAACGGCCCTTACCATACCAGCCTGGGCCGAAGGCCCAGGTCAGCGGTTTCCCAGGAATCCAAGGGCTGAAAGCCCGCACCACCCGGGGATAAGCGCTTGGCATTCATGGCGCGAGGAGTGGAGCGGGCGGCCCTCATCCCGGCCTTCTCCCGGAGGGAGAAGGAGAAGAGTCGCCGCGGATTTCGGAAGGTTGAATCAGGCCCAGGCAGGAACGAATTAAGACTGCTCGGAAGGCCGGGGCTCAGGCATGTCGCCGAGGGCAGGACGCGACACCCTCTCCCTCCGGGAGAGGGCCGGGGTGAGGGAGCCCGCTTCAACCCTCGCGATGGCTTGCATGGGAAGGTTCATGGAGAGTCCCCTGTTCGAAACCGACCTGCTCACGGACCTTGAACCGCGAAATCGTAAGTCCTTGGAAATCAACGGAACGAATTCACGGTTCATGCAGAGCATCTTTTGACAACGAAACCGGAAACCAGGAGCTTCAGCCTGTATGAACTCCTGGACGACTTGGCTGTTGTTGCTGGGATTCGCAGCAACCAACGCCCACGCCGAAGGTCGCGTGCTGTTCTCCAATAGGATTCTTTCCGTCGACTGGCCGGTCTATGCCGCATGGGGTGCCCTTCTTTCGGGCCCTGACTACGTCGCGCAGTTGTTCGCGGGCCGTTCGATCGACTCGCTAAATCCCGTCGGACCTCCGGTTCCCTTTCGATCCGACGTGGGCTTCGGCTATCTCGACATCAGAAAGGACCCGGCCCGATTGGTACGCATGGTTCCAACGGTGGAGGATGTGCCGGGAGGAATGACCTTCATCAAGGTGGTGGCGTGGAACGCCGGTTCCTGCGGTTGCGAAACCTACGAGAGGCTCATCGAGCGTCGCGGGTGTGGTGGCTACGTCGAAATGGGCGAGTCCGAAGTGGTGGAGATGGACACGGGGGCTCCGGACGAATCCGAACCGCCTGGTTTCATGACCAAAGTCAGGAGTTTCCAGACGTCCGCCCCGCTCAGCGGCCCGTGGGATGAGTTCTATGTCCACCGACAGACGAACCGTGTGATGAAAGTCACTTATCGTGCCAACGTCGGCACCCCGATAGGTCGACATCTGTTGGAGTGGAGCACCAACCTGGTGGTTTGGCAGGAAAGCGTGGCCTACACCAACGCGCTCGATCTTGAGTTGGTTCTCACCAACGATGTGCCGGCACGGTTCTACCGGATGCGGAGGCTTTGCGAATGAAGGGTGAAGCCACCGTACCTGCTCACGATGCACCGTGGGCGGTCTTGGCTCTGACCCATTCCTTGAAACCCGGCAATCGCGAGGTCAGCCACGGCCGGATCCGTTCACAACGCAGGGAGGAATCCGCCGGCCGCGGCGGGCCCTGGTAATCCCGGATCGACGTCGGTTCCAACGCCCCCTGCAGCTCGGGATGCAGTTCCGCCACCAGCTTCCCGATCTCCCAGCGCGACAAACGCTCCGCCCCCGCCACGTGAAAGATTCCGGCGGGCGCAGGCAGGGCCGATGGCTCCAACAACCCGTTCACTAGATCCCACGTCGCGCGGGCCGTCTCCGTCCACGGAATCGGACAGCGGTATTCGTCGGTGAAGAGCTTGATGCGACGACCGGCCGAGGCGGCGCGCAGCATGTCCTCGTTGAAGGATCGATCGCCCGACGGCGACCGCCCGTAGTTGAGCGTGGTCCGTAGAACGATGTGCCGCGAATGCTCCAGCGTGGCGAGTTCACCTTCCCGTTTCGTTTCGCAATACACACCACGCGGACGGGGTTCATCCTGTTCGGCGTACCAGCCGCGTCGTCCGTCGAAGAGAAGGTCGGTGGAGAAGAAGACGAACACCGATTCACCTCCCAAACACGCCAAACGCCGGGTCACCTCCACGTTCAAGGCACGCGCCAACGTCGGATCGACGTCGCATTGGGCGCCACGGGTCAGGCCGGCACAGTGGACAATCACCCGGGGTTGATCCTCCCGGAACCGCCGGGTCACCGCCGCCTCGTCGGTCAGGTCCAGTTCCCGACGGGTCAGCGGAATCACCCGCCAGCCCGGAGCCTGGGAGGACGCCTGCCGCACCAACTCAGCCCCAATCAAACCACCCGCCCCCGTCACCCAGACCGGCTTCATCGACCGATCCATGGTGTCGCCTTGATTCACGATCGAAGAGGGAAGCCGAAATCGTGGCGTTAGTCGATCAGGCGCCGCGTCAGATCGCCGTAGGCGTCGATCCGCCGATCCCGCAGGAACGGCCAATGCGTGCGCGTCACGTCCACTTTGCCCAGGTCCACCGGCACCAGCAGGTTCTCCGGCCGATCAACCGATGCCTTGCCCAAAATCTGACCGCTCGTGCCCGCCACGAAGCTCTGGCCCCAGAATTCAATGCCATCCCCACCGATCGGCTGTTCCAGCCCGATCCGGTTCGCCACAGCGACATAACATCCATTCGCCACCGCGTGGCTGCGCTGGATGATTTCCCAGGCCCCATGCTGGCGTTCGCCGTACTCGGATTTCTCCTTCGGATGCCAACCGATCGCCGTCGGGTAGAACAGAATTTCCGCCCCCTGCATCGCCGTCAACCGGGCGCCCTCCGGATACCATTGGTCCCAACAGATGAGCACCCCGATCCGGCCAAACCGGGTCGTCCACGCCCGAAACCCAAGGTCACCCGGGGTGAAGTAGAATTTCTCGTAGAACAACGGGTCGTCCGGGATGTGCATCTTCCGGTAGATGCCGAGCAGTGAACCATCGGCATCGATGATCGCCGCCGTGTTGTGATAGACGCCGCTGGCGCGTTTTTCGAACAGCGACGCCACCACCACCACGCCCCGCCGTTTCGCCAGCTTGCAAAACGCCTCGGTGCTCGGACCAGGAATCGGTTCCGCCAGATCAAAGTTCGCGTGGTCTTCGTTCTGACAAAAATACTGCGAACGAAACAGTTCCTGGGTGCAGATGATCTGGGCGCCGGCTTTGGCAGCACGCTCGGCCGCATCCAGAGTCACCTTGAGGTTGTCGCGCGGGTCCGCCGAGCACGCATGCTGCAGCAGGCCCAAGGTCACTTCGCTGGATGAACGCCGACTCCGGATGCTCTTCATGAATGCTCCTTGCTCCAACCCCGACTTAGCGCTTGCCCGGGTTCATCACCATGGTGGCTCCACGACGGACTTCGCTCGGATTGCGTGGAACCGCCTGCCCGAACAATTCGCGGACGTACAGGCCCAGTTTTTCGTTGGTCGGACCGAACCCCGGCTCGTACAGATAGCGTTCGAGTTCGCCGAGCAGTTCTTCCGCGGTCTGGTAGCGCTTCTGGGGATCGCGCTCCAACATGCGCTGCAGGATCCCGTTAAGCCGGCCATCGATCCGGCCATCGACATCCGAAAACCTCGGAATCGGCTGGGCCAGGATGCGCTCCCGCGAGGCTTCCGGGGTCTCACCGTGAAAGATGTTCGTTCCCAACAGCAGGTGCGCCAGCACCACTCCCGCTGAAAAAATGTCGGAACGCCCGTCGGTGACCTGGAAGTCCGCCTGTTCCGGGCTCATGTAGTCGGCCTTGCCAACCACCACTTCGCCTTCCTCCTGCGGAAGAAAGCCCCGGGCTTTGGCGATGCCGAAATCCGTCAGTTTCACGTCACCCTCGAAGGCGATCATGACGTTCTTGAAGCTCACGTCGCGATGCACGATGCCCAACGAGCGGCCGTCCGCACCCCGCTTCGCGTGCGCGTAGGAAAGCCCGCGCGCCACCCGGCTCACGATGAACACCGCCAGGTCCACCGGCAGTTGTCGCTTCTTGTTATCCTGCTGTTCCATCAGGACATCCAGATTCACGCCATTGATCAATTCCATGGCGATGAAGACCTGCCCGCCCGCTTCTCCGAGATGGTAGGTCTGGACGATGTTCGTGTGGATCAGGTCCGCCACCAGCTTCGCTTCCCCGATGAAGTTCTCGACGAAGGTACCCTGGCTGGCGAACTGCGATCGAATGACCTTCATCGCGATCCGCTTGCGAAAACCATGGGCTCCCAATTGCTCCGCCTCGTACACGATCCCCATCCCGCCCTCTGCGATCAGGCGGACCACTTCATACCGGAATGCATGTTCGATCGTGAAAAGCGCCACAGCACGGCCATCGTGCGGGCCCTCGCCGGTGAGTCAAGGTTCCGGGCGACTCACCGCACGACTCCGCATGCGCCAAAACCGCAACCGCATCGCATTACCGATCACCAACAGGTCCGAAAGGCCCATCGCCGCCGCACAGACCACCGGTGAAAAGAAACCCAACATGGCCAAAGGCACCGCCGCCGCGTTGTAAAAGAACGCCCAGAACAGATTCTGGCGAATGGTCCTCAACGTCGCCTGCGCCAATCCAAGCGCCTCCAGCAACCGCTCCAAACCCGGCCGAATCAACACCACGTCCGCCGACTCCCGCGCCACATCCGTCGCCCGGCTCACCGCGATGCCCAAGTCCGCCTGAGCCAACGCAGGCCCGTCGTTCAGTCCATCCCCCACAAACGCCACCCGCCGCCCTTCCCCCTGCAAACGCTGGATCGCGTGCGCTTTCTCCTCCGGTTTCACCGAAGCCATCACGTGAGCCGCCGGAATCCCCACTTCCTTCGCCGCCGCTTCTGCCGCCGGCAACCCATCCCCACTGAGCAGGTAAACCGCATGCCCGTCCCGATGCAGCGCGGCCACCACGGCTTTCGCCTCCGGTCGCAAGGTGTCCTGAAGGTCCACCATGCCCAGCAAATGCGTGCCCATCGCCAAACCCACTCGCGTGACCACCGCCCCGGTCATCCGATCTTCCCCGGCCAGCCCCGCCACGCCCGCCACCCCGCATGCTTCCAGCCATGCCAACGACCCCAACCGGTAAAGCACCTGCTCCTCACCCGACCGCCGCGCTTCCACACCCGACCCGCGCACTTCCCGCCAGTCCCCCCACACGCCCACCGACGATCGCCGCGGCAAGAAGGCGAGATCACGCCGCAACCCCACCACCGCGCCAACCGGCCCGCCGGGCTTCATCGACGCCGCGCCAGCCACCGAAGCACCGGGCAACCTAGGCAATAGCTCGGTCCTTCCCCTGAACCGTGTGTCCGTAGCGGCGGGCGTCTCGCCTGCCGTAGAGGGGGGCGTCTCGCCTGTCGTAGAGGGGGGCGTCTCGCCCCCCGGAATCCCCGGTTCACGGTCCGTGAGCAGGTCGGTTCCGAACAGGTGGCTTCCCACGGCCACTTCGTTCTCCGTCGTCCTGGCTTTCCCCGAACCCGCCAGCGCCCTCGCCACCGGATGCCGCGATCCCCGCGCCACCCCCGACGCCAGCGATTCCAGCGTCTCCCGCCGTTCCGCCTCCGGCCGCAGATCCCGAACACCGCACAGTTTCAACCGGCCTTCGGTCAGGGTGCCTGTCTTGTCGAAGACCACCGTGTCGATCCGACCGGCTTTCTCCAGGGCCACCCCGTCGCGAATCAAGATTCCCCGTAACGCCGCCGCATTGGCACCCGCCATGATCGCGGCGGGAGTGGCCAACCCCATCGCGCACGGACAAGCCACAATCAAGACCGAGGTCGCATGAATCACCGCCGCTGCCAGCGGGCTCTCCGGCAGTGGCATCGTCCACAGAAACCGCCCCGCCCACGCGTGCATCGCCGCGGCGTGTTCGGGAGCCAATCCCCACAACAGCCCCGTCAACACCGCCATCACCATCACCACAGGCACGAAGACCGAACTCACCGAATCCGCAAGCCGCTGAATCCCGGCACGGCTGTTCTGCGCCCGTTCCACTGCCGCGATGATCTGCGCCAGGGCCGTGGATTCGCCCGTCGACTCCACCCGAACCACCAACCGGCCATCCACGTTCGAAGTCCCGGCGAACACCTTCGATCCCGCCGACTTCTCCACCGGCTTCGCTTCGCCGGTCAGCATTGCCTCGTCCATCGCCGACCCGCCCTCCACCACCTCGCCATCGGTCGGCACCCGCTCGCCGGGTCGAAGCACGATCCGATCCCCGGGCAACAACGCCGACACCGCGATGCTGGATTCAACCCCGTCCGCTCCCAAACGCCGCGCAGTCGAAGGGGCCAGTCCCACCAGCGTGCGAATGGCGCCCGCGGCACGTTCCGTGGCCAGCGCCTCCAGCCAATGACCCACGCTGATCAGGGTGATGATCGCCGCCGATTCCATGAAATAAACGTGGCCTCCGGCGCCCCGGAACACCACCCACACACTGAAACCAAACGCCGCGGTGGACCCCAGGGACACCAGGGTGTCCATGCTCGACGCACCCCGGCGCAATTGAGCCCAGGCCCCCCGGTAAAACCGCGCGCCACAGATCACCTGCACCGGCAGGGCCACCGCGAACGCCACCCAGCCGAACCAGACCTGATGCGCCCAACCCAAACCCCATTCCGCCACCATCAGAAACAAGGTGACGACCCCACCCAGAACCACGTTGCGCCACCAACCCAGGCCCGCCGACACCGGCTTCTCCGATTCGGAACCGGCGGCCGTTGCGGGCACCGGCGTCGTCGGAAAGCCAGCCTTGCCCACCGCATCCGCCACCGCGGATTCATCACGCTGGCCGTTGGCATCCCAGCGCAGCGTCAAACGACCACGCCCCAGATCCACCGTGGCGCGCGAGACACCCGACACGGCTTCCGCCGCTTCCCGCGCATGCCGGGCGCAATTCTGACAGGTCATGCCTTCCACCCGGAACGTCGACATGAGCGTTGGACCCGATTCCACGGCGTTGCTCATCGCCCGCCCCCCTGCCATGGCCAATGGGTTTCGAGGCCCTGATCCCGAATCCACCCCTGAAACTCCGCCAACAACGCCGGCTTCTCCCGAACCGCGCGGGCAGCCACTTTCTTGCGCGTCGCAAACGCCACCAGCGACCCCGCCGCTTCACCAATCGCCCATTCCACCGGATGCAAACGGTAGGCCCCGTTCGTCACATGCGTGGTGCCAATGTTCTTGTTCGCCGGCAACAAATTCTCCACCCGCTCGGGCAGCAACGCCCCCAGCGGGATCTGAAACGGCAACGCGTCGAAGTCGATGTAGTTGTCGCCCGAAACCGTCGGGTGCAGATCGATCGGGTACTGACCGATGCCCACCGTGTCGAAGTAAGCCTCGCTCCGCACTTCCGGCTCCTTTTGGCCCAAAGCTTCCGCCCGCACCTTCGTCCCCAGGTCCTGTTCCCGAATCGTGAACAACGCCCGAATACGTCGGGATTCCCGAACGTACGGGGCTTTCGCCAACCCATCCTCCGTACCCATCAGATCCGGTCGCAACCGCAGCCCAGGCCAGCCAGACTTGCCGTCCTCCCGCGGCGCCTCGGTCTGCATCCAATAGAGCAATGAAAGACTCAACTGCTTGGCGCGCGCGATGTGACGCTCACGCTCCGCGTCCGATACCCCCACCAAGGGACCCAGCAGGTAGTCATTCTGAGGCCAGTTGATGAGCGACACATCGCCCGCATACACCCCAGCCTGAAAGTTCTCTGCTGCCGCGATCCGACGGTACGTCCAAAGGTTGAACAACGAACCCGCCGGGTCCGCCTCGGGATGGAATCCCAGGGTCCGCCGCTCCAGGGTCCGCGGATTGGAATAGTCCCAACTCAACAGTCTTCCCGGCCAGGCCGGCTTCAGTGCCGGAACGTAGTCTCGCCAGAAAGCATACTCGCGCGGTTGCTCGATCGTGTGGTCAGCGCCCGCCACGTGATCGACGGCGAAACACATCGTGAACGCCTGCTGGTTGCCTTCATCCGCGGTCTCAGGAGCATGCGGTTCGCCCGTCGCCGCCCGCCCCTCGGCACCCAGCCGGTGTTCCACCCTGGCCAGGGGCAGCAGTTCCCCCAGTTCCGTCGCATCCAGAATCCAAGGCGCCCGAAGCACTTTCTCTCCACCGCCACGCACACTGCGCACCGCGACCGATCGCACCCGGTCGCCTTCAACCTCCACCGCGATGGGCCGATGCTCCCGCAACACCGTCAGCCGTCCACCGCCCCCATACGGCGCCAGCATCCCTTCCAACATCGCCAAAGCCACCCGCGGTTCATGGCACAACCTTGAAACGGTCCCTCTTCCAGGATTTAGAAACGGCTGCGCCCGGGCTGCCTCGGTCAGCGGATAATGCCGCCGATAGTACTCCCGGATGCCGTCCCGCAAAGTCCGGTAGCTGCGCGTGCACCCGAACTGTTCAATCCATCGATGCTCGTCCGGCGGCACGCCCTGCGACGTCAATTGGCCCCCCAACCAGTCCGTCTCCTCGGTTAGGATCACCCGAAGCCCATTCCGACAAGCGGCCAGGGCCGCCGCCATACCGCCCAAACCGCCGCCGCAGATCACCACGTCCGCCGACCACTCCCGTCCCCCTGCCGCGCGGTCCGCTTCTGCACCCATGCCGCGCAGAATCATTCCCGACCACGCCGCGGCCCCCAGGCCCGCGACCGTCCGTCCCAGAAACGCCCTCCGACCCATGAACCGCGCCTCTGTAGCGGCGGGCGTCCCGCCTGCCGTGGAGGCGGGCGTCCCGCCCCCCGGAATCCCGATCCCGTTCGGCTGGTCGGTACCACGTCGCGCACGCATGCCAAACCCTACGCAGATACCGAGGGCTGCGAAAGCCTGCCCTCAGCCGCGTCGACGCACCCGCCACGCCTCGGCCGGGTTCGAACGGGTCAACCGCTCCAGGTCCGCCTGCTCAAAACCCGCTTCCCGTAAATCCGGCAGCAACCGCTCGAAGATCGAGCTGTAGGGCGCTGGATTCCCATTCCCGAAGAGCTTCAGTTCCGACCCTGCCGCCGCTTCGCCTTCCACCGCCCATCCGTCGTCGTGCGACACCAACACCCGCCCGAGGGTTCCAGCCTCCCGATGTGCCACCAGAAGGTTTCGGTAGCGTTCGGGATTTCGAGTCGCCAACGAGTAACCGTCCAGGCTGATCCAGACACCGCGCTTCGCGAGTTCGATCTGGATCGGCCCCGGATCATTCTGGGCGTGCACCCAAACGAGCGCCGATGGTGCCACGCCTTCCTCGCCCAGGATGCGCACTTCATCCCGGGCCGCCTCCCCATCGCCCGTGTGCACGGCGATCGTCAGGCCTGTGTCCAAATGGACTCGGCAGGCAGCCCGTAGGAGTTTGGCGTGAACCTCTGGAAGCCGACCGTTTCCCGTACCCAGCTTGAGAAAGCCCGGCCGGATTCCTGTGCCGTCAATGCCCTCCTTCCATTCCTTGCGCCATCGATCCGCCAATTGTTCCACCGACTCGGTGAACGCGTGGCGCGGCAGGAATTTGTTCTCCACCGCTCCGTAGTAGCCGGTGTTGGTCAGAATCCGAACACCGCTCGCTTCGCTCAACCGCTTCAGCAGAAGGACGTCTCGGCCGATATGCGCCGGCGTGCATTCCACCAGCAACCCCACGTCGCGTCGCCGCAGTTGTTCGAAGTGCGGCGCGATCTGGTCGAAAGCATTCCCACGTTCGTAACGCGGCGCCGGGAACCTCTCGGCACCGAGAAAATCGGTGGTGACATGCTCGTGCGGCAGGATCACCGGAGCCGGCAGGTTTCGAGTGAACCCCGTCACCGTCATCCAGCCGTCCCTGAACTTTTCCTGCTCCTCCGCCGCCCGCCCTAGAACCGGCGCCAACGCCATGCCTGCTGCCGACAACGCGGTTGCCGTCAGGAAGGCCCGGCGCGTCGGCATGGAGTGGGACGTTACCGGGCCTCTGAGTGGAGCGCCGTGCTGGGTGATGAATGGCATGGATGCTGGCGGGCAACCTACTCACCCCCCCGCCATCGCGCCAACCACGACAAGCGGTTCGTTACCGCGGATGACAGCCTCCGGCAGCACCGTGTCCGGGGGGTCCAACGACAGATCCTCCTTGCAGGCAAAGAACCGGATGAACGCTCGCCGCTTCAAGGTGCCGTGATCCCGTATCGTTCCACGCAGCATCGGATACGCCGCTTCCAACGCGTCCAACACCGATCGAACCGTCACCGGTTCGCCCACTTCAAGCCGCACTTCTTCGTTCACCCGCGCCAGTGTCCGCAGGTGGTACGGCAGGGCCACGCGAATCATGGCAGGGTCTGAACTTCCACCGACAACACCGCCGGCAGGTCCCGCACGATGGCGTTCCACGAATTCCCACCATCGGCGGATCCGTAGACCTGCCCGCCGGTGGTGCCAAAGTAAATGCCGCACGGTTCCAGGGAATCCACCGCCATGGCATCGCGCAGCACGTTCACATAACAGTCCTTCTGCGGCAGGCCCTTGGTCAGCGCTTCCCACTCATTCCCGCCCGTCTTACTGCGATAGACACGCAGTTTTCCATCCGGCGGGAAATGCTCCGAATCACTCTTGATGGGCACGACATAGATGGTCTCCGGCTCGTGCGCGTGCACGTCGATGGGAAAGCCGAAGTCGCTGGGAAGGTTGCCACTGACTTCGGTCCACTGTTCGCCCGCGTTGTCGGTCCGCATGATGTCCCAGTGCTTTTGCATGAACAGCACACCCGGACGGGACGGATGCATGGCGATCCGATGCACGCAGTGTCCAACATCCGCATCGGGATCCGGCAGTTCATACTGGGACTTGAGTCCCCGATTGATTGGCAGCCACGTCGTGCCGCCGTCGTCGGTACGGAAGGCGCCCGCCGCTGAGATCGCGATGTAGATTCGATTCGGATTCGTGGGATCGAGCACGATGGTGTGCAAGCCCATCCCCCCCGCCCCAGGCTGCCAGAGGTGGCTCTTGACCTTCCGCAAACCCGAGAGCTCCTTCCATGTCTTGCCGCCGTCCACTGTCTTGAACAGCGCCGCATCCTCAGCGCCCGCGTACACGGTGTCGGGATCGGTGAGGGAGGGTTCCAGATGCCAGATCCGCTTGAATTCCCACGGATGCTGCGTGCCGTCGTACCACTTGTGGGTTCCGACGTCGCCTTCGTACACGAACCGATTGCTCTCCCCCTTCGGCGGCCCGAAATCCTCGGGACCTGGCGGTTTCTCGCCCCCCGGCGTGTTCCAGGTTTTCCCACCATCGTCCGAACGTTGAATCAGTTGTCCGAACCAACCGCTCGTCTGGGAGGCGTAGATCCGGTTCGGGTCCACCGGCGAGCCTTTCAGGTGATACATCTCCCAGCCGGCAAAATGCGGCCCACTGACTTCCCAATCCTGACGCCGGCCATCGGCAGTCAGAATGAAGGCGCCTTTCTTGGTTCCAACAAGGACTCGGATTCTGCTCATGAGGTGGTGGGGGTTGAATGCATCGCTCGGTGGCTCGACTTCACCGTGGACACGACGAACCAAGGAGCCATTCCAGGACATTCACGGCAAACATTTTCTCTAATCGTCAGTATCGAAAGCGTTCCTTCCGTAGCGGCGACTGCCAGTCGGCTGGCCCGGGAATCCGATCCACCCTCGCTCCGTAGCGGCGGGCGTCTCGCCTGCCGTAGAGGGGGGCGTCTCGCCCCCCGGAATCCCCGGTTCATGGCCTGTGAGCAGGTCGATTTCGAACAGGTGGCTCTCCATGAACCTGTTTCTGCCGGCGCCTTCCCAAGGGCCATGGGCCCGTTCCATCCCAGCCTGGGCCGTTGGCCCAGGAAGCGTTGCCCCGAAGTCTGCGGAGGGCTGAAGGCCCGACCCATCGGTGGAACGGGCTTTCAGCCCTCGGATTTCTATGAAACCGCTGACCTGGGCCGTTGGCCCAGGCTGGGATAGGACGGGCCGTTGGCCC
>CAUJJW010000086.1 GCA_963205105.1 Verrucomicrobiota bacterium | reverse complement strand
TCGGCTCGCTACGCTCGCCATCGCTCCACCTCCCCCGCAGGGGATGGGAAGGAGCAGCCAGAGAGCAAACTACAGAAGGCTTCTTACACCGGCCTCCAATCAGGCCCGCATTAGCCACTCACAGAACTTCTGATTGCAGATTAGGTTCACACAGACAATAGCCACGTGATCCCATTTTTACATTTTTCACATTCGCCAAATAAGAATACACAAAGCTAAGGCACACCCAATGCAAAGATTTGGATTTGCACCTCACGCAGGATTCCTCAACGACGCAACCTAAAAAACTGCTCCCGTACCGGACTGATTCTAACGGAGCGCCGACCACCAGATTCCCCAATTACACCTGAGAACACAGTCCAGCCCGCAGGATCGTTTAAACCTGAAGCATACTCCAACTGATACCCAGCTAAAGATGCGGGCCAAAAGACGATCAATTCGCCACCTACCATCTCAAAACCCAATTTTGGCCACTCCAACGTGTTCGACAGATCCATTAATCGAAGAACTTCAAGTCGTGTTGCCGCAAGAACTCCACCGCGATTGGTTTTTGATCCAAATAGACGCAAGTTATCAATCCAGCCATCAAATGGACGATCACCAAAAGAATTCACCGATGTATTCCCAATACGGATGCCCAAGTTTGAATTCAATACAACTTGCGCATATGTAAATTCATCTACCTGCCTCACTTGGTCAGTTGGCGTACCCTTAAAGAATCGAACGTTGTTGGTCGATCTAGTTCCATCGTAGCTTACAGCAAAATAGACCCACTGATTTGTTTCTGGGTATGCGATCGAGCTTCGAGCAACACCGTCTCCGTTGATCGAAAAGCGCAATTGTCCTCCCGCAGCGCCCAATAAGTTAAGGTCATCACGAGGATAGGAGTCGACAATGCGTGCAATATTGTCCATCGGTGAAGAATCACACTTAAGCCAGCCCTGAAGAGTGAACGAGATCAAGCCTCCGATCGCTGGAACAGCAGACGCAACCGCCACACCGCCCCTGCCCAACGTTCCCATGGCCGTCGACCGCGAGTTGTCGAATGCACGATCTCCAACAAATCCAGAAACCCCTTTTCCATCTTCGGAATGAAGATCCTCCTGAATGTCTTCCGCAGAAAAGAGCGCAAGGGAAGATGGGTCAACTCCCGAACTAAACGCCACATTTCCAGTCTCATTGAAGCGATAGGCTAGAATCGGAGTTGGATACTCGTCCGGTTTAGCAGCGATCACCTGATGAGGCGCCGCGATTAAGAAATCATCAAAAAAGAACCCATCACCGCTGGTCGGATGTTCAAGAATAATTGCCTTAAAAGGGTTTGCATTATCAATGACGCCAACAAAGTAAACCCCACCCGATCTCTGCGGCCTCTGAATAGGTGTCGGCACAGTCTCAACGGAATCATCGATATGCACCAACCGAAGGGCAAATGGCTGAGACTCCACATCCATGCCATAGTATCCAAGCGCAGCCTGGGGACGGCTAAACGAAACCAAAAGAGGCGGCCCCTCCACAAGGTCAATGTAATTGGTGCCGCTGGTCGCAAAGCCACCGCCAGAAGCAATGGCCGCATTGGTTTGGGTGAAGATCGTTCTGGGAATAGAGAAAGTCAGATGATCTTGGCCAGATTGCAATTCGGATAACTTAAAGCCATGGCTATATCCTTCGAATGAGATATTATTGACTGCATTAAGCCTTGCAAGAAAAGCAGCTGCTGCAGCCTTGCTCTGTGGATAGGTTGGTGTTGGGACATCATTTTGACCACGTGGGTTTGTGCTGATGTCCTGGGCAAAATAGTACTCTTCAATTGCCTGCAGGGAGAGCGATGTTCCCAGGAAGATCATCAGCAAAAGGCTATGGCATCGGGTCTTCACAAATTCCGTATGTGTTAGCGGCTGACGGTTGCGGCGTTCAAAACTTGGGATTAATGAACGGAAGACTCGTCATTTGTCCAGCTCATCCCAAAGAATTCCATCTCAGACAGTTTCAAGCGTATCGCGAGACCAAAGTCGGGTCATCGCTACGAGTTGGAGGCTTTTGCACTAAGTTCCGCACCAGCCTATCTGTCTCTGGTTTCACCTCGATCTTCAACCTGTTGCGGTCGTGCTTTCTTTACGTAGGCGCCAACTCCGATGGAATGTTGTTTCGCCTATTGAATTCGCATCTCGGAAGGAGATCCCGACCTCCTGTACCCGGGTTAGACGAAAGAGAGCTTTCCCTCGGCTAGCCAAGGACCTCATGCAGCTCCCGCGGGAGCGCCGCCAGATCCACCCCGAAAAGCTCCGCACCTTTCGCACAGCTGATGATGTCCTCGGCAACCGCGCGGAGCACGAGGTGACGAAAGCGGCCGTGATGTTCTGGGCGTTGGTATAGTTCATCCCCAGGTTCGCCCTTCGACTTCCATGCGTGCTCGCTCGAGTAGATGCGGAAGCGCTTGTAGATCGATGGGCTGATCAGTCCCAACTGCTCCGTACGCTTCATCATCGCACTGATGGACACTCTCAAAGGTCACCTTCATCTGGATCCGTTCACCGACACCCAAGTGGTTCCGGTGCGGGCCAAACACCGGTTTGAACGTCTCCTCCGGGAGGAGGAACGCACCCGCGAACCGGCCCACTGGCGCTCCCTCATCGCGATCCCGGATTCCGTCGGCGAATGGAGGCACGATGTGGGCGAGCTCGTGGACTTCAGTCATCCGCTTCCTTGGAAGGTTGGAGTTCAACCAACTGGCCAACACCACCACGGGACCCGCCTCGGTGTCCGCCTTCAGTCCATTGAGCTGACGGACTTCGGTAGCGAGTTCGAACACCTTGATTCCCTTGTCCTCGAGCAGCCGCTGGACATTTGGAAGCGGAGCCAACCCGAGATTCCATTTCACGCAAAGACATCGGGCATAGTCCTCCGCCTGTTCCGGCGTGGTGATGGTCTCACCCGTGACGACAGCGTTGCGGCGGACTCCTCGGGAAGTCGCGGATCCCTGCTCAGCCAGAGGTCGCGAAAGCCCGGATTGTCACCGAGATCCGCCTCCCCATGAACCGCTTTGAAGCCGTGACTTCGTGCGTGAAGGCCCGGTTGGTCGCCCATGGCAGGATGAAGACGCAGCCGTCGCCAGTCCGGAAGTCTATCGTCGGCGCGCCGGGTTTGTGGGGCCATGGACGCAGGCGGAACACCCGTTCCTCGCCGAACGACACCGTTACGATGGCAGAGTTGGGCACCAGGTTTTGGGTACTGTCGCGATGGCGGCCGATGTAGTGCCCCAACTGGCCGTCATACCAGTTGAGCAGAAGACCGTTGAGAGCCGGATCGATGGTCGAACGACACCAAGCCAAGACCGGTTCGAGAATGACAGGAACGGGGAGCGCCTCGCTCAGCTGCCCGCTGAACCGGTAGTTAACGCCGTAAGCTTGTTGCCACCGGGGAATCCTCACCCTTTGTCCATGCATTTGGATCTCCGGAAACTCTGCCGGATGGAGCTCCCAAAGCCGTTCAAAGGCAATCGCTTCGCGTAGCTCGCGCGGCAGTTGACCGGTCAGGAAATCGTGGTCTCCGGGGAGCTTCTGGGTTTGAAAACCAACGGCATTCATCGGTTACGGAGGTGATCGCAGACTAGTCATGAGACGGGCGGATGCAATGGGTCCGGTGTCGTCAGTCAAGGTGCCTCGGATCAATTCCACCTTCTCGCGCGGACGCGACCGAGAGAATCTCCAATCGGGCCTGCAGAAACCGGATTTTGCACCCCGGCTTCACCAACAAGGACCCGAATCCGAACGCTTCACCGCTGAGGTTGATTCTCCCGCCTCTCGCTGCACGGCAATCGCACGGGTAAGCGCCGAATGCGCCACTCCCGGCGTCGTGGAGCGAAGGATCTCGCACACGGCTTCGGTTGCATTGTCAAGGCAGCCTCGCTCGGCCGTGCTGAGGCGGGCGACGTTCGATCGCTCCATCTCTCCCGAATCCCTCAGGGCCCGGCGGAGGAAATCGTCCGGAACCAGCCCCGACATCCAGGCGGTGAAGACTTCGGTCACCCAGGCCGCCCGTTGCGAATCGAGGGCGTCTTTCAGGCGCCAGAGGTTGAGGGCGTGGTGCTGGTTGAAGAGTGACCTGAGAAAGAGACGGAGTTCCCGGGCACTGTGGGTTTCGGGCGATTCGCGGATGACGTCCACGATTCGGTCGAGGGCGATCTTGGCCCGGTGGGCCTGTTCCACGATCGCGTCGCGGGCTGCATTCGAGAGAAAGGGTGGCGTCGCCAGAATGGCATCCAAGACGCCCACCGCCGCTTCGGGCGGAACGGATCCAAGATCGGTACGCCACGCTTTCGATCCATCCAAAGGCGTCGCCACAACCTTCGCCCCTTCGAATCGCACGGTCGCTCGACCGTTGGAGTACTCCGAGGGGCTGGTGCGCTCGAAGCCCCGATTCTGAAGACACGCCCGCAGCGCAGGGTGATCGGCGAGAAGCGTCTGGGTGGAAATGAGGGCCATGACCGCCTTCTACCACGAGTCGCGTCGCATCGAAAAGGGGCTGGGACACTCCCCGCCAGTGCTCCGAAACCCCTCTCTCAGCGCTCGTTCGTGTGCTCGTTGGAACTGCTGGATGTTCATCGGGAATCCGTTGGCTCCGGTCCGCTCGGTCCGCGGTGCTGCCGACACGAAACCCAGCGGGCCAGGTCGGCGGATCCTACTGAGACGCCGGATTCTCCGGCGGCGCATCCATGTCGAAACGAACATCCAAGTCCCCTACCCCACGCACCACGGCGTTGGGGCGACTCTTCGAGGACCTGTCCTCACGCATCCTCGGGCAGGCCGAGGTGCTGGAGCGCCTCAGCCGGGCCGTCCAGCGACTCGAACTCGGCGGGGTGCCTCCGGGCGGTTGCGCCCGGTGCTTCCTCTTCGCGGGGCCCACCGGCGTGGGGAAAACCGAGACCGCCCAAAACCTCGCCGATCTCGTCTTCGGTCCCGACCACTTCATCCGCTTCGATTGCGCCGAGTTCAAGACGCTGGACCGGGTCGGCGATCTCCTGGGAAACCGTTCCGGTGACGCCGGTCGTTTCCAGCAATCGTATGGGCAGGCCTCCCGCGGGGTCTGGCTCTTCGACGAAATCGAGAAGGCTCACCCGGAGTTCGTCCACCTGTTCCTGGCCATGACCGAGGCCAACCGGGTGACGCTCGCCTCGGGCGATACCTTGGATCTCTCCGGCCTCTACATCGTGGTCACCAGCAACCTGGGTTCCGCCGAGATTCTGGGTCGCGAACATCTCCCCTTCGTCTCGTTGGAAAAGCGGGTGGTCCGCTCGATCGAACGGCATTTTCGTCCTGAACTCCTGCGACGGTTTGGGCATCCGTACGTGTTCCGCCCCCTCGGACGCGCCGCCCAGGAAGCCATCGTCGCCCTCCACCTGAAGAACTTCATTCAGTGGCACGCGAGTCGGGGGCGGACGTTGATGGTCGGACCCGAGGTTGCACGCTTCCTGGCAGTCGTCGGATTCTCCCCCCGTCTCGGCGCTGGTCCTCTGCTCGCCGCCATCCATCAGTGCATGGGCGATGCGGTGACGGAGAACCTGCTCGCCGGCGGAACCGGCAGCGGCCGAGTCATCGTCCACGGCGACCACCTCAAGCTCGTCGCCTCATGAGCCAGGACCTTCTTCTGTTTCCTCTCCCCCTGTGGAACATCGCCGTCGCCGCCTGCCTGCTGGGCCTGGCCGTCCTGGGCAGCCACTTCCTCCGGGAGTTCCTCCGCGACGACATCGTCATCCGGCTGGGCGGCTTCGAGTGGGACCGTCAGTGCGCGTGCCAGCACTTCCTCATCACCGGCGCCACCGGTGCCGGCAAGACGTTGAGCGGCGTCCTGCCCATTCTCATGCAGTTCTTCCGGAATCAGCCCCGCTTCGGCGGCCTCTGCATCGACGTCAAAGGCGTGCTCCATGAACAGGTCGTCGCGATCGCCCGACATCATGGAAGGTCGAACGACGTTTTGGTGCTGGAAGTTCGGCCGCCGGAAGCCGGTTCCGACTGGCAACCCCGGCACCGCTTCAACTTGGTCGGCGACCGAACCATCCCTTTCGCGACCTACGCCCAATGCGTTGTCGATACCGCGGTCGCCCTTGGGAGCACGAACGAACAGGCCTTCTTCCGCAACGCCGCCCAGATTCACATCGGCAAGGCGCTGGAAGCCCTCGCCGACGCCGGTCTGCCGGTGACGCTGGAGAACGCCCACAACGTCCTGGTCAACCCCGACGACACCCGGGCGATTCTCCAACGGCTGAAGTCGGCGGAACTGGCGGAACATTTCCGCCTCTACCTCACCCAACCGGCGGAACAGTTGGCGGGCGTGGTCGGAACGGTCCGGAACTACCTCCACCACTTCGCCCAACCCGGGATCGCCGAAGTCTTCTGCCGGGATTCCACCTTTCAACTGCGCGACGTCGACGACGGCAAGATCCTGTGCATCGGCCTGCCCCAACGGCTCCAGACGGAACGCCGGTTCGTGGGGACCTTCCTGAAGCACCTGTTCTACATCCACGCCCTGAATCGGTACGACCAGCCGAAAGCCCAGCGGGACCGGCACAACCTGCTTCTGTTGCTGGTCGACGAATGCCAGCGCTTCGTCACCCGCAGCGAGCACGGGCTCAGCGACCACTCGGTGGTCGACATCATCCGGGAAGCCAAGGTCTGCCTGGTCGCGGCGACCCAAAGCACCACGTCCCTGATTCCCGCCCTCGGCGCGGAGCAGGCGAAGGTATTCACCCTGAACCTGCGGAATCGGCTGATCTTCACCGCGGCGGACGAAGACGACGCGAAGGCCAGCGCCGATTTCATCGGCAAGCGGGTAGGGCGTGACCGAACGACCGGCTGGAGCGCAGGCCGGTACCATCAGTCGTACCGGAACATCGACGAGCATCAGATCAAGCCCGACCGACTCCGGGGCCTCGGGAAGCACGCGTGCGTGGTCGTCCACTGCGCGAAAGGCCACCGCAAGGTGGTCCTCCCTCCCCGCGAAGCGGATGGCTCCGTTCCCGTCTGGTTCCGTACCCGGTGGTTCCGAAATTGACCCCCGGGATCTGCCCTATCGCAGATAGGGGTTGGTGTCCTGCAATTCAATGTCCCTGCACCGAGGCTGAATCGACAAACGACGTTTGCCTGAAACACGGCATCACGACGCACCACGAATCAAACGATGTTCACCGCTCGACCACAGAAAAGCGTTCAGGTGGCCAAGGAGTACTTCCGGAAGCACCTGGCCAACGGAGAGTACCATTCGCAGGGGCAGACCGTGGTTGGGCGTTGGTTTGGAAAAGGGGCGGCACGACTGGGGCTTGAGCCGGGAAGTGCCGTCGACCAACAGGCGTACGAACGGCTTTGCGACAATCAGCATCCGTTCACCGGGGAAAAGCTCACGGTTCGACATCGCGAAGTGGATCGCCGGGTCTACCACGACTTCACCTGTGCGCCGCCCAAAAGCGTCTCAATCGCGGCCCTCACCCTGGGGGACGATCGCCTGATCGCCGCCCATGAAGCCGCCGCCGAAGCGACCATGGCGCTGATGGAAAAGGAAGCCGGGACCCGGCTTCGGCGCCAGGGGATGAATGACACCCGAATCACCGGGGAAATCGTCGCCGCCCGTTTCACCCACGGCGAATCCAGGGCCCTCGACCCGCACTTGCACACCCATTACGTGGTTTTCAACGCAACCTGGGATCCGGTGGAAAACCGATGGAAGGCCCTTCAGACGGAGAGGATTTTCGAATGGATGACCTACTTCACGGAGGTCTACCGGAACGATCTCGCCCGGCGGGTGCAAGATATCGGTTACGCCATCCGCCCCACCGAGCATGGCTTCGAACTGGCTATCGTCAGCGAGGAACTCGTCACGCGATACAGCAAGCGTCGGCGCGCCATCCTCGAGGAGGAAGCCCGACTCGAAAAGAAGCTGGGAGCGCCCCTGTCCAACAACGCGCGCGCCACCGTGGCGCACACCTCCCGCGACCGAAAGAACCACGATCTCACCCCGGAGGACTTTCAACGCCTTCAACTCCAGCAACTGACCCCTGAGGAACTGGCCACCTTGCGCCAGGCCATTCCGGGCCGGAACGCGGCCGCCGTTCCCAAGCCGGAGGTTTCCGTCGACGCCGCCATCGACTTCGCGCGCGACCACTTGTTCGAGCGTCGTTCGGTCGTGGATCGCCCCCTCTTCCTGAAAGAAGCCCTGACCTACAGCCGTGGCACCCTGTCCCTGTCCGACCTGGAAGCAGCCCTCGATGCCCGGGAGGAATTTCTCCAGGTCGACGGAAAACTGACCACCCAATCCATGCTCGATCGTGAGTCCCGGATGATCGCCCTCGTGAACCAGGGCATGGGCCGGGAGGCGCCGCTGAACGCCACCTTCCCTGCCCCGGCCCACCTGAACGCCGAACAGGCCCTGGCTTTGCGGCGAATTCTCCAGGCCCCCGACTGGGTGACTGGCCTGCGAGAGGGAGCCGGCACGGGCAAGAGCACGCTCTTGAAGGAGGTCGTGAAGGGCATTGAGCTACACCAGGAGGCACTCCTGCTCGCGCCCACGAGCGCCGCGGTCGCCGAACTCCGCGGCATGGGATTCACCCAAACCGCCACGGTTCAGCGCTACCTGGTAGACGAAGGATTTCAGCGGGATTCACGAGACCGCGTTCTGGTTGTCGACGAGGCCGGCCTATTGGCCACCGACGACATGCTGGCTCTCCTGGAGCGAGCCCAAGAGCATCGATGCCGCATCCTACTTTCCGGGGACACCCGCCAACACAACAGTGTGCAAGCCGGGGACGCCTTGCGACTCCTGGAACAGAAGAGCGCCCTCGCCTGTGTCGGGGTGCACCGCATCATCCGCCAGGTCCATGCCGAGTATCGCGAGGCGATTGCCGCCTTCGCCGCCGGCGACGGCGCGGACGGCCTCTTGCGCCTCAAACGCCTGGGCGGGATTCGCGAAATCGCCGACGAGGAACGCTACCAGTGCCTGGCGTCGGACTACCTCGAAGCGATCGCGCTCGGGAAGTCGGCGCTGATCGTCAGTCCGACCTGGCGGGAGATCGGAGCGGTCACCGAGGAAATCCGTACACGCTTGAAGCAGACCGGGCGACTGGGGGGCGGGGAGTTCACCGTCCTGACCTATCGGGGGCTTAAGTGGACCCAGGCGCAGAAGCGGGATCTGCGAAACTACCGGGCCCAACAGGCCCTGGTCTTCCACCGGGCGACCAAGACCGTTCGGGCCGGCGAGACCCTGGTCATTCAGCGCATTGAAGGCGGAACCCTTCATGCGACCCGTGCCAACGGCACCGCCGTTGCCGTGACTCAGAAGCAGGCCGCCTGCTACGAGGTGGCGACACCCGTCGAACTCCCGATCGCCCAGGGCGACACGCTGCTGCTCCAGGGCACGATGAAGTCCCATCGCTTGTACAACGGTCAGTTGGTCACCGTTCAGCGTCTGAACGACGACGGATCGATCGGCCTTCAGGACGGAAGGACGATCCCGGCGGAATTCCGAACTTTCACCCACGGTTATTGCGTCACCAGCCACGCCGCCCAGGGACGCACCGTCGATCGCATCTTCGTGGCGGTGGACTCGCACACCCTGCAGGCCGCCCATCTCAACCAGTTCTACGTCAGTTGTTCCCGCGGTCGCGAACAGGTGCGGGTCTACACCGACAGCCAGGAATTTCTCAGCGACGTCGTCCAACGCCGCGCCGATCGACTGTCCGCCACAGAACTGGTCGAACCGCTGGCCATTCAACCCACCCTGCGACCGGCGGCACGGGTTCGCGCCGCTGCCTGACCGATTATGCTTCGAACCACTTTGGAAGGTCCGATGCGGACACCGGAAGGCGGCGATCCGGAGAACCAGGTCCCCGGCCTGGATCAACCGTTCACGACGGAGGATCGCGCGCTTGGGGTTCGGTTCTATCGCACCAAGGATGGGTTCTTCCTTCCGTACCACCTCCTTCAAGGCATCCAGTTCACCCCGACCCGGATCACGCTGCGGTTCCAGACCGACGAGGTCGTCATCGACGGCCGCGGTCTGCACGCCCTGTACGTCGGTCTGGCGAAGCAGACCGTTGGGCGGGTCGTGCAGCAGGGCGAGCGCGGGCGGACGGCGACCTGCTGCATCCTCAGCATCGAGCGGGCGCCCAGGGCCGAAGGCCGCGCCGCGAAAGTCTCCGACTGAGCACGATCGCATCCGTCCGCGCTTTGGCGCAGATGCCCGGCGGCACAGAGCCAAAGACCTGCAAGCCGCGCTGCCTCGGCGGCTTGACCGCTGCCGCCACGCACCTCAGGAGTCGAAGGCGAGGGGAGGTGCCAACGCTCCCGGATGGGTTTGGGGCGGGCCACGATCCCGGAGGCCCGCCCGCCGTTATGCTGCCTTGCTGGTTGCCTCCTCAAAGACCGTCCCCCGGATGAAGTCCACCGCCTTCTGTGCCGCGGAGGCGGCCCGCCCCAGGACCTGGACATCCCCACGGAAAACCTTCGCCCAATCGGCGATGTAGCTTGCCTGAAGCTGTTCGGTGCTGGGTTTCGTGAGACCCGCGAAAGCGCACAAGAACGCGGCGCCCAGCTCGGCCACGAGTTCTTCGAACGAGTATTTTTCGATCTGGTACCCTTCCGCTTCCGCGAACCGATTCAGGCGCCGGCTGTGCCCGGTGGCATGGATCAACTCATGAAAAAGGGTGCTGTAGTACTCGTCCGCCCCTTCGAACTGGCCCAGGTGCGGCATGCTCACTCGGTCGAGCGTGAATTGGTAGGCGGGCTGCTGGGTGATGCCGTGCACGATCTCCGGTGCATCGCGCATGCCCGCCAGGACACCTTCCGCGATGGCCAAGCGAGATTCGGGCTTCGTGGGCTGATCCGCGGCCGGGGATTCGACGCCTTCCACCTGGTCGAGGTTAAACACCGCGCTGGTGAACGGCACACAGGGCGCCGGATCCGCGATGCCTTTCACCTGGATCAGCCGCTGGATTTCCTCGGGTGTCCGCCACTTCCAATACACGACGGGCGTCGCTCGTTCCCCTTTTCGAACGTGCCCGCCAAGCTTCAACGCTTCGCGGTAGGTCAGCCAGTACCCCGAGGAGTATTCCGTGGTCGACAGCAGCAGCAGGTTCATTCCCCGGTATTCCCGATGGGTGGCCAAGCTCTTGGGCAAACCGGTGGTCCAGGTCTTGCGCCAAGGCAGAACGCCGGCTTCCAGCTGTTTCAAGACACGTGCGGTCACGACTTCGTAAACGTTCATAGGAGGTTCTCCGAATGATAAATGCCTCCCGATTCCCCCAAGAAAGCATTCCCTGGGCGGCGGGGGGTGGTTTCGCCCCCGTCTGGACCACCCCCCGGCGCGCAGGGAACGCGAACGCAACAACAGAGTCAGCCCCTGGGCTGGCCACTCGGTAGAACGCGAAGTCGACGTGGAAGAAGCGGAGCGGAATGGGAAAGCAACGCAGTGACAGGTTCCTCCTGGCACGAGGTTGCGGCATTCGGCGGAGCGCCACGTCGCGGAGTGAAAAAACTTCGGGCCGCGATTCCCGCGCGGCCTCACGATTTCGGGCGAGCCCGGATCCACAGCCCAACCGGAGGACCAATACCGGGCTCGCGCCTTCCTCGCCCCCCAGTCCCGCAGTGGGACATTCACCGTTCAGACGTCGGAACGGTGTCGTCCGGAATCGTTCTACCGAGACCACTGATACTACTATCGCCGCCAAGTTTGCGCATTATGAGGGCATGCGATGCCGTGCCCAACACAACCCGAAGACACCCCGCCAACTTCGATCCGCACTTTTCATGGAAACCAAATCAGTGCCTCGCTCGAGTCACCGATCCGGCGAACCGCAGTGGAGCGCTCGCAGCCCATGCAAGTCGGCCTAACGGGGAGCATCATCGCTCGGTACTACCTTACCGCTTGAGATCTGCCGGCACCGCGCTCGCTCCCTCGTCACCCAGTAGGGATGCAGCTTCGCGCCTGAGGAGTTCGGCGGTGCAAGCCGTTTGCCAGTGGGTTCCACGATAGGCTTGGCCGGCCATTTGCAAGGCACCGGAGTGGAATCCCATCGCCTCCCGATATGAGGCTCGCGCTTCTCCTGATCTCCCCAGTTTTGCCTGGGCGGCTGCACGGATGAACAGCAAGACAGGACTCAAGGTATCATATGTACGTCCCATGATTCTCGGTCCTTCCTCCAGAGCTGTCTCAATCACTCGGATAGCGCCTGCGTGATCGCCGCTTCGATACTTGGAGAGAGCGTATGGTGGTTGAGCCATGGCCCATGCCTCGATCGGACCGTGCTGTGTAACCTCGACCAGCCTCATGACCGTCGAGGCCATTGCCGGCGGGAGAGGCTCAAGGAGCAGCGGTTCGACCAATCGTCGGGCACCATCAGCATCCATGGCCCCCGAAAATCGTGCCAACCCATCGATGGCGAGTGAACTTACCAATTCAGAATCCCGCAGTAGCATTGCCAGTTGGATCGTGGCATTCCAAAGCTCAACCGAGCTAAAGCCATCGTTTGCCGCCGAGCGCATCAGAGCTAGGCCAGCGCCCCAGTCACCATCACGTGCGACCGCAATGCCGAGCAACCCTTGGGTCAATCCGCGTTCAGCATGCAAATCGGCCGATAGACCCCGGAAAGCGCGGCGAAGGGACGGCTCCGGCAGACTGGAATTGTCCCCGATAAGCCAAATCAAGTTAAGGAAGTCCACGTGCCGCCTTCGCCCCTGGTCTTTGTCTAGACCAGGCGCCATCCGAAGCGAATCGAAGAGTTCGTCCGCATCCGCTTCGGAAACATCGGCGGCCCCCCTTTTACTCGAGAGCTGAATGCGCAAATGCAAGGGATAGGCGATATCAAAAGTGGGATCGGCCGGACCCAGCCTCAGCTTGGCGATTCGAATCGCCTCCCCTGCCCATCGCTCGGATTCCTCCAGCGACCCATAGTAGAGGTTGAACTCCGCAGCGACACTGTAGGCGAAAGCCGCTGTACCGTAATCGGGTGGTGTGGCAACCTCAGCGGCGTGACCGATATCCAACAGCTCGCGAGCTTTCATCGGGTCGCGCGCTAACCACATTTCCGTACCAACACGGTGGAGAAGAGCAGTCCTTCCGATCTGCGCCTGAGTCGGCCCCCCTTTGCTCGCCAAGGCCTCAACCGCCAAATAGTGCGGAATGGCGAACTTGAACTGGTATAGCCGCTCGGCGTAGGCAGTCGCTACGGCAAGCCGAAGCGACGCTTCCGCAGATGGAGCGTTGGTTAGTTCCCCCGCGAGTCGATCCGCAATTTCAAGCAACCGCTGGATGGACTCGCGTTGCCCCATCCGGTGCAATGTCGGGATGACATCGTCGAAAAAGCCCGCAACAAAGCGAGACACTGAATCCGCTCGCACCGCTTCCGCTTCGCCCAATTGCTTCGCCTCCTTTCGTGCCAACTCCGCCAATTCAGCCTGAGTCCGGGCACTACGCTCCCTCATCAGGGCGGCCGTGCTGAAGCCCAACGCCAGGACCAGGGTCATGGCGATCGCAGCCGTAGCGAGCACGAGACCTCGGTTCCTCGTCACCATTTTTTGAATTCGGTATACCGCACTCGGTGGGCGCGCGACGACAGGTTCGTTTTGCAGATGCCGTTGCAGGTCGCTCGCCAAAGCATTGGCAGTCTCGTAGCGGCGCCGACGGTCCTTCTCGAGACATCGCATCACAATCCAATCGAGGTCGCCTCGAAGGAGCGCCCCTAGCCCGGAAAGGTCATTGCCGCGATTCCGGGCGATGGCCGACTTCTGCTCGTCGGACATCGTGCTGAGGCGGGTGGAAGGCCGCTCGGGTTCTTCGTCCACGATGATCCGCTGCATCGCACCGAACCCCAGGCTGCGCAGTCGCTCCGCCGGGAAGGGCGTTGTTCCGGTCAGCAGTTCGTACAGCAAGACGCCAAGGGAGTAGATGTCGGCGCGGGTGTCGATATCGAGGCTGCTCATTTCAGCCTGTTCCGGGCTCATATAGGCCGGCGTTCCAATCATCGTGGCGAATTGGGTGAACAGGGTCTTCTCGGTGAGCTTCTGATTCGTGGCTTTGGAGATGCCGAAGTCGATGACCTTGGGCATGGGTTCCCCGTGCTCGATTGTGACCAAAACATTCGAAGGCTTGATGTCCCGGTGGATGATGCCTTTCTGGTGTGCGCTTTGGATTGCCTGACAAACGCCCATGAACAACTCCAGTCGCTCCCTCGCCGGCACCTTGTTCTTGTCGCAGAACTCTGTGATGGGAACGCCCTGCACCAGCTCCATCACAAAATAGGGCCGCCCGGTCTCGGTGGCGCCCGCATCGAAGACTTTGGCAATGCTCGGATGGTCCATGAGAGCGAGTGCCTGGCGTTCTGCCTCGAATCGGGCCACCACGGTCCTGGTATCCATTCCCACCTTGATGATCTTCAAGGCGACCCGGCGACGAACCGGTTGGTCCTGTTCTGCCATGTAGACGACTCCCATGCCCCCTTCCCCAATCTGTTGGAGCAATTTATACCGACCGATGACAGTGCCAGGGCCTTCTGTCAGCGCCACAGCAGCGCTCAATACGGTTTCGCTTAGTTCCGCAGCAGGTTCCTCGAGAAAAGTGTCGTCGCGGTGGCTTCGAAGCAGTTCCTCAACGCGCGATC
>CAUJJW010000085.1 GCA_963205105.1 Verrucomicrobiota bacterium | reverse complement strand
GAGGCGTCACGGGTTCCTGATGCCATCAGACCTCGCGGCCACCATGTAGAAGGCCGCTGCGTTCAACCGCCGTATGCGGAAAACCGCACGTACGGTGGTGTGGGAGGGTGCCGGGGCGCTATCCCCGGCACCCGACCCGATCGGCAGGCGGGACGCCCGCCGCTACGGACGACGGGTTCATCGGAAGTCGCCACGATTCGCGAATCGCGCATTGGGGCCATGAACCATAGAGAGGTTGACCACAGAGACACCGAGTCACAGAGGCATCAATGGTTTGTCTCATTTCTCTGTGCCTTGGTGCTTCGGTGGTGAGAACTCGGTTCGTGAAGAGTGCTGGAAGGGCATGGGGCGCCCGAAGTAAACGGAAGGCTCCGTGGCAAACAAGTTGAGCAACGTCGTGGGTCGATGGGGTGGTTGGGGCTTGTTCGTTTTGCTGGTCGGGATTGCATCGGCATCGGGGGGTGGGACTGCTGGGACGGGTGGGACCGGTGAGGCGGGTGCGGCGAAGCTGGCCGCCGCGGTGTCGGACCTTCGCCATCGGTCCAACGGATGGATGCTTCCAGGTGAAGGCTATGTGGATCAGCCGTACGTGGTCCGGACAATGGATGGGGCGTGGTTGTGCGTGATGACGACGGGGCCGGCGGAAGAGGGCGCGCGAGGTCAGCATGTGGTTTCGACGCGAAGCACCGACCGCGGCAGGACGTGGTCGGTGCCGGTGGACGTGGAGCCGGCGTCGGGGCCGGAGGCGTCGTATGCCGTGCCGTACCTGGCTCCCTCCGGGAGATTGTACTGTTTCTACAATCACAACACCGACCGGGTCCGCGAAGTGCGGCGCGAGGATGGGGGAGTGTTTCTGCGGGCGGATTCGCTGGGCCACTACGTCTTTAAATTCTCGGATGACCACGGTCGGAGCTGGTCCGAGCGCCGGTATGACGTGCCGGTTCGGGAATTCTCGATGGACCGCACCAATCTCTACGGCGGCGTGCTGAGGTTCTTTTGGAATGTGGGACGGCCGACGTCGCTGTCGGATGGTTCGGTGCTGTTGACGCTGCACAAGGTGGGTGCGATGGGGCCGGCCTTTTTTGCGCGATCGGAGGGGGCCTTTCTGCGGAGCGACAACCTGGCGAACGAACGTGATCCGGAACGGATACGGTTTGAGACGTTGCCGGAGGGCGACGATGGGTTGCGGGCGCCCGAAGGTGGCGGGCCGATTGCCGAGGAACAATGCGTCACAGAGTTGAGCGATGGCACGCTCCACTGTGTGTACCGGACCACGTCAGGATGGCCGGCCTGTGCGTACAGCCGGGACCGTGGACGAACCTGGAGCCGTCCGGAATATCTGACCTACAAAGCGGGTGGCCGGCGCATCAAGAACCCGCGAGCGGCGAACTTCGTCTGGCGACTGGCGGATGGTCGGTATTTGTACTGGTTCCACAACCATGGTGGAGCGGCGGTCCGGCAGCGGGCGGATTGGGACCCGTATGCGGATCGGAATCCGGCGTGGATGGCGGCGGGTTGGGAACGCGAAACGCCCGAGGGACGGATTCTGGAGTGGTCCCAGCCAGAGGTGGTGTTGTACGACGACGATCCGTTCATACGCATGAGCTACCCGGATCTGATGGAGGACGGAGGGCGTTACTTTGTGACGGAGACCCAGAAGGACGAGGGGCGGGTGCACGAGCTGCCTCCCGGCTTGGTTCAGGGTTTGCTCGAACAACGGACGCGGCGCGCTCCGGCGTCACAGGGTCTTCTGGTGGAGGCGACGGGTGCAGCGTTGGAGATGGGACTGATTCCGATGCCCCGGTTGCCGGAGTTGCACGAGCGGAACCTGCGCGAGCTGGATCATCGCGGGAAGGACCGGCGCGCCGGGTTCACCCTGGATCTGTGGGTTCGGGCGGGAGGGGTTGGCGAACGCCATGTGGTGCTGGACAACCGTGTGGAGGGTGGGCGTGGGATGGTCCTGGAAAGGGACGGCGGGATATTGTTTCTGACGATGAACGACGGGCGCACCGAATGCGTGTGGCGAAGCGATCCGGTGGGTTGGGAGCCGGGGACGGAGCACCACGTGGCGGTCATCGTGGACGGTGGGCCGAAGCTGATTCTGTTCGTGGTGGACGGCGTTCTGATGGACGGGGGTGATGAACGGCAGTTTGGCTGGGGCCGGTTCAGCCCGTTGCTTCGCACGCCCCATGGAGGGGAGGCCTTGAAAGTGGCGCGGGACGGGGTGCTCCGGGTTGAGGCACTTCGCGTCTATGGACGGGCCCTGACCGTCAGCGAGGCGGTGGGGAATGCGCGGGCTGGGCGTCCGATCGAGAAGGATGCGAGCGAGGGGCGAGCAACTGGCCCCACTTTGCGTCGTACGGGTGAACCTCGGTGACGGTGTTGGTGCCGCGGTACACAGGACGACCTTCGTTGGCCCAGGCGAAGATCGAGCCCTCGAGGTTGGCGACCTGGGAGTAGCCCGCCTGTGTCAGTTGTTCCGCGAGCGATGACGACCGGTATCCAACGGAGCAATAGACGACGATGGGCTGGGATTTGGGGAGATTCAGGGCCTGCACGGCGGCGAGGGAAGCGGCGTGGCGTGCGTGGGGGAGATGACTGACGGCGAATTCCTTGGGCTCGCGCGTGTCGATCAGGATGGGGGTGGGGCGGGAGGGGTCCGCGAGCCAGGCGGCGAGGTCCTGGGTGGAGAGTTGGCGCACGCCGGGGAATTTGCGGCGGATGGTGGATAGGAGGGAGTCCCAGGTTTGAGCGGTGACTGGGGCGATGTAGAGACCGGCGAGGGCGAGCCAGGTCAGGCAGCGGGCGAGGAGGGCGCGCATGATGTTCTGGATGGAGGCAGGAGACGTGGTGGTTAATCCGACTGCAAGGCTTCGGGGCTGATTTGGAGTTCCCGGCACGCGTGGATGTAGCTGGATGCTGACCAGGCTTGGAAGCACTTGCCCATGGGTCTGCCGGTGCGGCTGTGAAACCATTCGTTGAACTCCCATTCCTGGTTTTTCCCCAGGCGGTTGAGTTGGGCGAGTTTCAGCATTTCGCGACAGGCGACCTCGTAGAGTCCCAATCGGTGGATGAAGCGCACCCACATGCCGCCGATGAAGGGCCAGATGCCTCCGTTGTGGTAGTGACCGGGGAGGTTGAGCAGATTGACGGTGTAGTAGGCCCGCCAGTCCGGGTCACCGGATTGAACCGGCGGGTAGAGATTCACGACCGGGTAGGGTTCGTTGACACCGACGCCCCACATGAACTTGAACGCGGTTCGAGCGCGCTCCACATCCAGGACGTTGGAGATGAAACCCTGGATGTTTCCCAGAACATCGCAGCGCCAGTTGAATCCGAACGGCGTGATTTCCGCGAGCAGGTAACTGGAGTCGCCGACGGACGCCTGGGATTTCGCGAAGCTGAACGGAAGGGGGGCTGTCGACACCTTGGTGGTTGGCCAGAAAACCTCGAGAATCTTCGAGCGGAGCACCTGGGAGCGACGAAGGTATTCCGCGGCCTCGTCAAATCGGCGTTCCAGCTCCAGCAAGCGCCCATAGGCGACGGTGGCGCGGTACCAAAGCACTTCGTCGTAAAGCACGTGGTAACTGCGGCCGAACAAATCGGTCCAGTCACCGGCCTCGGGGATTTCGAGCAGCCCGTCGTTGTTGCTGTCCAGGGCCCCCAACCACTGCATCACCCGTTGGAGTTGATCATGGTATTCCGCCAAGAAATCGAGGTCCCCCGTCTTCCTGACGTAGGCATGGAAGGCAACGATCGCCCACAGGGCGCTGTCGATGGCGCAGATGCCGCCGACGCCGCTGTAGTCGGGCACGCCGTCGTCGATGCGAACGTTCGCGGGCATTTGACCGTTGGGCGCGAGGCGGTCGAAGAGTGTCCGGAGCGTGGTTTTCTGGGCTTCGCGGATGGCCGGGTCGTTCAACTCGACGGTGCCGACGATGGTCATGGCGCCATCGCGCGCCCAGACGCTGCGGTAATTGATGTCCGTACCGGTCACGTCGTTGTCGGTGAGTGAGCACGCGGAGAAGCCCAGGGGGGTGATGTTCTTTCGGATGGTGACCAGCGCGTGACGGTATCCCGTGATGATCGTGTCCCTCTCGTGGGAAGTGAGGGAGCCGAGCGCCGCCTCGGAAAAGAGCATCCGGAGGGTTGGGTCCATCTGCTCGATGCTCAGGGACGAAGAGGAGGGCTGAGGTGTGGACGGGATCACGCCGAAGTGCTCGAGGCCTTCCAAGACTCCCTCGGCCATGACGCGGGTCGCGTTGAAGGTGGGCACCTTGACCGCGGCTTCGATGAGCTCGGGTTGGGCGTTTTCCACAATGATGCCGCGCACCCCCGGAAGGAGGAACAGGCTGGCGTCGTTGCCTGTGTCGCCGGCTACGAGAACGGCGTCGAGTTCGACCGACAGACGCTCGCACATCCAGCGAAGGGCCGAGCCTTTGTTGGTGTCGCGGGGCAGCACATCCAGGTCGCGAGCGCTGGAGTAGACGATGGTGACCTCCAGTCCGGCCTCCACCAACAGATTCTCCAGTGTGGCGAGGGTTTGGGATGTTGCCTGGGGAAGGAACCAGCTCGATTTGTACGGGTGCAGAAACTCCGGGGGTTGCCGCACGACGCCTGGAAAGTTTCCAACGATCGTCTCGATGCGAGGCAGGTCCCAGCCCGTGCCAAACCGCCGGTTGAAGTCGCTCATCGCCCGCTTGCGGCGGCCGTCGTAGAGCTGGGTTCCGACGCCTCCGATGATGTAGTCGGGCCAGGGCAGAACGCCGGTCGCCAGGAGGTCGATGATGTTCTGCACGAAACGTCCTGAGGCATAGCACAGGAGTGGTCGCGCGGATGAGGGGAGAGCCTCCCAGCTTTCCTTGAGGCGCCGGGTTGCCTCGGGGTTTCCGAGCAGTGTGCCGTCGAGGTCGGAGCAAAAGAGCTTAATCGGCGTCATTCCAGGGTTCATCCCATTCGTTGTCCGCCAGCACCAGAGCGGCGCCGGGACGCTGCTCGACGGTGGCGATGAGTTGCTGAGCGACGCCCGTCCAGGTGAACAGGCTCCGGGCCTTGTGGGCGCCCATTCTCGCCATGCGGTTGCGAAGGCGCGGATGCCGGAAGGCCTTCAGCATGGTGATTCCGAGGTCTTCCTTGTCGAAGGGATCGGCAAACAGCGCGTGGCGCCCGAAGGTCAGTGCCCGATAGAGACCGCCATGGACGGTCACGACGGTGGGTGTTCCCGACGCCATGGCTTCGATGGCGGTCATGCCGAACGGTTCGTACCGGCTGGAAAGCACGAAGAGGTCGGCGGCGCGGTAGTAATCCGCCAGCTGGTCGTCCGGGATGAAGTTGCCGAAATGCACGCGATCCTGAAGGGCGAGCGACGACACCAGTTCTTTCAATTCAGCCAGCAGGGTGTCCTCCAAGGCAGTCGGAGTGGTGCCGCCGACAGCCAGGAGGAGGCGGGCGTCCGGTTCGCGCGCCGCCAGGACCGAGAATCCCTGGATAAGCAGGTCATAGCCCTTGTTGCGCGCCAATCGTCCGATGGCCATGACCGTCTTTCCGGAAAAGCCGAGACGCTGGCGGATGGCGTTGCGAGAACCTTCGCCGACGGGGAAGAAACGGCTGTCGTCGTAGCCCGGCGGAATCATCCGGCAGGTGTCGGCGGGGGCTTCATAATCCTCCCGGAGCAAATCGAGCTGCTGGGGTGTGGTCGCGACGACCAAGTCCGCGTCGGTGTACAGGAGGCGTTCCCGTTGGATGCGTTCGGCGAAGTTGTACTGCTTCTCGAACTTCGCGGCGTCCCCTGGGTAATCGTTTTCCATCTGGCGTTTCTTCCAAAGACCGAGGGAATGAGGGGTATGGATATGAGGGATGTCCAACGCGTCGCTGACATGCTGGCCCGCCAGTCCCGCGTCCCAGTAGTGGCTGTCGATGAACTCGTAACGGAGCGAGTGTCTCTTGATGAAGCGGAGCGCGTTCTCGCTCCACTGGGGGATCCTTTGGCTGAGGTACTCCTTGGGAATGAACTGCGACCCGCCGCACGGCACGCGAATGATGCGCACCTGTGGGGCGGCCGGTTCGATTTCGGGCTGGTCTTCGAAGCGGCGGGTCCAGATGTCCACCTCATAGCCGAGTTGGGCCAGCTTCTTGGAGAGTTCCAGCACATAGACCACCTGGCCGCCGGTATCGGCCGCGCCCAGCGGGGGTTGTGCGGCCACATACCCGTGGGTGGAGATCATTGCGATCCGCGGCAGGCCGGCAGCGGAGTGCAATGCATCGGTCTGCATTGCGGGCGCCTGAGTGCGGGACGGTTCATCGGTCATCAGATCGAGGTCGGGCTGTTCCATGCGTTCTTGCACCAGCGGCACTTCCTCATCGCCGGCGAAACGCGAAATGAATTCGAGGAGGGAGGTTGAACCTCCCCGGGTTGGACGTGTGCCATCGATGCCACACCTCACAACTCCACGATTCGAAGTTCCGCCTTCGATGAAGAAACTAGCCAGGTGGCGGCCCGACCACCCGAATTGACCTCCAAGGCGATCCCGCCTCGAACCCTTAACAGGCTTTGGAAATATCCGCAGCGACGCTTGGTTTATTCACGCTCGACGCAGGAGGTGTCAAGCGTCCTGCCCGTATCATTCTCGTGGCCGCTCGCTCGCTGCGGTCGTCGATGGTGTGCGGAGCGCTGGCGTGGGGGTCGGTGAGGAATCGGCCGGTTGCATCACTGGCGGTGCCAGAGGCTGGATCGGATCAAGCCCCACTCGTATTCCCGGTGGGCTTTCCGAATCCAACCCTGCCGCATCAGCTCAGGTTCCGGAGCCACGAGCGACCGCGCTGGAATTCGGGTTGTCCGTCGGAAGAACGCGTACATCAGGGCGTGAATGATCTGAGCCCTTCGCCGTGCCAGGCCCGGTTTCGGCACGGCGAAGTCGGAGAGGCACCAAAGGGCGCCGGGCTCCAATCCCGCCGCGAGCGCCGAGATCACCTGCTCCAGAATCGGCGAAGGGAAGCAGTCCAGGAAGAAGTGGGTCACCACGAGGTCGAAGGCTGCCGGTTCGGGAGCCCAGTCGGGCAGGGTCGCGTGGGCGAATTCCACCCGACCCAACTCGCGGTCCGGTACGGAGCGACGCGCCATTTCAAGCATTTCAACGCTCGCATCCACGCACAGGAAACGTGTCGTGGGCAGGGCCTGCACCGCGGCGGCCAGGAACCGGCCGTTTCCCTCTCCGGCCAGCAACGCGCGACGCGGCGTGCCGATGTCCGCCAGCCAGGCAGTCCGCGCCCGCTGGAGAGTCCGCCCGGCCAGCAGCGCCTCCATCCACCGATAGTGGCGGGCGAGTCGGTCGAAACTCATCCGCAGGTCATCGGTTGCTCTGCTGGGCGGTTCCACCAGAACCCGGAGGCCAGCCCGCCAACGGCGTAAGCCAGCACGTCCCGAACGTCGCCATGGACCGGCAGCACTTTGGGCCCGACCACCTCGAACAGGATCGACCAGACCACCAGATGGGTTCCGATCTCGGACCACAGGGGTGGACGGTCCTCGTGACGGAGGCCGAACAGCCGTTGGAGCCAAAGCACCCCGGGCAGTGCGGCCGGGATGAGCAGCAGATCATTGAACTGCCCGTGCAGGAAGGATCCCCCGACGCGAGGAAGCACCAGCCAGCGGTTGGCCGCGTACAACAGACATGCGCCGATGAAGACCGGGTCGGCGAACCATCGGTAGGTCCTCACAGCAAGGCCAGGATGACCCAACCCGTGGCGATCGCGAGCAGCAGCTTGGCGAAAAGAATCATGACCCGGCCAACCTAGCGCGATGGCAGCACTTCGAAACCGGATTCTTCAGGCGCGGATTCGCCGGAATCCTCAGGCCCTGCCGGAGGAAACCTGTTGAGGTACACGCCTGACCATCTCAGGGGAAACGGGGTCGGATCTGAACCGCCATCGTCACTCCACCCGGACGCGGTAGATGGCATGAGGCGCGGTGGCGTCGGGGTCGGTGAGGGTGCGGTTGGTTCCATCACCGGTGGCGGAGGAGACGGTGGCCCACGGAGAAATCCCCGGTTCACGTTGGGTTTCCAGGAAGTAGGTGAAACCCGTGATGGTGGCCACGCGGCAGGCGAACGTGGTTCCGTTCCGGGCGGGGTTGGTGACCTGGGGTTGGGGAGGTGTCGCGCGTTGGACACTGACCAGGAACGATTCCTGTTCGTTCCAGCGTCCGCCGCCGTCGCCGGCGATGCGGAGGGAGAGGAGATACAGGTCGGGCGGGGTGTTGGCGGGGACCCCGAGCCGGAAGGTCCAGGATTGGTTTCCGGTCTTGGGGCCGAAGGAGTAATAGGCGCTCCGTCGGGTCCAGGACGCATCGGGTTGGGAGAGCAGCTTGTGGGAGGAATCCAGAGTGCCGGTGGCATCGAGGCCGACCATCGCGAAGCCGTACTCATTGCGGCCGTCGGTGACCTGGATGCCGATCGGCACGGTCCCGCCCGGAGCCACCACGTAGACCTTGAGCGAGCCGGTGTTGACATTGGTGGTGAGCTGAAATCCGGTCAGCGACATGGCGTTGCGCGCGGAGGAATGGCACCCGGCACAATTGGCGCCCGAGCCGACGTGGGCTCGCGCGGTGGATGGGAAGAGCGCGAGCGCGAAGCACGCGAAAAGAGTGAGAACCGGGAACCGGCGGGTTCCCGTGGGGCAAGAAGAATCCATGGCACGCCCAGCCTTGGCGGGTGGTGGGGACCGGTCAATGCGACCGGGGTGAAATGGAGGATTAGCCGGGCTTTCAGGTGCCGGCTGGAGTCTGGCTGGTGGAGGGAGCCGGTTGGGCCAGGAACACGTTGTACTCCGGACCGTACTGGGCGAAGTAGAGCAGGGAATAGGACCGGAAGAAGACGAAGACAGGCAGCAGGAAGACTGTTCCCAGGTAGGGAAGCGCAAACAGACACCCCGCGATGCAGCAGGTCAGGATCGCGACCATGAGGATGAGAACGCCAGCGCCGACGGTGAGCAGGATGTGGAACAGGATGTAGAGGGCGAAATCACCGAGGCGCGGTCGGAGCAGGGCACGGAACTCCTTCCAGGCTTCGAGGCAGGAAGGCTGGCGCAGCCACATGATGGGAACGACGAAGTCCTTGGTGAGCTTCTCGATCACGGCGAAGGCGATGGCGATGAGGAGCAGGCCGAGCCCGGCACCCAGGACCACGAGCACGGCGCCGGGGATGAGGCTTTCCGAGCGGATCATGGGCAGGGATCCGAGCCCGAGCAGGACGAAGAACGGCAGGCAGATGACGAAGCCGGCAATCGCCACGACGAGCCGGAAGAGGAACAGGCTGTTCCCGTGCTGCCGGTACGCGTGCCACGGGGCTACGATGTCGGCCTGATTTCGGGCGACGTTGTGCAGGAACATGAAACGGCCACGGCTGCTCAGCCAGACGATCAGAAGGCCCAACGCCACAACGACGATCAACACGAGAATCGCGGTGGGCACCAGCCAGACGAAGTTCTCGAAGACGTACGAACGGGCGCCTTCCCACAGTTCAAGAGGGCTTGGATCACCGATCGTTCCAGCCCCCCGGCCGCCCCTGCTTGCTCCTCCGCCGCCACTGCCGCCGCTCCATTCCCCGAGAGACGCGAGCCACGCGGTGAAGCCGATGACCAGCCAGCGGTAGAGATCGAATGGCTGGAAGAGAACCCGCTTCATCCATTCGAACGCCACCGACACTGGTAATGCGACGCTGACCGTGGGACCCGGGAGGTTCATGGGCGATGAAGGACATCGGCAGGGTGGACCCCTCCAATGGATTTGCAAAGCCCCGCGTGGATTCGCGCCCCGTCCCCACTCGCTTGTCGGGCGACGCGCGGCGGAGGCAATGTGAATCCAGCTCTGATGAAGACTCCCCTGCTCGGACGGTGGTTCACCGCCGGTTGGCTCATTGTATCGGTCGGCCGGCTGGCGACGGCGGCGCTGCCACCCGGCATTCCGGCTTCTGTGTCGTCACGGGCGGAGGCGTCGCCCCTGCGCGAGTATTTCCTGCCACCGACCCGTGTGCTGTGGCAAAGCCCGCCAGGGGTGGCGCACGCGGAAGCCTTGCTGGCGGCCAAGCCGGGGCAGGCGGTGCTTTCCGAGCCGACGCCACCCACGGAACTCAAGGGAGCCGGGGCGGGGGTGTTGCTGGACTTTGGCGTCGAGGTGCAGGGCTTCGTGGAGATCATCACGCCGATGATGCCGGATCAGGCGAAACCGCGGACGGTGCGGGTGCGGTTTGGGGAATCGGCGTCGGAGGCGATGGCGGAACTGGGTGGGAAGCAGAACGCGGGCAACGACCATGCGGTGCGGGACCAGGTGGTGACGCTGCCCTGGCTGGGCAAGAAGCGGGTGGGACCGAGCGGGTTTCGGTTTGTGCGGATCGACAACGCGGACGCTGTCGTGCCGGTTCAACTGAGCCAGGTGCGGGCGGTGCTGCAGATTCGCGATCTGGAGTATGTGGGGGCCTTTCGTTGCAGCGACGAGCGGTTGAACCGGATCTGGGACGTGGGGGCGTACACGGTTCACCTGAACATGCAGGAGTATCTCTGGGACGGGATTAAGCGGGATCGATTGGTCTGGCTGGGGGATTTGCACCCGGAAGTGGCGACGATCCATGCGGTGTTCGGCTTCAACGAGGTGGTGCCGAGGAGCCTGGATCTGATGCGGGACGTGACGAAGCCCACGGAGTGGATGAATGGGATCAGCAGTTACTCGATGTGGTGGGTCATTCTTCAGGAGGACCTCTGGATGCACCAAGGGAACCGGGCCTACCTCGAAGCGCAACGGGAGTACCTGGGAAGGCTGTTGCGGCACCTTGCCGGATTTGTGGATGCGGAAGGACGGGAGACCTTGGATGGGATGCGATTCCTGGACTGGCCGACCTTTGAGAACAAGCGGGCGGTCAACGAGGGCTTGCAGGCGATGCTCCTGCTGTCGTTGGAAAGCGGCGGTCGCCTCATGCGAACCCTCGGAGACACCGCTTTGGAGAGCCTTTGTGCCGAAACTTCAGCGCGGTTGCGTCGACGTGTTCCCGAGGCGAGTGGTCGCAAGTCGCCGGCGGCGTTGCTCGCGTTGGCGGGAGTGCGGGATGCCCAAGCCGTCGCGGACTCCGTCCTGAAGGCGGGTGGACCGAAGGATCTGTCGACGTTCTACGGCTACTACGTGTTGCAGGCGCTGGCGAAGGCGAACGAGATCGACACCGCGCTGGATTTCATCCGGACCTATTGGGGCGGGATGCTGGACCTGGGGGCGACAACTTTTTGGGAAGGTTTTGATTTGGAGTGGATGAAGGATGCGGGGCGGATCGATGAACTGACGCCGTCCGGCAAGCGGGATGTGCACGGGGACTGTGGGGAACACTGCTACGTCGGGTTCCGTCACAGCCTGTGTCACGGGTGGGCGAGTGGGCCGACCGCGTGGATGAGCCAGCATGTGCTGGGGATTCAACCGTTGGAACCGGGCTTCAAGAAAGTGCGGGTGTCGCCGAGCCTGGGCCGATTGACGTGGGCGGAGGGCGCATATCCGACTCCCAAGGGACCGATCCGGGTGCGACATGAACGGCAGGCGGACGGCACGGTGGTTTCCGAGGTGAAGGCACCTGAAGGCGTGGAGGTGGTGCAGCCGTAAAAAAAGGCGCCCCGGTAGGGGGCGCCTGTTGGAAAGGGAAGGGGATGATGGCCCGAGGAGTTGGCCTCGGGATCAGTTCACCACTTCGGAGGCCTTGAACCCGGTGGCGTCCAGGGTGGCGAGAATCTTGTCGACCGAGATCTTGCTGGGATTGAAGTCAATGACAGCCTGCTTGCTCTCGGAGCACACGTGGGTTTCGGACACGCCCTTGAGCTTGGAGAGAGCCTTGGTGACTTTGGTGGTGCAGGCGCCGCAGGACATGCCTTCGACGGCGTAGGTGACGCGTTGGGCCTGGACCTTGTAGCCGGCGTCCTTGAGGGCGGCCATGATCTTGGAGGAGCAGACCTTTTCCTGGTTGAAGCTGATCTTGGTGAACTTCGATTCGGAGCAGGTGTCGGCGGCGCTGACGCCGTCGAGCTTGGAGAGCGTCTGGCTGATGGCACCGGCATCGCCGCCCTTGAGCTTCAGCATGACGTAGTTGCCCTTGGCGGAAGCGCAGCAGGTGCCGGACTCCTTGGAAGTCGTTGAGGTGGCGGTGGTGGTGGCGCAGCAGGCCTTGGCCGTGGAACACGCGGCGTCGCCGGCGGCCTGGAGGGAAGCGGGGAGAACGACGAGAGCCGCCGAGGCGACGAGGAGTTTCAGAGAGGTAGTCATGGCTTTAAATCCTGTGGATTTCGTGAATTCGTGAAGATGTCTAGCGTGCGTCCGGCGGGATGCAAGGTTGGAATCCGGCCGGAAATCGGCTGGCGAAGGAACCGGGTTGGCGGTAGGAAGGTCGCTTATGTGGTGCCGCGAGACGCTGACCGCGAAGTTTTTAGCATTCTGGTTGGCCCTGGGGGCGTGGTCCGGCACGGCTCACGCTCAGGGGGCGGCGGGGGTGGCGACGGCGTTGCTGTTCGACGAGACGACCAAGGAAATGCGGGGGCCTGCCGGGGCGACCAACTTCACCTTCACCTTTGCGTTCACCAATGCCGCGCCGGGGCCGGTGGTGATCGAGTCGGTGCGCACCTCGTGTGGTTGCACGGTGGCCAAAGTGCCGAATCTGCCCTGGTCGATCGCGCCGGGTGCTGGCGGCGAATTTTCCGTGGTGTTGGACGCGCGTGGCAAGCGCGGGACGGTGACCAAATCGGTGTTTGTGAATTCCTCCATCGGGGTGAAGCCATTGACCGTCCGGGCGGTGATCGAGGATGCAACCGGGAATGTGGCGATTTCGGGCGGGATGGATGACCGGCTGAGGAACATGCAGATCGCCCTGGCGGATCGGTCGGCGGTCTTCCGGGGAGACTGCGCGAGCTGTCATGCCAAACCCTCCGAAGGCAAGCATGGCCCGGCTCTGTACGTGGCGGCCTGCGGGATCTGCCATGACTCCCACAATCGGGCGTCGATGGTTCCCGACCTGAAGAATCTCGGGAAAGCGACTGATCGCGAGCATTGGGTGCGTTGGATCACCTTTGGTCGCCACGGATCGTTGATGCCGGCCTTTGCTCAATCGGAGGGAGGACCGTTGACCGACGAGCAAATTGATTCGCTGGCGGACTATCTCAACCGGGCGATCAGTCAACGACCGATGGCCCAGGGCGCTCGGGTGCCGGTGCGGCCTGTGGCACTTCCGCCGCTGCCGGGCGCTGGAGCCAGTCTGCGATGAGCCGCGGCCTGTTTGTCTCCCTCGAGGGTTCTGAAGGCTGCGGGAAGTCGACGCAGTCGGCCCGTCTGGTGGAGCGTTTACAGCGGGAAAGGTATCGGGTAAGGGCACTGCGGGAGCCGGGAGGGACGCCGTTGGGCGAGGAAATTCGGCACACCTTGAAGCACAGTCCAGCTGGGCAGGGGATGACGCCGGAAGCGGAACTCCTGCTGATGAACGCGGCCCGGGCGCAGTTGGTGCGCGAAGTCATTCGGCCGGCCCTGGAGGCTGGTGAAGTGGTGGTGTGCGATCGTTTTCTGGACTCAACGGTCGCCTATCAGGGCTGGGGACGCTGCCTGGACCCGGAGCGGGTCCGGCAGATTCTGGACTTTGCCGTGGGCGGAACGATTCCGGATCTGACGTTGCTATTGGAGGTGCCGACGGAGGTGTCGGCCCTGAGGCGGCTGGCACGGGAATCTGGGACGGGCGGGGTGTTGGGTGGGGATCGGTTTGAGCAGGAGGACACAACCTTCTTTGAGCGGGTGGCGGCCGGGTTTCGGGCGATCGCGGCTGCGGAACCGGGTCGGGTGGTGGTGATCGATGCTTCACCGTCGGTGGACGTGGTGTCGGAGCGCGTCTGGATGGAGGTGGCGGCGAAGCTGAGTGATTTGTCATTGGACGAGGATTGAGGAGCCACGGCGCGTTTGACGCTGGGCGGGGGTGCTCGCAGAGTCCGCCGCTCGATGGCGCACATCCATGAGAAGATCGATTTCACGGTGGCCATCTTCGTGGTGGCTGGGGACCGGGTGTTGGTGATCCACCATCGGAAGCTGGACAAGTGGCTGCCGCTGGGCGGCCACATTGAGTTGGACGAAGACCCCGAGGTGGCGGCGTTGCGGGAGGCGAAGGAGGAGAGCGGCTTGGACGTGGAACTGGTCGGGGACCGGCCGCCGACCACCGAACCGGGGACGCGGGCGTTGATCGCGCCGCGGTTTCTGGACATCCACCGCATTTCGGACACGCACGAGCACATTGGCATGATTTATTTTGCGCGGCCGGTGGGCGGGGCGTTGGGGTTGGCGGAGGAGGAACATCGGGACATCCGCTGGTGCACCCGTGAAGAGTTGGACGGGTTGGTGCCGGCAATGTCGGGGGCAGTGAAGTGGTATTGCTGCAAGGCGTTGGAGGAACTGGGGTCCGACGTGGCGATGGGTTGGGTGGGCAGCTGATTTTTGACGCATGTACGCGAAGCGTATCAAGGTGGGGGCCTTCGTTCTGGAAGGCCTGAATGCTGTATCGACGACCCTCTACTTCTACTTCGTCTTTTGGTTTCTGAAGGCGGAGTTCGGTTTTGGCAGCCGGGAGAATCTGCTGTGGGCGGTGGGCTATGGGGGGGTCTACGTGGTGGCCTCGATCCAGGGCGGGCGGTTCGGTCAGCGCTTCGGCTACCTCCGGGCCCTGAAGGTGGGGTTCCTGGGCATGGCGGTGACGCTGCTGGCGGGATGGTGGCTGAACCGGGCGGACGTGGTGCGCTCGGTGGAAATGCCGTTGCAGGGGGTGATCCTCGGGCTGACGACCATCGCGATCTGCTTCACCTGGCCGAATCTGGAGGCGCTGGTCAGCGAAGGGGAACCGGGTCCCCGACTGCAAAAGTACATCGGGATCTACAACCTGGTTTGGTCAGGAGCGGGTTCGGCGGCCTTCTTTGCGGGGGGCGCGATGATCGAGAAACTCGGGCTGCGGACCGTGATTTTCCTGATCCCGGGGCTGATGATTGCCGGTCAGTTCTGCCTGGTCCTGTGGCTGGAACGGGGTGGAGGCGTGCCGGCGTCGGGTGCTGCGCCGGCCGCCCATGGGACGCTGGCTTCGGAATCGGAACGTCATCGGAGCCGGGTGAGTCCGAAGACCTTTCTGCGCATGGCCTGGCTGGCGAATCCCTGCGCGTACGTTGCGATCAACACCGCGATCCCGCTGATCCCGACGCTGGCGGAGCGGTTGTCGCTGGATGCCTCGATGGCCGGGTTTTTCTGTTCGATCTGGTTGTTTGTGCGGACGGCGACCTTCGTGGGGCTCTGGCATTGGAGCGGGTGGCATTACCGGTTCCGTTGGTTGGCGGGGGCGTTTCTGGGGATGATCGTGGGCTTCCTCTTCATATTCCTGGCGTCGTCGCTTCCGGGCCTGAGCCGTCCCGGAGTGTTCCTGGTGGTGACGGTGGCGCAGGTCGTGTTCGGGATCTGCATCGGGCTGATTTATTATTCGTCGCTGTATTATTCGATGGATGTGGGGGACACGAAGGGCGACCACGGCGGCATCCACGAGGCGGCGATTGGGGTCGGACTGCTGGGGGGGCCGCTGGTGGGCGGGGTGGCGCAGTGGTTCCGGCCGGGGAGCACCAGCGTTGCGGCGTGGGCGGTGAGCGGGGTGCTGCTGGTCGGGTTTGGGGTGTTGTGGAAGCTGTGGAGGCGCGGAGTTCGCGAGGGCGAATCGGAGCGCTGATCGTGGGGGCGGCGGTTGAGGCCGGCGCCCGGCAACCCCTTGCGGTTGAGGTCCGTCAGCGGGACAACTCGTCCAGCGCGTGACCCAATCGTTGCAGGCCTTCGGTGAAGCGATCGATGGGGGCGGAGATTCCTACCCGGAAATGATCCGGCATTTCAAAGAAATGGCCTGGAACGACGGTGGTTTCGTACTTTTCCCGGAGCAGGGAGCACAGGGAATCGACATTCCCTGATTTCAGGCGTGGAAACGCCACGTTGCCGAACTCGAGCGGCCAGCCATCCAGGTCGTCGCGGCTGGCGAGGAAGGCGTTCCAGGCGTCCCGGTTGGTGTCGAGAATGCGGCGGGCACCGGCCCGGAGGGTGGGAAGTTGGCGCAGCGCGGTGACGCTCATGCGTTCGGCGGGGTGGGCGGGGATGACGCCGAAGAGATCGTTCAAGCGCCACATGCGTTCGGTGAGGACGGGGTTGGCGATGACCCAGCCGCAGCGCAGGCCGCTCAGTCCGTAGACCTTGGTGAGGCTGCTGGTGACGAGGATGTGGTCGTGCAGACGGTGGGAGGTCGCCGGCGGCGGTTCGGCGGCGGCGTCGAGGTAGACCTCATCGACGAGCACATAGGCGCCTTGTGCGGCGGCGAGCTGCGCCACTTCCAGGAGGGTGCTGTCGGGGATACGGACGCTGGAGGGGTTGTGGAGGTTGGTGAGGACAATGAGACGGGTGCGCGGGGTGAGGGCAGCGCGCACGGCGGCGGGATCGAGTTGGAACCGGTCCTTAGGGCGGCGGCGGAGCCGTCGGATGGAAGCGCCGAGGTAGGCGGCGGTGCTGAGGAGCAGTTCGTAGGTGGGGTGTTCGACCAGCACATCGTCGCCGGGCCGGAAGGTGACGGCCATGGCGAGGTGGTTGGCGAAGGAGGTTCCGGCGGCGTGAACAATGCGGTCGGGTCCGACCTGGAGATGTTGGGCGAGAGCCTGTTGGAGGGGGGGCCAACCGTACGTGCTGGCGCCGTTGAGTTCGACATCGTCGAGGGCACCGGGGAGATCGCGGAGGGACAGTCCGGGAACGCCCGAGACAGCGAGATTGAAGCGGGCGGCCTGACGGGTCTTGGCCCAGTGCATGTAGTCGGAGCGCTGCACGGATTCGGGGGTGCTCATGGTGTGGGTCGGAATCGTTTCCAGACGAAATAGATGGGGATGCCAGCGAGCAGGATGCCGAGGCCTTTGAAGCTGTCGCCGGGTTCCTTCCAGGTGAGATTGGCGACGATGACCCAGCAAATCCCGATAAAGAACAGGGTGGTCCAGGGGTGGCCGGGGATTCGGAACGGGGCGGGTGCTTCGGAGCGCCGACGGAACACGAAGACGCAGACACCGACGAGGCCGTAGAAGATGAAGTCGACGGAGACGACGTAATTGAGAATCGCTTCGTACTGTCCGGAACAGGCGATGAGGGCGGCAACGGTTCCCTGGAGGAGGATGGCGGGAATGGGGGCCTGGGTGGTGGCGTTCACTCGGCCAAGGGCTGGGAAGAACAGGCCGTCGCGGGCCATGGCGAAATAGACGCGGGGAGTGGTGAGCATTCCCTGGCTGAGGAAGCCGAAGGTGGAGATGACGATGCCGGCGGCGAGGAAACGTTCCCCGCTGTTGCCGAGGGCGCGCTGCATGACGTCGGAGGCCGGGGTGGTGGTGGCGGCGAGTCCGGCGGGGCCCAGGGTGCGGAGGCAGACGACGTTGACGGCGAGGTAGAGGGTGATGACGGCGGCGATGCCCAGAATAAGGGCGCGCGGGAGTGTGCGTTCGGGATCCCGTACTTCACCGGCGAGGAAGCAGGCGGTTTGCCAGCCCCCATAGGCGAAGAGGACGGGGACCATGGCGGCGCCGAACTCGGCCCATCCGGTGGGAGGCGGTGTGGGCTGGGTCAAGCCGGGCAAGGCGACGTCGGGGGAAGTTCCGAAATAGCCGCAGACCACGAGGGTGGCGATGGCGATGGCCTTGAGGACGGTGAAGAGACTTTGGGTGGCGGCGCCGGCGCGGACCCCGAAGCAATTCACCACGGTGAGGAAGGCGAGGGCGCCGACGGCGAGGGTTATTTCGTGGCCGATCCATCCGGTGAGGATGATGGCGTAACGTGCGAACGTGACGGCGACGGCTGCCATGCCGCCGCTTTGGATCACCCAGAGAAGCCCCCAGCCGTAGAGGAAGGCGATGCAGGGGTGGAAGGCATCGCGGAAGTAGGCGTACTGGCCGCCAATGAGCGGGCGGGCGGCGCCGAGTTCGGCGTAGATCCAGGCGCCGATGAGGGCGACCAGACCGCCCAGGAACCACGCGGCGAGGATGAGGGACGGTGATGAAATCAGCCTCGCGACCACCGAGGGATTCATGAAGATGCCAGCGCCGACGATGCCGCCCACCACGGCGGTGGTGGCATCGAAGAGCCCGATGCGTCGGGCGAGCGGGGTTCCGGGCTGGGGTTGGGTGCCGGGAGATGGGTTGGTTTGGGGCATTAAGACGAGGCGGCGCCGCGTTTGATTTCGCGGAGTTGTTTCGCCTCGGGCCGCGCCTTGTAGGCGTCGTCGAGGGGATAACATCCGCTGGGCAGACCGTTGCGGGGGGCCGTGGTGCAGTCGCTGAAGGTGCGGCAGATCAGGCGGGGGGTGAGGGCGCCTTTGTCGAAGACATCCGCGGGAAGCTCCGGATAACTGAGCACCATGCGACCGAGCCCGACGAAATCGGTCCATCCCTCGCGGACCACCGCCTGGGCCACGTGGGGAAGGTATTCCTGCAGGTACGAGTAGCCGGTGCCGATGATGGCCGGGCGGCGGGGCCGGGTGGAGGCGAGATGTTCCCGGATGGCGCGGGTGGCAGCGAGTTGGCGGGCGACGCCGACCAGCGGGTCTTCGGGGGGCTGGTAGCCGTCGCTGGGAGGGTAGGCGGCCGGGCGCTGGATGTGGGGATTGTAGTAGGGGGAGCCGGCGCTCAGGTCGAGGAGGCGCACGTCCAGGTCGGCGCACAATTCGGCAAACAGAAATGCTTCGCGAAGGTCGGCTTCGACCGGGTTGTCGGGATTCACGCCGAAGGCGTAGTGGTAGGGCAGGCAGGACTGGGTGTCGGCGGGAATGCCGGGACCCGGTTTCCCGGGCTGGGAGGCGGCCGGGTCGGGGCGGAACGGAACGAAATCGAAAGCGCTCAGGCGCACGCCGAAATCGATGGGATTCCCGTCGGCGCGGATGCCTGCGACGATGCTGCGGAGGAGGCGTGTGCGGTTTTCAAAACTGCCGCCGTAGCGTCCGGGGCGGGTATGGGCGCCGAGGAATTCGTGGAGCAGGTAACCGTGGCAATGTTTGATATCGACGAAATCGGCACCGGCATTCCAGGCGACGCGGGCGGCCCGGACGAAATCTCCGATGAGATCGTCGAGTTCGGTGTCGGTGAAGACCTGGTCGTCGCGGGTGACTCCGAAGCGTTCGTCGAGCAGGGGATGGCGGAAGGCGACGCGGGGTTCGAAGCGGCGTTTATCGGTTGGCCTGCAGAAGCGTCCGCTGTGGGTGAGTTGGAAGCCGATGACGAGATCGGAGGTGGTGGCGTGTCGGGCGGCGTGGGCCTGGACGAGGCCATCGCGGAGGCGGCTGATGGCGTCGGTGTTGGCTGGGGAGAGAATGAGTTGGTTGGGGTTGGCGCGGGCGTCGGGGCGGACGGCCATGGCTTCGCCTCCGAAGATCAGTTTGGCGCCGCTTTCGCCGAAGCGCCGCCAGCGGCGGAAGACATCGTCGGATGGGGAGCCGTCGGTGTTGGCGTCCCAGCCTTCCATGGGTTGGATGCACCAGCGGTTGCCGGGGCATTTTCCGTGGACGACGAGATCGGGGACGGGATGGGCCAGCGGGGAGGAGGTGCCGGCGAGGATGGAATCGTCGCAAGGCATGGAGGCGCCCAGGGCGTTGAGCTGGGTGCGGAACTCGGCGACGGATTTCAGGGTCGGGATACGAATGAGTTTCACGCGGGTAGGAGGGCTGCGGGAGAGTTACGGAGGCGGGCGGGTTTGGCGAGTTTTGGGTTGGAACGAGGAAAGGTCTGGACGGCGGGGCGGGAACTTTTGACGCTTCGGCATGCCCGACTCCATGCATCCGAGCCCTTGTGCCCTGGTATCCGGATTCGAACATGGGGGGTTGGGGGTGGTGTTGGTGCCGGGGGCGAAGGAGCGGCTATCGAAGGCTCAGCTGGCGTTCCAGCGCCTGGTCAAGCGGATCGAAAAGCTGAGGCGCAAGATCGACACGGAGACCGAGCGGTTGTCGGGGTACCTGGACACTTACACGACGGAACTTCGTCCGCTGGAGGTGGAATTGGCCAACCAGCACAAGACTTTGGTGCGGTTGCTGTATCCCTACCTGAATGGTCCCTCCCTGGGACGGCGGAATGGCAAGGCTGTCCTGCGCGAGGTTCTTCAGGATCAGCTGTTGAGCATCATCGGGGTGCTGGGTGAATTGGCGGATGAGGACCTGCGAGCGATTTATGAAGTCGTCGAGGGCAGGTCGGTGAAGGAAGCCCAGGCCGAAGATTTCGAGATGATGCGGGAAGAGCTGGGGGAGATGCTGGGGGCCATGGGGGTGCATGCGGATCTGTCACGGTTTCAGCCGGGGATGTCGGACGCGGAGATGGCGGCTCGGATGGCGGAACTCAAGGCGCGAGTGGAGGAGGAGCGGTTGAGCAGGGAAACGAAGACTGAGCGGCCCAAGACGCAGCGGCAGAAGGAGCGCGAAGCGCGGGAGCAGGCCGCCGAGGAACTGCGCAAGCGGGACGTGGGGGGTCTGTACCGGCAGTTGGCCAAGTTGTTGCATCCTGACCTGGAGCAGGATCCGGTGCTGAGGGCGGAGAAGGAGGCGGCCATGAAGCAACTGACCACGGCCTACAAAAACAACGATCTCCACGGGATGCTGCGCTTGGAAGTGGCCTGGATCGCCCGGGAACAGGCGGATGCAAGTCGGCTGACCGACCAAAAACTGGCGATCTACAACAAGGTTCTCAAGGAGCAGGTCGCGGAGTTGGAGGCCAGGCTGGACGCCGTTCTGACCCATCCGCGATTCCAGCCGCTGATGAAGTACGTGGACCCGTTCTTCCGGGAATTGAATTTCAACGGGCCGGCCGAGAAGCGCTCCCTTCAGGCGATGCTGCGGTCCATCAAGAAGACGCTGGCGTCGCTTCGTGGTCCGAGCGCCGGCCAGACGGTGGCGGACATTCTGGAGGCATTTGCCCTCGAAAAACATCGCGCCATCCACTGGTAGCCGACGTGGACATGGAGCCGGGGAGGTCGTTCAGATGTAATACATCCGGTCCTTTTCGAGTCCCGACTCGGCGAGTTGCTGGAAGTTGATGGCATCCAGTTGGTCATTCACCGCCCGCTGAATGCGTTGCCAGGCGCCACGCAGCTCCGGGGGACAATGCGGGTCGGCGATGGCCGGGGTGTCGAAGGCGTGGCCGTGAACGCAGCGGACGATGTCGCCCAGGGTGATTTCGGCGGGTGGTCGGGCAAGCTGGTAGCCTCCGTCCTTGCCGCGGTGGCTGCGGACAATCTGCTGGGCTTTCAACTCCAGAAGGATTTGGACCAGGTAACTGGGTGGGATGTGCTGGTCATCGGCCAGGGTCTCGACCGGGATCGGGACCCCGCTAGGCGCACGCCGGGCCAGGGCGAGGACGGCCCGGGTCGCATAGTCGCTTTTGACCGAGAGTTTCACGCGACGAGGCTACCGACGCGGGGGCGTGGCTCCAGCTGAATTGCCGGTCGTGGTTGCGGGCACGGTCGAGGGTGAGGTGGGCGTCTGCCGGGCGAGGAAGATTCCGGTGAGCAGAATGCATCCACCCACGGCTTGGCTGGCGGAAAGGCGTTCACTCAGGAGCATCCATGCGCTGGCGGCGGCGACCAGGGGTTGAAGCAGGAGCGTGAGGGAGGAGTAGCCTGCCGGCAGGTGGGCAAACCCGTAGGTGATGAGACCCTGACCCAGGATTTGCGCTGTGAAGGCCAGACCCAGGAGCACCAACCAGCCTTGAGCCGAGCCAGGCAGGAGACGTTCCTGGAGTGACCAGGCCATGATGCCCAGCAGGGGAACGCAGGTGAGTGAGCTGAAGAACAAGACACGGCCTGGTGTGTGACGTCGGCGCAGTCGTGCGACGCCGAGCTGATAGCCGCCATAGAACGCGGCCGTGATCAGCCCGAGCAGGTCCCCCTTCACGTGGTTGGCGTCGGAGGCGAGGCTGGCGTTGGTCAGCATCCATGCCCCGGCCAAGGCGAGGACCATTCCCAGTGTGAACCGGAGAGACACCGATTCGCGAAGAAAGAACCAGGCACCCAAGCTGACGAAGATCGGGGCGAAATTGGCCAGCAGCGTGGCATTGGCGATGGACGTGAAGCGGATGGAGAGATGCCAGGCTGCGAGATCAAGAGCGAAGCAGGCGCCGGCGGCGAGAGTCCAGCGTCGGTCGGCGGCAGACCAGGGGACCGAAGGCGCGGGTCGTTCGCGCAGGGCCCAGAGCCCGAGGGCGGGGAGGGCGAGCAGCACGCGATGGAAGGCGGTGGCGACGGCTCCGATCTCACTCCAGCGCACCCAGAGCGGGGCAAAGCCGATGCAGACCGCCCCCAGGAGGAGCGCGGCCAGTCCCTTGGATTCCGCGGTGCGAGCGCTCATGCCGAAGTCAGGCGGGCGAGGACGTCGTCGGGGGTCAGTCCCGCGACCAGCACGAGCTTTTGTCGGGAGGTTTGGCCACGGACCAGTTGGACGGCGCCGCGGCGGACGCCGAGGTGTTGGGCCAGGAGTTCGAGAACGGCTTCGTTGGCGGCGTGATCGACGGGTGGGGCGGTGACGCGGACCTTGAGTTGATCGCCCGCGGGTTCACCGACTTCATTGCGCGAAGCGCGAGGTTGAACCTTGAGACGCAGTCGGGTGCCTTCCGGGACGGCTTCCAAGAACGGGGGTAAGGCCATGTGTTGCCGGGCTGAATGGGGTGTTGAGGCGGTGCCGCACAAGAGAAAACACGGCGGGACGGGCTACCCGGGCTGAGAGGCGGGGTTGGGCCGGGGGGGTGGGGGAGGCGCAGGGTGTCGAACGAAAAGTCGGGCTGTTCTATTTTTTCCGTAAGATTTTGGCTGTTGGTTCCGTTTTCCGCTCGGAGGTAAACCATGAATCAAAAAAACAGAATCAAACTGACACTGTTGGGTATGGGACTCGGACTCGGGATGATGGCGTTTTCGGCGGAAGGCGCCGGTACAGGAGGAGTGACGTCCGGGGCGTATGGGATCCTGAAGCGCCTGTTTCTCAAGGGAGGTGAAGCGGCGGCGGACGAAGGGGCGCGCCAGGTGATCAACCTGGGGGCGCTGCATGAGGAGTATGAGCTGACGACGACGGGATTCACCTATTGGGATATGACCTGGGGAAAGTATCGCGGGGACAAGCTTCCCTTTCGGTACCGTTTCATGTGGCTGGATCCACTGACCTACAACCAGAGCTATGAGACGTACACCAACGGGGTCCGTGAAGACCGGCTTCCGTTCTATTACGTGATGCACAACCGTCAGTACGACTGCACGAGTTCCACGGACCCGGCGCTCGCCAACAACCTCTCCATCCGCGCCGAGGCCGGCTATCTGGTTAAGGATCGGGTTGTCCAAGCGGAGCGAGGGCATGAGGTGCTGTATCACCCGGCGAAGTACACGTTCGGCCTGCTCACGCTGCCGGCGAACTGCAACTCCATGGCCGTGCCGTTCTCCTACGAGGAGAATGGGACTCTGACCATGGCCCGAAACAGTGATGCGGGCCTGAAGGCCACGGCCAAGAACGTGGACATTCAATACCTCATGGCGATCTATGCACCTCGATGATGCATCCAACTCCGCCCGCACCGCCCGCGACCCACGGGGTTCGCGCAAGTGGCGGTGGCTGGTGGGAGGGCTCGTGATCGCCGTGATGGTGTTGGGGGTCTGGAGTCTGCGTTCGCCCGCGCCATCCACCCCGGCGCATGAGGACGGGCGGGAAGCCGTGGGTTTCACGGCTGGGGCCGGCGATGTGGAAAGCCGGGAGGCTTCGGCACGACCGCGGTCCAGGCCCTTCATGCGATCGGAGAATCGTGGGGTGGCATTGGGCGGAGTACCTTGGCAGGCCCGGCTTCACACGAACGGCACGCTGGACGCGGAACGGCTGGGTCAGGACGAGGCCTACACCAGGAAGGTGATGCAGAGCGATCGACTCAAGACCTTGATGCGTTCTCCGGCCCGGGAAACTCCGGAATTCACGCAAATCGTGGCGTTCGCGGATCGCAAGGGACTGCCGCTGGCGGCGACCGTGGATCTTTACAACATCCTCTGGGCGACCCGTGACTACGAACAGCGACTGTTGGACGCGGCGGCTCCTGCGGAGAAGGAGGCGAAGAGTCTGGTGCGTGAACTGGAACTGACCGATTTCCAGCGACGTTTCCAGCAGGACTTCGCGGTGGACGTGTCACCGATGCTGGAGGAGCTGTTCGCTCTGCCGATTCAGCCGACGGTGTTCATGGGTGTTCCGCACCGGGCCTTTGCGGCCGGCGAGACACTTCTGTCGGATTAGAATCGGGCTCAGGAAGAACGTGGTTGTGGGGAGCGCCCGGTTCGGGTGGCGACGCTGCCGCTGGGCGCTCCCCTTCTCTTGTCATGAAAGGAGGGGATGGAAGGTGAAACGGAACACGGTGATTGCGATGGTGTATGGAGTGGCGGGCGTCGGGTTGGGTGTGTGGCTGGTGGTTCGGGGGACTTCGGGAAGGCAGGACGAGGCGTCGACCGATGCCGCGGGGGTGAGGGTTCCTTCCGTGATGGGTGAGCCCGCTCCGGGGTTGGTGTCCGAAGTGGGACCCGACGGCATTCGATGGATGTCAGCGGCGGGTGGAGAGTCGCCCGCAGGGCCTGACGTCGGTCGGCCGACCGAGACGAAGGAGGAGGCCGAGCAGCGGCTTCGGGCATTTACCGCACCGGCTTTGGTCCGACTGCCGGAGAGTGGCCGGGAGCTTCTCCGGCTGGCGGATCCGACGATTCAGGCGGTGGCGGACTTGATGACTGGCGCCGGCGTGCCCGAGCCCGTTTTGGAGACCACGCTCCGGGGGGTGTTTGGACATGCGCAGCGTCTGGCGACGTTCCAGCGGATGGCACAGATGGACGCGGAGCGCGCGGCGGAACTGGACCGCGAGTATGCGGCGATAGATCCCGGGGAACGTCCATCAACCCCGCCGCCGTCGCTGCACTGGCGTGCGGAGGTGTGGCAGCGGCGGTCGCAGGAGTATGCGGAGTACATGCGTCGCGATCTGGTGACCCGGCTGGGAATTCAGGACAAGGCGGTCCACCAACGGCTGATCGAGATTGCGGACGATCTTTTCGCCCGTGAACACGGGACGGCACTGGAGGCAACGGCGACGGTGGAGACGCCACGCTGATTGCGCGGCTACTTGGCCATCACGACTTCAATGGTTTCGGAGCGGGGGCGCTCGGCATCCTCAGTCCGGGCGACGTCCCCTCCAAGGGCAGGGGGCACGAGCGGCGAACTGGAGGCGGAGGGGTCGGCTTTCTCGTCGGCTTTGTGGAAGCGCACGCTGACGATGCGGCTGACGCCCTGTTCCTGCATGGTCACCCCGTAGAGCACATCGGCGGTTCCGATGGTGCGCTTGTTGTGGGTGATGATGATGAACTGGGAGTTCGCGACGAACCGCTGGAGGATCCGGATGAACCGGTTGATGTTCGATTCGTCGAGCGGAGCGTCCAATTCGTCGAGCACGGCGAACGGCGACGGTTTGACCTGGTAGATGGCAAAGAGCAGCGCCACGGCAGTCATGGTCTGTTCACCACCGGAGAGCAGCGAGATGGCTCGGAGCTGCTTGCCGGGCGGCCGTGCCATGATCTCGATGCCGCTCTCGAGCACATCGGTGGTGTCGCCGAGCTGAAGATCAGCCTGCCCGCCGCCGAAGATCTCGACAAACAGGGTGCGGAAGTTGGCGCGGATCTTCTCAAAGGTCTCCGCGAACATGTTGCGGGTCTCGGAGTTGATCCGGTTGATCACCTCCAGCAGCTGGTCCTTGGCCTTGACCAAGTCGTCGTGCTGCGCGGTCAGGAAGTTGAAGCGCTGTTCGGCCTCCTCGTATTCCTCAATGGCGACCAGGTTGACGGGGCCGATTTCGTCGACGCGCTTCTGCAGGGCGGTGACCTGTTCGGCGATGGCCTCCCAGTTGGTTCCGACCCCGCTGGCGGCCATCTCCTCGGGGGACAGGACATGGACCCGGGGCGGGCCGTCGTCGGCGAGGGTGAGGGTGATGCACTCGCTTTGCACGTCCTCGATCCGGAGCTGGTACTTCTGGAGGACGCGTTCCTGGAGGTTTTGCAGGGACATGCGCCGCTGGGCGAGTTCGACATCGATCTGGCCGCGGCGGGCCTGGAGGTCGTTGAGGCGTGTGCGCAGATCGCGAAGGGCGGCTTCCCGTTCCAGGATGTCGGACTCCTGGGCGTCACGGCGTTGCTGGAGGTCGGCGATCTGTTGGCCGAGCGTTTCGCGTTCGTGGCGGAGGCGGTCAATCGCCGCACGGGCGTTGACGATGTCCGATTCGCTTTGGGCGCGGCGCTGCAGGAAGGATTCGCATTCGCTGCGACGTTGGTCCACGAGGCTGCCCAGTTCGCGCAGGCGCTGTTCGAGAGGCGGCTTTTGGCGTGCCAGGCCGGCGACCGCCTGTTCCTCGCTGGCGAACTCGACCTTGATCTCCGTGAGGGCGGTGTTGGCATCGTCCCGCTGGAGACGGAGGCTTTCGATCTCGGCGGTCAGGGCGGTGACGCGTTCCTGGGCTTTGGCCTCGGCGGATTCGGTTTCGGCGTGGCGCGCGGCAAGGGCTTCGCGCTTGAGGGCGGCATCGCGATCCTGGGCGACGAGGCTTTCGATTTCGAAGACCACGGCGTCGACGCGCTGGTGGAGTACTCGACGCGAATTCTGGAGGGCGTTGAACTCGCCCTGGTGGGTGGCGACGGCGACCTCCTGGGCGCGCAGTTCGGTTTGCGCCTCCTGGAGACTGGCCTGGAGTTCGGTCTGTTCGGCCTGGAGGGCGCCCTTGTAGCGGCTGGCTTCGCCGACCTCTTCCTGAAGTTGGGTGAACTGTCCCTGGAGTTCGGCGATCTGGTTCTTGCGGGCGAGAATCGAGGAGGCCTTGCTGTTACCCTGGCCGGCGCCGCCGGTGTAGACCCCTTCGCGGGTCAGGATCTCTCCAGCTTCGGTGACGAAGTCGAACGCACCGCCGGAGGCGATCCAGCCCTGGGTGGCGGATGCCACATCGGCCACGATCAAGGTGGTTCCGAGCAGTCGTTCGATCAGGGCACGGACCAGGTCATCGGCTTGGATGGCGTCGGTGATGCGGAGGGCTCCCGGCGGGAGCTGGACGGGGGAGGAACCTTCGGAGGTGGGGGTCGATCCGGGGACCAGGGACAGCGGGGCGATGCTGGCGCGGCCTTTCCGGCCGGCGGTGAGGTCGGCCAGAATGTCGTGGGCGGAGTCCGGTTGCTCGGTCAGGACGAGTTGGAGGTGGTGACCGAGGGCGGTTTCAACGGCGGTGATATGCCGTGAATCCGGGACGCGGATGCGGTCGGCGAGGGAGCCGAGGGATCCGCGGTTGGCTTGGAGGGCGGCGAGAGCGCCGCTGCTGAAGCCTTCATGACTCGACTCGAGCTGTTCGAGCACGTGAAGGCGGGATCGGACCTCGGTTTGTCGGCGGGTGAGCCCGTCGAGTTCCTGCCCGGCCTGCTGGAGCTGTTGTTGGAGTTCGCGGAGGCGCGCCTGGCGTTCCTCAACGGTCCCGCGCTTGGCGAGAACGCCGGCCTTTTCGGCTTCGACGTCGGCCTGAAACTCGACGATGCGTTGCTCGAGGTGGGCGCGTTCCTCCTCAAGCTGGATTTTTTCGGCGGACAGCTTTTCGAGCCGGGTGGTTTGGGCCTGTTTCTGGAGATCCAGGGCGGTGATCTCGTTCCGGACGCGGGTGAGGTTTTGGGCGGCCCCGAAGGCTTCGGATTGGGCCTGGCGCAAGGCCTGTTGTTTTTGAACGAGTTCCTGTTCGACGCTGGTGAGGACGGCCCGGCGCTGTTCGAGTTCACCCCGCAATTCGGCGACGCGCGCCTGGGTCTGGCTGAGGCGGTCGGTGACCGAGGCCAGTTCCTGTTCGGCGGCGAGGGTGCGTTCCTCGGCCTGGGCGATTTCGGTGACGGCGCGTGCGTTTTGCTGATCCAGCTCCCGGAGGCGTTCCTCATGGAATTGGATGCGGCTGTCTTCGCGGTCGGCGTTGGCCTTGAGTTCGGTTCCCCGCTGTTGAGCGCCGCTGATCTCGTGTTCGAGTTCGGTGAGCTGGGATCGGAGCTGGAGGATTTCGTCCTCGGCGCGGAGGACGGCGGCGGAGGATTCCTCGAGGCTGGTTCGCAGCTGGTCGGAAGCGGTTTCGCGTTCGCCGATCTCGTGGGTGAGGACGTCGTACTGGTGGCGGGACAGCTGGGTTTCCAGGTGCTGCAGGTCCGCCATGATCTGCTTGAAGCGCCTGGCTTTGCCGGCCTGGCGTTGCAGCGAACCGATCTGGCGTTTGACCTCGCGGATGAGGTCGGCGACGCGCAGGAGGTTTTGCTCGGTCTGTTCCAGTTTCCGGAGCGCTTCCTTTTTCTGGGTCTTGAAGCGGGTGATCCCGGCGGCTTCCTCGAACACGAGCCGACGGTCCTCGGGCTTGCTGCTGAGGATCTGGGTGATGTTGCCCTGGGCCATGATCGAGTAACTCGTCTTGCCCATGCCCGTCCCGGCGAACAGCTGCTGGATGTCCTTCAGCCGGCAGGCCGTCTTGTTCAGGAAATACTCGCTTCCGCCGTCCCGAAACACCCGCCGGGTGATCGTGACCTCGTTGTAATCGATATCGACCCCCACCGCACGGAGGTGTTCGACGTCGACGTCCCCGATGGTGAGGGAGACCTCTGCGAGTCCAAGTTGTCGGCGCCCATCCGTGCCGTTGAAAATCACGTCGGCCATCTCGCCACCCCGGAGAGCCTTGGCGGATTGCTCGCCCAGGACCCAGCGGATGGCGTCGGCCACGTTGGATTTTCCACAGCCATTGGGGCCGACGATCGCCGTGATACCCCGCTGGAAGTTCAGCGAGGTTTTATCGGCGAAGGATTTGAACCCCAAGACGGTCAGATTCTTGAGATACATGACGCTCGACACGGAACCGGAATGAGCCGGGGGTGTCAAAGTCAAACCCGCAGCCCATTGGGGCAAGTTATTCACAGGCCACAAGGGATTGCGGGTCCCGACGAAAGTATGGGCGAGTTGAGTTATGGATAAAGGCCGCGCCAATTGAGTGGGGCCGGGGTGCGGGCTCAGGGCCCGGAAGGGATCCCGCGCCGGAAGGCGGCGGGAGGGTGGAACCCGGGCGACGAGGGGAGGAAGGGGGGCATGCAGGCGAGCGCGGGTGGCTGGGATGCGGGGAGAGGGTCTTGGGCTCGATCAAGCCCGAGCCTTGCGCTGGGTGGCCGTTGGTCGGATGATGGGGTCATCAATCGGGGCCGCTCGCTTGACGGTGTTGGGTGGGATTCCTGGGACAACTTCTTCGCGATGGGCGGCCGTTCGATGCGAATTCGATTCTGTGAAAGACCAACTTCTCAATGTGCTGGGAGCGAAAAGCTATTTCCCGGCGGACGCAACGGAACTGGCCCGTCAGCTGAGGCTCAAGCCGGCCCAGCAACCGGAACTCCAGCACGTCCTCAACGATTTGGAACAAGCCGGGCGTGTCGCCCGGATCAAGGGGCATCGTTATATCCTGCCGGGCGAGGCGGACCTGATTTCGGGCCGCATCCGCATGAACCGGCAGGGCAAGGGGTTTCTGGATCCTGATGACGAAGGGCTGAAGGAGATTGAAATCCCTGAAAGCGCCACCGGCACGGCACTTCATGAAGACCGGGTGCTGGTTCGGCGGGATGTGCGGGCCAAGGGGCTTCGGACGGAGGGGGCATTGCCGAACACGGGGTCGGTGGTCCGGGTGTTGGAACGTCGGCGCACGCAGATCGTGGGGACGCTTCAGCAGAGCCGCCATTTCCTGTTTGTGATCCCCGATGATCCGCGGATTCCGCATGACATTTATGTGCCTGAGCCTCGGGACGTGGGACGTCGGGTGGAGCCGGGCGACAAGGTGGTGGTGGAACTCCGCGACTGGCTTTCGCGCCACACCAATCCTGAGGGCGAGATCATTGAGGTTCTTGGGCCGCCGGACGCGGAGGGTGTGGACATGCTCTCGGTGCTTCGGCAGTACAGCCTGCCGTTGAGGTTTCCGGCCGAGGCGCTTGAGGAAGCGCGCCGGATTGGGAATGTGGTGACCGAACGCGACCTGGAGGGTCGGGTGGATTGCCGGGGGCACCGGGTGATCACCATCGATCCCGATGACGCGAAGGATTTCGATGACGCGATCTGTCTGGAGCGCGCGGAGCGTGGGCAGTGGCGGCTCTGGGTGCACATCGCCGATGTGTCGCACTATGTGCGGCCGGGGACGGCTCTGGACATTGAGGCGCGGAAGCGGGGCAACTCCACCTATCTGGTGGATCGCGTGATTCCGATGCTGCCCGAGGCGTTGAGCAACGAGCTCTGCTCGCTGAAGCCCCACGTGGATCGCCTGACCAAGTGCGTCGAGTTCCGTTTGTCGGACGCCGGCAAGGTTCTGGACGCGAAGTTTTACCCGGCGGTGATTCATTCGCAGCGGCGGTTCTCGTACCAGGAGGCGTTTGCAATTCTTCAGCGCCCACCGGAAGGACCCATTGAGGAGATGCTGCACCAGGCGCACGCGGTCGCTCAAACCATCCGCAAGGAACGATTCAAGGCTGGGTCGCTGGCCCTGGATTTTCCCGAAATGAAGATCCGCCTGGATGAAAAGGGGCGGGTGGCGCGGATCGAGAAGGTGGTGAACGACGTCTCCCACCAGCTGATCGAGGAGTGCATGCTGCTGGCCAATGAGGCTGTCGCCACAAAGCTCATGGCGTTGAAGCGGCCCGCGGTCTACCGCATTCACGAACCGCCGGATGAGCGCCGTCTTCGGGAGTACCGCGAGGACGTGCTCAGTCACAACGTGCCCTGCGGCAACCTGAGCCATCGGATCGAGGTTCAGCGTCTTCTTCTTCGCCTGGGCGACCTGCCGATCGGCCCGGCCCTGAAGATCGGGTTTCTAAAATCCCTGATGCGTGCCCGTTATGCGGTGGAGCCCCTGGGGCACTACGGACTGGCCAAGGCCAAGTACACGCACTTCACCTCGCCCATCCGCCGGTACGCCGATCTGGTGGTGCACCGCTCCCTGTTCGAGAAACTCCCCGGAAATGCGCGCTCCCTGAAGGAGGTCGCGGATCACCTGTCCATCACCGAACGCAATTCCGCCGACGCCGAGCGCGACAGCAAGGACGTGAAGATGTTCGCCTTCCTGCGCGGGCAGATCGAGTCCGGAAAACCCGAGTCCTATCCCGCCCTGGTCACCGACGTGCGGAACTTCGGGTTCTTCGTCGATGTGCCCGGCCTGGCCATGAGCGGACTGGTCCCGCTGTCGACGCTCGAGGACGACTTCTACGTGTTCGATGCGACGCGCAGCCAGTTGGTGGGGCGTCGCACGCGGCGTGTGATCGGTTTGGGCGACCGGCCCACGGTCCAGATCGCGAAAGTCGATCCCTTCAAGAAACAGGTCGACTTCCGGCTGGTGACAGTCCGTGGCAAGGCGGCGGGAACGCCGGCGCCTGGACGACGGGGAGAAGGTCGGAGTTCGTCGACAGGCGGGCCCCGGGGGCAACGCTTTGCGCCGGGGCGTCCGTCGCCTCGTCGGGTGTAATCCGCGCGTCCGCCCCCTGTGCCTGGGCCGGGGCCGGCGCCGGCACCGGCGCGGTCTCGACGCCCCTCCACCGAGTCGACGGGTGGGGCGGCCCCGGGACGATGGCCGTCCAGAGGGCGGGCTGCCGGAGGTCGGGCCGGAACGTCGCGGACCCGGCCGGCGGATCGGCGGGTGGAGACGACGGCGCAACGGCCTGAGAGCCGGCGGGCGGAGCGCGCGGTGGATCGGGCTCCGGAACGACCCGCTTCCAGGACTCCGGATCGGCCGGGGAATCGGGCTCCCGAACGGCCGGGCAATCGTCCGGTGAACCGCCCGGGGCGACCCTCGAATCCCGCGAGGCCGGCGACGGGTTCGGGTGGGCCGCGGTTGGCGACGACGCCCCGTGCGGCGACGATTCCTGCTGCTGGGCGGGGCCCGGTGATTCCGACCTCGAAGGGTGGGACTTGGCGTCCTCGTCCTGCTTCGGGTTCACGCCCGGAGCGGCTTGGGGAGCGGGGGAGTTCCTCGGGTGACCGGCGTTCCCGCTAGTTTTGCGGGGGCGGGAGGCTGGGCGGGCGCATCGCCTGGGCAGGTGAGGATGGGATGGCCATCGGCCTGCCGGTTCTGAGGAAACGCTGGCTGGTCCTGGCGAAGGAGCGTATATCGGATTCGCTAAGGCATTCCAGAAGCCCATGACCTCGCCGCGATCCAAGGTCCCTGATGAACCCCCGGCTTCCGGTATTGCCGGCTCCGGGGGTTCCGGGGTGGGGACGGGAGAGGGCGGGGGCAGCCGGGTGGATGTCTTCATCAGCTACAATTCCAAGGACCACGAGATCGTGTTGGGGGTGGCGGAAGGTTTGCTGGAGCGCGGGCTGAGACCGTTCCTGGATCGCTGGGATTTGGAGCCCGGCCTCCGGTGGCGCCCGGAACTGGAACGGGTGCTCGCATCGTGCGGGTCGGTGGTGGTGATGCTGGGACCGCACGGGATCGGGGAAGTGCAGCAGCGCGAAGTGGATGTCGCGCTGCGTCGGCAGGACAAGAATCCCCGATTTCCCGTGGTGCCGGTCCTTTTGCCCGGAGGCGAGGCGCCGGGTGGATTTCTGGAGCAACTCACCTGGGTGGATCTACGTCATCAGTCGACGCATGAAGCCGTGGGCGATTTGGTCGCGGTGTTGCGCAAGGAACGCGGAGCCGACGTCCAGCGTGCGAAGGCGAGGACGAATCGGCGTCGGTACCTGGTGAATTGGTTTCTCCTGCTCGGGGTGCTGGTGTTGTGGGCGGCTTGGTACCTGCGGCATGCCCCCAGCAGCCTGGGAACCGTCGCGGTGGGAGGTTCGGTGGGGTTGCCGGCGTTGCTCTGGCTGGTGGTTCTCTACATCCGCTGGGGGGCGGAAGAGGAGATGAAGAACCTGCCCCGAAGGCTGTTTGGGAGTCCGTTCTCGACCCTGGGTTTGACGGGATTGCTGGTCGGTTCGGCGGTGCTGTTCGCGGGGACGTCGTCCATCCATGTGGAGGCGGCCAGCGCTCCCAGCGAGGAAAACCCGTACTCGGTGGAACTCTGGTCGAAAAAGGGGGAAGTGCTTTGGCGATCGGGATCTTTGACGGCGGAGCGCCGGGTGGCGTCGCGGCGCTTCTGGTTCCGGTGGGGGCAGAACGGCGAACTGCGGTTGGACCCGGCGGGGGACCGGGGGGCGTTCCCGGTGAAGCTGGGGCCGGCGTCCGCTCTGAGGCTGCGAGTGCCGGAACAGTTCGCGCTCAAGCCGGTGAATGTGGTGCGGGTGCTGCCGGGCACCCGGCTGGTGGACTTGTTGGGCAAGCCCTTGGGGGAAGTGAACCAAGTCTACCACTTGGACCTGGTGACCGATGGTCCTGGCGTGCGTGTTCCGGATCTGCGGCGACAGGCGCTCTATTTGGGGGCCACGGACGAGGATGTGGCGATGGGTCTGAGGCGCGAGCGGTTGGATGATCGCCAGTCCTGGTTGAACGAGTGGGCACGCAGCCGGTTGTCCCTGCCCGACCAGCCCGCACGGCAGGTGGCCGCGATGTGGTTGGACCCGCGGCGGTTCACGGGATGGACACCGCCAGTTGCCTTGGACGGTTTGCGCTTTGAACTGAACAAGGATGGCAGTGCGGTGAAGGAGGCACTGAGTGCGACGGTTCTGGATGCGACGAACGGAATCCGGACCGTTCTGGTGGATCGGAAACCTGGAAGTGGGGGCAATCCATGAAGAGACAACCTTGGAGAAGGAGTGGGTGGGGTGTGGGGGTGTTCCTGGTGTTGACGTGCCGGTTGTGGTCGGCGGACGCCGGTCATCCGGTGGTGGGCACCCGCTTCACGATCACGGCCCCGACGTTCCGCGAGAATCTCGGTTCGAGACGGGCGGTGTTGGAAGCGGCGGTGGCCCAGCGCATGGCCCAGCTGTGCGCCGAGGAATTGAGCTACGTCGAGTGGCGGGCGTTGACGAATGAACCTGCGGCGGACGATCCGCCATGGGTTCTCAGGGGCAGCATGGTGGCCGGCAGTTCATCGACGTTCATTCCGGCGGTTTCGGTGCAGTTCGAGCGGGTGGGGCCGGAGCCCATGGGGCGGCCGTTGATGGTGGAGTCCCTGTATCGCGCCAACGATCTGGAGCAACCCACCCAGGACTCCTCCCGCCTGCGGGAGGACCTGCTGGAGATGGCGCGCGTTGTGTTTTCGAATACCGAGAATCTCCGGAAACTGCAGACGCAGTTCCTGGTGAAGATCCCGGTGGCCCGGGCCCTGGAGCCGAACGCGAATCTGGAACGGGTCATCCTCCCGGCCCGCTGGGGGGATTTGTTGCCGGGAGACGGATCTCAACTCCGAGCCACCTATTCCATTCGTCGACCCGACGGAACCACGCTGGATGTGCGGATGGATCTCAGTCCCTCGGTGGCCGTCAGCGACAAGGTGGCCTGTGCGGTGACTCTCTTTGATCATCCGCCGCTGCCACGGCAAACCGCCTGGCACATATCGATGCCCGAGAGCGTGCGCAGTGCGATCCCGGAGTCGATCAAGGTCTTCATGAGCCAGTACGTGAAGGACTACAGCTATTCCCCGACGACCCTGGAGGGTTTGGTCACGCAGCCTTTCGAGGGATCGGGCGCTGGAGGTGGCCGATGAAGACCCGGATGCGAGAAGTGGCGGCAGCGGTCCTGTTGGCCCTGGGTTGGGAGAGTGCGGTGGCGGGGGCGCAAGGCGCTGAAGGCGCGATGCCCCATCCCGCGGCCAACGGGCTGGCGGCGTTGAAGGACGGCCGTTTTGGCGAGGCGCGCCAGAGTTTTCTGGGGCTGCTGTCCTCCCTGGACAAAGGAGAAGATCCTGCCGGACTGGCCGAAGCGCATTTCTACCTGGGGCTGACGGATCAGCAGCAGGCTGGTGCTGGGGTGGAGGATGCTCAACGGTTGGCGTTGCTGGGGTCGGCGCTTGAGCACTATCGCGAGGCTTTGGCCAAGGGGCAGGAGTCGGCGGGAATTCTGAACAATCTGGCGCGGGTGCAGGTGGCGTTGGGCCGCACCAACGAGGCGTTATTGGCGCTCTCCAGGGCGGTGGAATTGAACGATTCACGGAGGGGTTTTTACGCGGAGAACTACGCCGATCTGCTGCTTCAAGCGGGTCGATGGCGGGACGCCTGTCGGCTGTACGCGATGGTGGCGGGCGAGCAGCCGCAGAATCGGTCGGTGCACCGCAAGCTGGTGGATGCCTGTGTTCAGCAGGGACCTGACCTGCTGGCCTGGTATCTTGGGGAATTGGCGGAGGCGGGGCAGGTGGCGCAGGTGTTGGATTCGGCGTTGGGGGTGATGCGGCATCCGGTGTGGTCGAGGGTTCAACGGGAGGAAATGATGGGTTTGGTGGCGTATTGCCTCAGCCGGAGGAATGAGACCTTGCAGGAGTTTGCGGCGTCTGCCGCGGCACGGATGCTCCGTGGGTTGGTGGAAGATCCGGAGGTGGGTGAAGGTGTGAAGGGGCTGCTGCACCTGTACGAGCCCGGGGCGCTCGACGCCGGGCGCATTCGCTGGTGGAGCCGCCTGATCCGACCTGGTGAAGAGCCGAGGCGAGGCCGGTGGCCTTTCGAGTCGTTACTCGGTTTGATTCGCGCGTTGGGGGAACGGGCTGGGGTGGAGGGCAACGTGGAGCGGCAGGAGGCGTATTGGTTGCTGGCCGTGGGGGCGAAATCCGGGGCACCGGATCCCGAGGCCTTATGGCTGCTGGCGAACCATTATTCCGACCGGCGCGATATGCGGAAGCTCGACGCCCTGATGCAGCAGCATGAGGTGGGGATTTTTCAGGGCAAAGGCGAGGCCTATTCGACTTCCCAGACCGAGAAGATCTACCGCTACCACATGGCGCTGGGGGTGATTTACAGCCAGTTGGATCGCTGGAAGTCACCCAGGCGGGTGGACTCCGCCCTGTTCCAGCTCCAGCGGGCCATGGAGACCGCCGATCACCTCAATGCCAAGGCCGCGGCAGGCGGGGGCGTGGCCGGGCCGGTGGTGGTTCCCACGCGGTTGGTGGACCTCCTGGCGTCGGGCTACGAGAAGACGGGGCAGGCGGATCAAGCCATTCGGGTGCGCTTCGATCAGGCCGAGAAGTATCTCCAGTTCAACCAGACGGACGCCGCGGCGCGTGTCATGGCGCCTTTGAAGGCGCGTGCCGTGGATCCCGCATTGGATCCAAACCTACCCGCGGGGGTGCGGGACTCGTATCGGGCCCGGTTCAAGGCGATCGACGAGAAAATCGCCAGGGGTCCTGTTCCGCTTGCCAGCACGTCCTCTGGAAGCGTCACGGTCCGAGTGGCTCCCGAAGCGAGCGTGGTGGCCGGCGGGGCGAACCGCCGGACGCTGACGGAAGTCGAACGACGAACCATCGAGACGTCGATTGGCAACGTGGTTCAGTCGATGCAGGGCAAAGCGGTCGTTCCGGGCGCGGGTTCCGGATTCCGCTCCTTGAGCACCAACGGCGTCGCGCCCGAAGTGCAGGAAGTGAGTGTCACCGGAAATCGCGGGCGAGTGCTGCTGCGTCAGGGGACCAACCTGGTCCAGGTCCCCTTTCAGGTCGACGGTGCGGCGGCCAACGCCAAGAAAAACGTGCGCTACGTCCGTCCCTGAGCTTCCCCTTCAGGGCAGGGCTGCGAAGAAGGCGGCCAGATGGTTCTGGATGTTGCGTCGACCGGATTCATCCACCACCGCCAAGCTGATGTGTTGCTCCAAGGCCGCTCGCTTGTCCCGAAACCTGCTGCTCGCGGCGTCGAAGGCGACCGTCTCCGTCTGTTGGCGGACGGCGTCCACCTGGAAATGCATCTCGCGCTCCAAATCCGGAAGCTCCGGCCGATAATCGTGCGGGGCATTCAGGCGCACCCGATCGGTGACCCAAGACGCCAAATCAAAATCTCCGGCCATGGGAATGAACGAACCATCGGCCATCGCCAGCACCTCGATGTTCCACAAGCCTTTTCCCGTCTCGGACAGGGCGTAATCCCAGTTGCCGAGGAGCGCGTGGAGCAAGCGGAGGCTGGAGACGAGCGCAGGGTCGAATCGCGCGTCCTTGAGGTCGGCGATCTCCGAGTCGTCGAGCGCCCGCCCGCCCAGGCGTTCGCCCACCACCTCGGCATCCTCCATCAGCAGGGCCTGACGTCGGAGGGTCCAGCCGACGGTGTCCTCGGTGGTCGGATCTGCGAGGCTGGTGTCGCGGTATTCGATGAGCGCCCGGCGCACGCGCGGAGCCACCAACCCCACCACGTGCATCACTTCGTACGCCAGAGCTTCGCGGTAGACGGCCCGTTCGTCACGCAACCGCCCCACGGTGCCGCTCCCGCCCTCGGCGCAATGGCTGCCAATATCGATTTCGCGGGCGTCCGCGAAGGGAGTGCCTTCGCGGTCGTCCTTGGCGACCTTGAGTTTCAGTTTTGGGAACGGGCATTCCTGAAGGCTTGAGTTGCCGCGCACCCGCAGGCTGGTGGCGAGGTCGAGGCCGGAAAAATGGACCGCCCCCGGAAAGTACGGCTTTTCTCGGCGGGGTGGGAAAATGCCGTCCGGCATGCCGGCAAAGGCGAGGTCGAAGTGATCCTGAAACGGTCCGGTCAACGTCCATTCCAGAATGGAGGAATCCTCGAAAATGCCGGCGGAAGCGGGTTGAAAGGCACGGTAGAAGCGGTGGCTGGTTGGGGATGGATCCAGCAGGTGAGGACTGGTGGCGGCGGGAACTTTGATCCAGGGGCCTTGGGGAGCGGTCGCAGTGCAAAGCACCCCGCTGAAGACGAGCCGCAAGCCGGCTGGGTCGCGGACCATCTGGATGGAGGGAGCCGTGGCCGGCTTGGGCGACGCCAGCGGACGCAGGTCGGCCATCGAGGGCAACGTCGGATGGGTGACGTCTGGGACGGCCTGTGGAGGTTCGGTGATCCACACCCCCAGGGCCAGGGTTCCAAGGATTTCGAGAAGAGGACGCATGGAAGGCGATAAGTTGAGTCCTGTGTCAGGCGTTCCATCCGGATGGGGATCGGTCGAGTCCCCATGGGGAGATGCAGCCGACAGCGATGGGCACCGTACCACGGCTTGAAAGGGGGGGTATGCCGCCTTCGGGGCATCGACGGCACGTGGAATGATCCGGTTGCGGGACGTGGGGTAAGAATGGTATGCCCTTGAACCGGCGTTTTTCGCCGACACTGGATGGCGATCTCAGCAACACCCGATTTCTCGGTCATTCTACCCATTTACAATGAGCAGGAGAACGTGGGTCCGCTGATCGGGGAGATTCGCGACGCGATGCGCGGTTTGGGAAGACCGTGGGAAGTGCTGGCAGTGGACGACGGCAGCCGGGATGACTCATTGGCGGTGCTGCGGCGGTTGCAAGGGGAGCATCCGGAACTGCGGGTCATTCGCCACCGTCACAATTGCGGTCAAAGCGCGGCTTTTGCGACGGGTTTGGCTCATGCCCGGGGCGGGGTGATCCTGACCTTGGACTCGGATCGGCAGAATGATCCGGCGGACCTCCCTCGGATGATCGATGCATTGAAAGGGGACGTGGCGGCGGTGGTGGGGGTTCGCCGTCGACGCGAGGATTCGTCCATTCGGCGCCTCTCCTCCCGGGTGGCGAATACTTATCGGGATTGGATCACGGGCGTGAAGGTGCAGGACGCCGGGTGCTTTCTGCGGGTGATGCGTCGGGATGCGCTGCGTGAATTGCCTGTGTTCAACGGGCTGCATCGATTTTTGGTCACCCTGCTCCGCTACCAGGGCTACCGGGTATTGGAAATGGAGGTCAACCACCGGGCACGGGTGGCCGGGGTTTCCAAATACGGAATTGGAAATCGGGCTTGGCGCGGGATTCGTGATTGTTTTGCGATGCGCTGGTACCGATCCCGAGTGGTGGCGGGGAATCGGTCCTGGCCGGAGGAACCACCCGTTGTGTGATGGCCCACAGGCGCAGGACAACCGACGAACTCCCTCGCCCGGGGTTTCGGCCCCGGGGTGGAGCGGGACGCGTTGGCTGATTCTGAAGGCTGTGGCGCTGATGTTGCTCGCCCTGGTTGGGGCGTTGCTGGCCCGTCATCCTGGCGTGCGGGCATGGACCTCCCCGGCGGGACGCATGGCGCAGGCGCTCGGCAATGTCGGCTGGGTGGGGATTCCGGCCTTCATCCTGGGGAGCGGAGTGCTCATGCTCCTTGGGGTGCCGCGGCTGCTGTTTTGCCCCCTGGCCGGCGCCGCCTTTGGGTTTTGGGGCGGTTTTGTCACCAGCACGGTGGCGACCATGGCCGCCTATTTCGCTTCGTTTCTGTTTATCCGGGGGCGCCTGGCCGACCGGGAGACACCCTTCGAGCTGCCGCCTCGACTGGCGTTTCTCCGACACGATCCCGGGGTTGGTGGAGTGATTCTCACGCGCCTGATTCCCCTTCCGAGCCTGATCGGGACGGCGGCGCTGAGTCTGTCCCCGGTGCGAAAACGGTCCTTTTTTTGGGGTTCGTTGGTAGGATTGGTTCCGGAAGCAGTACCCTTGCTGCTGTTTGGAGCAGGGTTGTTTGAACGGAACACCAAGCATTTGGCGTGGTTGGGCGCCGGCGCGCTGTTGCTGATCGTGGCCAGCCTGATTCTGATTCGTCGGCTGCTTCGGAAGCACCGGGACATGCGAAATCCGGAGGTGGAAGGAGCGGGGAACTCGAATTGAGGCCGTGGACGTGGGCTGGTGTTGGCAGGCGCCGGAAGGCTAACTGAAGCGGACATGCGTCAGATGCTGAAGGCGACCGGTGCGATCGCGGTGGCAACCTTGATCAGCCGGCTCCTGGGGTTGGTGCGCGAGATGGTCTACGCGCGGTTCATGGGGAACGGCTGGGTGGCGAGCGCCTTTCTGCTGGCTTTTCAGATTCCCAATCTATTTCGCCGTCTTCTCGGGGAAGGGGCGTTGACGGCCGCCTTCATCCCCCAGTTCAAGGCGAAGGAGAAGACGGAGGGGGAAGCCGCGATGTGGCGGTCGGCGAATGCGGTGCTTTCCGGGCTGATCGTGGTGGCCTCGCTGGTGGTGGCGGTGGCAATGGCGACGGTGTCGGTGGCGTTGATGGTGGGGGACTTCGAGACGAAGACCCGGCTGATGCTGAACCTGCTGCGGTTGATGTTCCCTTACCTGCTGATGGTGTGTGTTGCGGCGGTGTGCATGGGGATGCTGAACGCACGGGGAACGTTCTTCGTGCCGGCCCTGGGTTCGACGGCGCTGAACGTCGTGATGATCGGGAGCGTTCTGTTTCTGGCTCCACGGATGGGAAATGATCTGCCCGAGCAGGTGTACGGATTGGCGTTGGGCGTGCTTGGGGCCGGCCTGGCCCAGGCAGCCTTCCAATTGCCTTCCTTGATGGCTGACGGTTGGCGGTACCGTTGGGTGAATCCATGGAACGACCCGACCGTTGGCGAGGTGGTGCGGAGGATGATTCCGACAACGATTGGTGTGGCCGCCTTTCAGATCAACGTGATGGTGACGCAAGGCTTCGCGTTTTTTCTGGGGGAATCGATTGTGGCGTCCTTCCAGTACGCGGTGAGGTTGATGGAGCTTCCCCAGGGATTGTTTGGGGCGTCGTTGGCGACCTATCTTCTGCCAACCCTGTCGGGTTTTGCCGCCGAGAAGCGTTACGACGACTATCGGAACACGCTGATGGAGGGGCTCTCCCACCTGGCGTTGATCAACCTTTTGGCGGGCGCGCTGCTGTTGGGGTTGGCGGAACCGATGGTGCGGCTGCTGTTTGAGGGAGGGTTTTTCCACGCCGGGGCGACTCAGAGTGTCTCGCAGGCCCTGATGTATCTGGCACCGGGACTGGTGGCGTTTTCCGGGACGTCGATCCTGGCTCGTGCTTTCTATGCAGTTGGTGACACGAAGGTTCCGATGCAAATCAGTCTGTTCTGCCTCGGGGTGAACCTGGTGTTGTCCATGCTCTTCGTGCTGGCGATGAGGGAATCGGGGTTGGCATTGGCCAACACGCTGACCTCCACGTTGAATGTGTTGCTCCTGGGATATGCCCTGCGGAAGAAATTTCCCAAGTTGGACTTTGGACCGGTGTTCCGGGACGCGCCCTGGATCGGGGGGGCGGCTTTGGTGACGGCTGGGTTGGTGTGGGCGCTTAGCGAGATTTGGCAGCAATGGCAGGGGGTGGAAGGGCTGTTGGAGCGGTTGGTGGCGGTTTTTGGGCCGGCGACGGTGGGAGCGGCCTTTTATCTGGGCTTTTTGTGGTGGAAAGGTGTGAAGCCGTGTCGGGCGGTGATGGGGGAGGTGGGGGCGAGAGTGCGACGTTGGAGAGCGAGGACTGCTGGCTGACCGGGGTGGCGTGGTGCTGTACGTGGATTTTTTAGTGCTTTCTAAAACGGAGAAAGGGAGTTATGGGAAAAAAACCTTTGACTGAAGTTGGTGTGCCGGTTACCAAAGGCTCAGCAGTTGGGAGAAAACAGTCAGACGTTTTTCTGAGAACCCAAAACGGATTGTGAATTTAATGAACATGAACATGCACGCCTCGTGGGTTAAAGGTGCTGCTCTCGCGAGCTTGGTGGCGGCCTCTGCCTCGGCACAAGTGGTGGTCTATGATAACTCGACCACCCCCCTGAACGCTTTCTTTTCGACCCAGAGGGAAGTGGGTGACGAAATCACGATCGGTCCGGGTTGGACGGCTCATTCCTTCACCTTTGAGTATTTCGCTGAGAATCTCTCGGGCAATGAGAAGGGCCGTGTCCGGTTCTATCGGAATGACGGCATCCCGCTGGAAGGAACCAGTTCGGCTGCACCGGGTGCGCTGCTGTTTGAGAGCACTCAATTCGATCTGATCAACGGAAATTATCCGGTGTCGATCGTGGATCTGGTGGGCCTCAATATCCAGCTGCCGAGCAGCTTCACGTGGACCGTCAAGGTCGACGGCCTGGCGGACGGCGAGACATTCAGTCTCAAGCTCTATGATCCGCCGACGGTTGGATCGAGCTTCAACGATTTCTGGCACTTCACCACCGAAGGTTGGGAACTCCAGCAAGTCTCCGGACTTCCTCCGGGAGCTGGTTCCAGCTTTGGAGCAACCCTGATCGCCGTTCCTGAGCCTGGTACGATGACGGTTCTCGGCGTTGGAGCGCTCGCTCTCCTTGCCCGGCGCCGCGTGGCTCGGGGCTGATCACTGTTGAGTGATCGTCCATAAGTCATTCTTTTAAGGAAAAACGCGGGCATATTGCCCGCGTTTTTTGTTTTCTCTGTGGATCGGTTTGGCCACATTTCTTTTGGAATGACCGACAAGACGGTTTCAGGGGAGGTAGCAACGTCGGAACTTCTTCAGCATCACGTGAATCAACGTCATTCGTTTCCGAAGATCTGGATGATTCCCGGGGCGGTTGCCCTCCTTGGGAACGTCTGTCACGCGGAATGGGATGCCGAGAAGTACCTCGTGTATTCAGTTGGCGCGGTCTCGCTCCGCCCGCAATTGGAGGTAGGCGAGACCTACGACAGCAACGTCTTCTACAGTGAGACGGATGAGGTCGATGATTTCATTCTCACGTTGCGCCCGGGCTTTGCGGCGGTTTACGGCCAAAAGACGGACAATTATGTCTCGCTCCGTTACACTCTGGATGCGTCTTTTTACGCGAATCGGGATGACCTGAACAATCTGGGCCATCTGCTGACCCACCAGAGTCGCATTCGGTTGGCGCGTTGGACGATCCAGGGGACCGACAATGCCGCGATCACCCGCAATCTCCTGGGTGGAGGCTTCAGTTACATTCAGAAGCGTGTCGGGCTGGTTTCGCTGACGGACAACTGGAGGGCGGACTACGAGATCTCGCCGAAGATGATTCTGGGCGGGAAGCTTGGGTTTGAGATGGTCGACTACGATGAGGGAGATTTGGGGACCGCCCACATCTACGACTATGCCGGCTACAACGTGGGAGCCCGGTTGGGCTATCTGCCCTCCCAGAAGATCGTCATCTTTCCAGAGTTCACCTTCGGCCAGAGCTTCCTGGGGGCGAACAATTCCCGGGCCCCGAAGGCCCCGGATGTGGACACCTTCTCGTTTGCCTTCGGGGCTGAGGGGGAGTTCACACCGAAGCTGACTGGCACCATTTCGGGGGGCTATGAGATGCGGAATTACTCCGACGATTCGGAAATTCCCGACGGTTGGGTGGCGGACTTCCAGTTGAAGTGGCTGGCGCGGGCGAAAACCACGGTGTCTGCGGGCTATCGCCACTTCATTCAGATCTCGCGGGAAGCGCGTGCCATTCCGTTCACGGCCCACCGTCCCACGGCGTCGGTGGTTCAGGAATTTGGGACGCAAGGCAAGTGGACTGCTGCGGCGGATATCTACTACCAATTCAACGACTACCAGGGGGACTTCTTCGATCCCGGACCGCCGCAGGCGGTCGTGGCTCGTGAAGACGATTTTCTGGGAGCCGGGTTGCGGGCCAGTTGGCGCTGGCAACCGTGGTTGGTGGCGTCGGCGGTTTACGAGTTTCGGCACTACTCGGATAACATCATCGGGATACCTGATTATGATCTCCAACGTTTTTCTCTCCGCCTCACGGCGGGCTATTGATTCCGGGCGGCTGATCGCTGCGCTGCTGGGCTTTTGCTTTGGCCTGGGAGGCATGGCCGCGAGGGGGCAGGTGAGCGAATCCTACAAAGTTCAACCCACCGACATCCTCATTATCGAGGTCGCCAACGAGCCCAAGCTGGGTGCCAAGGAGTTTCGCGTGGCGGCGAGTGGCGAGATTTCGTACCCATTCATCGGTGCGGTACGGGCGGCCGAGCGGACGACGGTGGAGATTCAGGAGGAAGTGAAACGGCTTTTGGAGACGGACTATCTGGTCAACGCGCAGGTGTTGGTGCAGGTGCGCGATTTTCGAAAGAAGATTGTTTCCGTGTTTGGGCAGGTGAACAAGCCCGGCCTCGTCGAGATTCCGCCGGAACGCAAAATGACGGCCATCGAGGCGATTTCCTCGGCTGGGGGTCTGACACGTCTGGCTCGACAGAGCGGAATCCAAATCATCCGGGAGGGCAAGAAGGACCCCACCCTCTACAACCTTGATGAATTGAAGAGCTCGGAGAAGCCGGTGTACGTCGAGAACGGAGACATGATTTTCGTTCCGGAATCGCGAATCTGAACGGAGGTCGGGAAGGCGGAGAGGAAGCACCCGTGGCATCCTGGATTGGCCGGGAATGCCGTTGGGAAAGACATTGAACAGTCGGCAAACGCTCGAATTATCGTATGGAAGCCTCGGAAAACTCGCGTGGCGGACTTTTGAGTGCGGAGACGAAGGTCCATCTGCGCCATTACTGGCAGGTCATCCTCGAGCGACGATGGCTGGTCGTCATTGGTTTCTTCCTCTGCATGCTAGCGTCCGCGCTCTACCTGCTGAAGGCGCAGCGCATTTTCCGGGCGGTGGCGATCATCGAGATCAACCGGGAAATGGACGGGATGTTCTCGTCCAAGGAACTGGTGCTCTCCACCGGACGTGAGCAGGACTACCTCCAGACCCAATACCGGAACCTCCAGAGCCCTTCCCTCCTGCGTCGGGTGCTGTCGGATCTCGGGTTGGTGGAGCGTCCGGAATATCAAAAGGCCGCGGATCCCGTGGAGGCATTGCGGGATCAAATTCAGATCGTTCCGGTGCGGCTGACCCGGTTGGTGGAAGTGCGGGCCGAGAGCCCGGATCCCAAGCTGGCCACGAACATTGCCAACGTGCTGGCCTACACTTTTGTCGACGACAACATGACCCTCCGCCGCGGGCGGGCATTGGATGCCGTCAAGTTTCTGGACACGGAGCTGGTGGAAAAGGAAACCGAGGTTCGGTCTGCGGATGAGGAACTGCAGCGCTACAAGGAGGAGCACAACATGGTGTCGCTGGAGGCGAGCCAGAACGTTGTGTATCAGTCCCTCCAACATGCACAGTCGGAGTACGATCGGGCGCGTGCGGCCTCGACAGCCAAACAGCAGATCTCGGAGGAAATGAAGCGCCTGGTGGGGCAGGGGACCAGTTTGGACACGATTCCGGAGATTGGTCAGAAGCTTGAGATCCGTGAGCTGAAGGTTCGGATTGCCGAAAAAGAGGCGCTCCTGCAGGGGTTGCTGACTCGCTACAAGGACAAGTGGCCGGACGTCATTCAGGCCCGCGAAGACCTCGCCTCCATGCGACGGAGCCTGGAAGAGGAATGCCGCAAGGGTTACGAGGCCATTCTCAACGATGCACGACTCGCTGCGGTGACGGAAAAGCAGTTGGAGAACAACCTCTCCGCCAAGCAAACCGCGCTGCTCGAGCACAACCGCCTCCGGATCAAATTCGATGAGCTGTCCCGCAAGGCGGAGCAGACCAAGCTCCTGTACAATAACCTGCTCGCCCGCAGCCAGGAGACGGACGTTTCAGCGAAGAATTCGGTCAACAACATGCGGGTCGTCGATCCGGCCCCGTTGCCCCTAGTGCATGTGAAGCCCAAGGCGGCGTTGATTCTCGTTCTCGGAGTGATGGGCGGGCTCGCTGTGGGCCTCGGGTTGGCCTTCTTCGTGAGCTATCTCGACGACTCCATCAAGAGTCAGGACGACATCGAAACGATTCTGGGTCTGCCGTTCCTTGGGTACGTTCCCAACATCAAGGCCGGACAGCTCCACGAACGCGACCTCCACTCCCACCTGCATCCCAGGTCCTCGGCTGCGGAGAGTTTTCGAACGGTGCGCGCCAGCATCACGCTCGCCTCTCGGGCGGACAAGATGCGCGTGTTCGGCGTCACCAGCAGCATCCCTTCCGAAGGCAAGTCCCTCTGCGCTTCGAATTTTGCCGTTGTCACCGCCCAGGCGGGGCTTCGCACGGTGTTGGTTGACGCGGACCTCCGGCGTCCTTCCGTTCACAAAGCATTCAAGATTCATGCCCCGGTCGGCCTCGCTGCCTACCTGAAGGGCGATACCGATCGCATCGAGGACATTACCCACAAGTCGGAGGTCCCCAACCTGGACGTGATCGCGTGCGGACCCATTCCGAACAATCCTTCGGAGCTGCTGGAGACGCAGCGGGTGGAGAAACTTCTGGCCGAGCTTCGCCAGCGCTACGATCGAGTGGTTCTGGACTGCCCTCCGATCAGCGCCGTCAGCGATCCGCTGGTGATGGGATCACGCGCCGACGGCGTGGTCTTTGTGATGAAGTTCAAGAAGATCCGCCGTGAACACGCCCGCCGGTCCGTCCAACGGATTCAGGACGCCGGGATTCAGATTGTTGGTGTGCTGCTCAACGACATCGATTTCGAGGGTCGGGACTCGTACTACTACTCGTACTACTACTACCAGAACCAGTACTACTCCCACTACAAGACCGAGCCCACGACCAAGAAGGGTTCCGCTTCGGCGCCCGCGCCGAAGACACCGGCCAGCCCCAGCTGAGTCAGGGGCGGCCAGACTCCGTCATGAAGGTGTCCGCATGCTCATAGGCAGGGGCGCAGCAGCACAGGAGTCGGAGCGGATCATGGCCGGTGTTCCATAGTTTGTGGGGCACGCCAGGGGGGATGGCGATGGCGTCCCCTGGTCCGACGACGCGTTCTTCGGAGCCGACCCGGATATGGCCCGACCCGTGGGTGATGTAGTAAATCTCCTCGGTTCGGGCGTGGTAGTGCTCCTGGGTTGATCCACCGACCGGGACCGTGGCTTCAGCAAGGCTTTGATTGCCGATCGCTGAATTGCGGTGAGCCAGGATTTCGCGGATCTCGGACCCGTCTTTGGTGATGAACGGCGGGGGCTCCGAGACATTGACGACATCCATGACGCCAGCGTTGTCCCGGGGACGGATATTCCGCAAGCGCGACGATCGCGTTTGGTTGGAAGGCGTCGCTGGTCGTTCGCGGTGCGAGCCTCCTCAATTCCCGCCGTTATCGGCGGATTCCCAACGGCGCTTGGGGCGTTCGGGGAGTTCGGCATTGGCCTTGGCGTAATACGAGCCCTGCCCGAGCAGAGCTTCGATGTCCCGGTGGAGATCCAGGGAAGGCCTGACCCGGTAGCGATCATTGGCCTCCATAAAGGCGACCCGGCCGTCGGGGCGCTGGAAGCAGAGGAAGAGTGGGCAGGATCCGGGATGGGTGCTGACGATCTCGCGGGCGGCGGCCAATTTCGCGACATCGTGAGTGGCGGTTCGGAAGCGCAGATGGACCTGGAGGGTCCATCGCGCGGGAACCTCCTCCAAAGGCACGATCTCGAGGGGAAAGATCTTGGGGCGATCCTCGCTGGCTCCCACCTCGCCGACGACGAAGACCGGTTTGCCGGAGACGAAGAGGTCGCGGTGTTTGTCGTAGGCCTCGTTCATGCAAAGCAGTTGGGCGGAGCCATGCAGATCTTCGAGGGTGAGGATGGCGTAGGGTTTTCCCGATTTTTTGGAAAAACCCTGCTGCACCGCGGAGAGAATGCCGCCGAGGCGGGTGATGGTTCGGCCGGTCACCGTGGCCAGTCGGCTGGTGTCGGTGAGCGAATAGGTCTCCAGAATGCAGCGGTAAGGGTCGAGCGGGTGTCCGGTGACGTAGAATCCGAGCAACTCCTTCTCGGCGGTGAGGCGTTCGACGAGTGGCCAATCGGGCACGTCGGGTGGCGGTTCGGCCTTGGTTGGCTGGTGGGCCTCCAGGATTTCGAAGAGGGAGGATTGGCCACGGCTCCGGTCCTGGGCTGCTTCCTGACCACGGCTGAGGGACTTGTCGATCTGGCTGAAGAGCCAGGCACGTGTGCCGCCCAGGGTATCGGAGGCGCCGCATCGGATGAAGGCCTCCAGGACCTTGCGGTTGACGACCCGTGTGTCGACGCGCTCGCAAAGGTCCGGCAGGGATTCGAAGAGGCCGGTGGTCCGACGAGCCTCCAAGATGGACTGAACCGCGATCTCTCCGACGCCCTTGATGGCGGCCAGGCCAAAACGGATGGCGCTGGTCGGTGGGTCATTCGGGTTCGAAGGGATGGTTTGTTCCGGGGCGAAGAACACGTCGGAGCGGTTGAGGTCGGGCGGGAGGATGGGGATGTCGAGAGTCCGGGCTTCGGCGATGTATTCCGCGAGTTTCTCGGTATCGGCCATGTCGTTGGTCATCATGGCGCAGAAGAATTCGACGGGGTAATTGGCCTTGAGGTAGGCGGTCTGGTAGGCGACGAGGGCGTAGGCGGCGGCGTGGGATTTGTTGAACCCGTAGCCGGCGAACTTCTCCAGAATATCGAAGATCTGGTTGGCCTGGGCCGCGGGGATTTCGTTCAACCGGGCGGCGCCCTGGACGAAGTTGGCGCGTTGCTTGGCCATTTCCTCCAGGTTCTTTTTGCCCATGGCGCGGCGGAGCAGATCGGCGCCGCCCAGAGTGTAGCCGGAGAGGATCTGGGCAGCCTGCATGACCTGCTCCTGGTAAATCAGAACGCCGTATGTTTCCTGGCTGATGCCTTCGAGCAGCGGGTGGACGTATTCCACGGAAGCGCGGCCGTGCCGGCGTTCGATGAAGTCAGGAATCAGGTCCATGGGACCTGGACGATACAGTGCGACGAGAGCGGTGATGTGTTCGACGGAGGCGATCTGGAACTTGCGGCACAACTCCCGCATGCCGCCGGATTCCAGCTGGAACACGCCGAGGGTCTGGGCGCGATTGAGCAGTTCGTAGGTGCGCGCGTCGTTGAGGGGGATGCGTTCGACGTCCACGTCGATTCCCCGGGTTTTGCGCACCATGTCGCAGGTGTTGCGAATGACGGTGAGGGTTTTGAGCCCCAGGAAGTCCATCTTCAGGAGGCCAAGCTCACCCACCGGTCCCATGGCGTACTGGGTGACGATGGACCCTTCCTTGTCGTCCCGCTTCAGGGGGAGCAGGTGGACGAGCGGTTGGTCTCCAATCACGACGCCGGCGGCGTGAACGGAGGCGTTGCGAGTCAGGTCCTCCAGGACCAGGGCGTTCTCGACGAGTTCCCGGGTGGGTGATTCGTTTTCGAAGGCGTTCTTGAAGTCGGGCGACTTGGAGAGCGCGTCCTCGAGGGTCACGCCCAATCCCGGCGGGATCATTTTGGCGAGGCGATCGCAATCGCTGTAGCTCAAGCCCATGGCGCGTCCGACGTCGCGGATCACCGACTTGGAGCCCATGGTGCCAAAGGTGATGATCTGGGCGACGCATTGGTCGCCGTATTTTTCGCGGACGTACTGGATGACGTCGGCGCGTCGATCGTCGGCGAAATCGATGTCGATGTCGGGAGGGTTGACGCGCTCGGGGTTCAGGAACCGTTCGAACAGCAGGCCGTAGCGGATGGGGTCGACGTTGGCGATCTCGAGCAGGTACGTGACGAGGGAGCCGGCGGCGGAACCGCGCGCCACGCAACTGATGCCCATGCTGCGTCCATGCCGCACGAAATCCGCCACGATCAGGAAGTAACTGACGAAGCCGGTTTTCTCGATGACGCCAAACTCCAGCCGGAGCCGGTCGAAGATCGCCTTGAGGGCGGCATCCACGCGGCTGCCTGCGGCGGCTGGGGAATCTGGGGAAGCGTCACTCCCGCCGGGCGGGGTGGCCGTGGCGTTCTCGGGGCCGGGAGGCAATGGCAGCAACGACGGGTCATCGATTTTGTCGACAATGAACTCGTCGCCCTGAACGCGCACGTGGAGGCCGTATCGGCGGTGCAGACCTTCGGCGAGCAGGACGCGCAGGTAACCCTCGCGGGTGAAGGATTCCGGGGGCGTGAAGACCGGATAATGGAGTCGGCCGAATTCGATCTGGAGATTGCACTGCTCGGCCACGAGCCGGGTGTTGGTCACGGCTTCGGGGACTTCGTGGAACAGGGCCTTCATTTCCTCGGCCGAGCGAAGGAAGAATTGTTCCGGCTGATACCGCATCCGCTTGGTGTCGTCGCGGTGCGCCTGGGTGCCGATGCAGATCAGGAGGTCATGGGCCTGCCAGTGTTCGCGGCGGACGTAATGGACATCGTTGGTGGCGACGAGCTTGAGGTTGAACTCGCGGGCCCAGGGAATGAGGTGTCGGTTGACGGTCTGCTGTTCCGGGATGCCGTGGTTTTGCAGTTCGAGGTGGAAGTTTTCGGGCCCCAGGGTCTGTTTGAACCAGTCAATCCGATCCCTGGCCTGGTCGAGTTGGCCGGCGAGGATGAGCGAAGGAATCTCGCTGGCGAGGCAGCCGGAGAGGCCGATCAGACCCTCGGAATGCTGGGCGAGCAGTTCCTTGTCGATGCGCGGCTTGTAGTAGAAGCCGTCCAGGTGCGCCGCCGTGACCAATTGGATCAGGTTGCGGTACCCGGCGAGATCCCGGGCCAGGAGTAGCAGGTGATGGTAGACATCGCGCCCGCTGCCGGAATTCTTCTTCTCCTTGTCCAGGCGGCTTCCCGGCGCGACGTAGACTTCACAGCCGATGATGGGCTTGATGCCGGCCTTCTTCGCGGCCTTGTAGAAATCAATCGCTCCGTAGAGGACGCCATGGTCCGTGATCGCCAGGGCGGGGAACTTCAGTTCCGCCGCCCGTTCCATCAGGCGGTCCAGCCGGCAGGCGCCGTCCAGGAGCGAATACTCAGTATGCAGGTGAAGGTGAACGAAGTCCGCGTGGGACATGCCGTCAGTCTCCCCGTCGGCAGGAGACGGAGCAAGGCAGGCCGCCACAGGTTGTTCACAATGCCTGAGCGGGCCGCCAGTCGAGCACCTTCATTTGGACGCTGCGCCGGCCGTTGAACTCATGGACGTGCGGAACGCATGCCAGATCGAAGCGGCCTGTCGGAACGGGGCGATCGCCGTAGGCATACCAGATCGCTTCGCGGGTTACCCGTCCGTCGGTGACCCAGAATTTGGCGTGCTGGCGGTCGCGTCCGACTTTCTGCGGGGGGCGATCATGCGCCAGGTTGGGGACGATGATTTGAACGGGGGGATTGCCCTGCCCGGTGGGGCGGAGGAGGTCGAGTTCGACGATCTGCTCCTCGGTGAGTTCGGCGAGACCGGCGTGGCAGTCGAGGCGAAGCGGCGGGTGGAGTTGTTCGGGCCGCAGCGTGGTTCGGGCAAGCTCGTTGAGCCGGGCCCGGAGCGCGTCCAGGTTGCCCGGATTGACGCTCAAGCCGGCCGCCATGGCGTGGCCCCCGTGCCGCAACAGCAGGCCGTCGCAATGCCTCAGGGCATTGGCGAGGTCGAAGCCTTCGATGCTGCGTCCCGAACCGCGGCACGCCTCGCCGTCACCCCCGACGATGATGGTCGGGCGGTAAAACCGCTGGAGAACCCGTGAAGCGACGATGCCCACCACCCCGATGTGCCAGGGCATTTGGCCTTCCACGATGACGAAGTCGGTCTGCGGATTAAACCGTGCGTCCAGAGCGCTGATGACCTCGTCGGCGATGGCTTTTTCGATCTGCTGCCGTTGCCGATTCCGGGCATCGAGGCTGCGTGCGATGCCAGCGGCGCGCGGATAATCGTCGGCGAGGAGAAGGTCGAGCGCCTCACAGGCATCCTCAAGCCGACCGGCGGCATTGAGACGGGGGGCCAGGAGAAAGCCCACTTCGTAGCCGCCGATGGTGGAAGTGATTTGGGCGATCTCGCAGAGCGCCTGGAGGCCTGGGCGCTGGGTCTGGTTCAGTCGATCCAAACCGGCCCGGACCAGGATGCGGTTCTCGCGGCGGAGAGGAACCAGGTCGGCGATGGTGCCCAAAGCGACGAGGTCCAGGAGGAGTTTCAGGTCAAAATCGATGGCGGCCTGGATGCCGAGCTCGCGTCCGCGCTTGAGAATGGCGTGGGCGAGCTTGAAGGCCAGGCCGGCGGAGCACAGCTCCATGCCACACGTGCCTTCGCCACCGACCCGCGGGTTGACCAGGGCAGTGGCGTCCGGCGGGGGGGAGGCGATCTGGTGATGGTCCAGAACGATGACATCCACGCCCCGGTTGCGTAGCTTGGCGATAGGTTCGACGGCGGTGGAGCCGCAATCGACTGCCAGAATCAGTGAGACAGGATGCTGGTTCAGGCAGTTCTCGACCCCCTCAGGGCTCAGGCCGTAGCCCTCGTCCATGCGATGGGGAAGGAAATGCGAGACCTGCCAACCGAGGCGTTCCAGGAATTCGATCAGGAGGGCGGTGGATGTGACGCCGTCGACGTCGTAGTCGCCGTAAATGACCAGGGCCTCCCCTTGGGATCGGGCCCGGAACAGGCGGTCCACCGCGGTCCCCATGTTGGGGAGCAGGAATGGGTCAGCCAGGTCCTTGAGGCGGGGATTCAGAAAACCGGCAATGGCCTCAGGGGTGGTGAAGTCCCGATTGATGAGGCATTGGGCGAGGAGGGGGGAGATACCGCCTTCGCGCGATAGGCGGAGAGCCTCATCCGGGCGGTGCGGGGCGAGGAGCCATCGGTACTTCATGTTGGTCGGGTCTCAGGCGGATGGCGCCTGGGAGTCCTTGTCCCTCCAGCTGGCGATCAAGGAGGCGATCACGCTGAGGGCGAGGATTGACCCGACGGTTCCCAATGCCCAGCCGATATCGATTTTGAGTTGCCAGATGCCGAGGAGCATCTTGACGCCGATAAAGACGAGCACCAGCGAGAGGCCGATCTTGAGGTAGCGGAAATAGGCGATGGCGCCGGCCAGGGCAAAGTACAGGGACCGGAGCCCGAGGATGGCGAAGACGTTCGAGGTGAAGACGATGAAGGAATCCTGGGTGATGGCGAAGATGGCGGGAATGGAATCCAAGGCAAACACGAGGTCGGTGGTTTCCACCATGATCAACACCAGGGCCATGGGGGTGAGCATCTGCCGACCGTTCACCGAGGTGATGAACTTTTGGCCGTCGAACTGTTTGCTGATGGGGAAGAACCTACGGGCGAGTCGGAGCACGGGATTCCGATCGGGGTCCACCTTGTTTTCACCCCCGAACAGCATGCGGACACCGGTAATGACAAGGAACGCGCCGAGCACGTAGAGCAGCCAGTGGAACTGTTTGATGAGAGCGGCCCCGGCTCCGATCATGACGCCGCGCATGATGATCGCCCCCATGATGCCCCAGAACAGCACCCGGTGCTGGAAGCGCAGAGGGACGCCGAAGTAGGAGAAGATCAGGGCGATGACGAACACGTTGTCCATGGACAACGACAATTCGATCAAATAGCCGGTGAGGAACTGGAGTCCATCCTCCCTCGTTTTGGTCCGGTAGATCCAAAGCCCAAAACTGAGGGCGAGCAGGACCCAGAATGTGGTCCAACCAATCGCTTCCCTCAGCCGAACCTCGCGCGCTTTCCGGTGAAATACGCCGAGGTCCAAGGCCAGCAAGACCACCACCGCAATCAGGAATGCGGCCCAATGCCACGCGGTGATCTGGCCGTGCATGAGAACAAAAACTAGGCGCTCGCCGGCGCGGGCGGTGGGATCTGGGGGGCGCCGGACTGGACGGGACCGATGACCGGACGATGGCCCTTGTGCCACCAGAGCACCACGGCGCTGGCGATGTAGATCGTTGAATATGTGCCGGTCAGGAGGCCGACCAGGAAGGTAAAGGCGAAGTCATTGATGACGCTGCCGCCGAACACATAGAGCGAGAGGGTAGCCAGGAAAACCGTACCGGAGGTGATGATCGTACGGCTGAGGGTCTGGTTGATCGCCAGGTTCATGACATCGCGGAAGCTGCCCTTGATGCCCAATTTCAGGTCTTCGCGAATACGGTCAAAGATGACGATGGTGTCGTTGATCGAAAAACCGACGATGGTGAGGATCGCGGCCACCATGGGTGCGCTGAGCTGACGGTCGGTCAGGAAGAACCAGCCCATGGTCATCAAGACGTCGTGGATGATCGCGATCACCGCTCCGATGGAGAACGAAAACTCATAGCGGAAGGCGACGTAGACCAGAACGCCGAAGAGCGCCAATAGCAGCGACTTCAAGGCCGAGAGCTGAATCTCGTCACCCACGGCCGGACCCTTACGGTCGATTTGCTTCACCGACAATCCGGCGTTCGGGAAGGAATCCGGGATCAGCTTCTGCACCTGTGCGCCGAGTTTGCCGTCCTCGCTGAACGGCACAATGACCTGGATCGTGGGCAAACCGCCGCCGGGACTGGACTTGGGAACGATCTGGGCGTCCGTGATGCCCTGTTTGGCGAGCACATCGCGGACTTCGGCGACGGACACCTTTTGCTGGTAGCTGAAGGTGATGGAGTCACCGCCGGCGAAATCCACTCCGAGCACGTCCTTGCCGCGGTAGATCCCGTAGCCCATTCCGATGAGGATCAGGATCCAGGACAGGGCGAACGCCGGCTTGGCCAGCTTCATGAAGTCGATCTGCGTGGGTTTGATCAGCGACATCATCTTGAATTCCGTCAGGATGCCGCGGCCGATGAGGTAGTCGAAGATGAGCCGGGTGACCACCAGGGCGGTGAACATGCTGACGCAAAGACCGATCGCCAGGGTGACGCCGAAGCCTTTCACCGGACCAGTCCCGAGCCAGATCATGATAACCGCGGAGATCAGCGTGGTGAGGTTGGAGTCGAAGATCGTCCAGAAAACCTTGCCGTAACCTGCGTTCAGCGCCCCGCGCAGGGACTTGCCGGCGGCGAGTTCCTCACGAATACGTTCGAAGATGAGGACGTTGGCGTCGACCGCCATGCCGGCGGTCAGCACGATGCCGGCGATGCCGGGCAGGGTGAGGGTGGAATCAATCGAGCACATCACCCCCAGCAGGATGAAAATGTTCAGGAGCAAGGCCACGTTGGCGACGACGCCGCCGACCATGTAGTAGACCAACATGAACACCACAACCAAGGCGGTGCCGATCAGGGTGGCCCGAACGCCGCTGGCGATGGAATCGGCACCCAGGGTGGCAGCGACGGAGTTTTCCTCGATGATGGACACCGACGCCTCCAACGGATTCATGAGCACATTCGCCAATTCGAAGGCCTCCTGAATATCGAAATTGCCGGTGATGACGCCGCGTCCGCCGGGGATTTCGCCCAGGATGCGCGGGGCGGAGTACAGAACACCGTCCAGCACGATGCCCATTCGGAAGTATTGGGTGCCTCCGGGACCGCCTTCACGCGGGCTCCAGCGCCGGGTGATGTCGGAGAAGATGCGTGCGCCATCGCCGTTGAACTCGAACTCGATCTTGGGTTCCCCGGTCATCGGGTCGGGGATGGCATCCGCGCGGGTGATGTATTTGCCGGTCAGCCCGTCCTCGGGCTTCTTCTTCACCAGAAGTGGCGTGGAAGAGGTGGAACCGTCGCGGTTCTTCTGAACTTCGGTCAGGATCTCGTAGCCGGCGGGAATCAGGCCCTCTTCCAGAAGGCGCGCGTTCTCGGGGTGAACCATCCGGAATTCGAGGAAGGCGGCGCGTTCAATCTGTTGTTTGACCTCAGTCTTCTCGGCGTCCGTGAGGCCGGGCATCTGGATTTCGATGCGGTCGGTGCCGGACTTCTGAATCGTGGGTTCGGCGACGCCGTACTTGTCGACGCGGCGACGGAGGATTTCCACGGCCTGATCGAGGGCGCGTTCGAGAGCGTCGCTGTCCTTGAATTCGTTGGTCTTCATCTGGACCAGGAAGGACATACCGCCCTGGAGATCGAGACCGAGCTTGAGCTGGCCGAGGGCGGCGCGCTGGACGTGGTTGAGAATGGTGCGGTTCGTCTCCTTGCCGGCGGGGATCTCAACGCGCGGGAAGAAGCGTTCCAGACTGTTGGTGCCGGCCGCGGAGAGGAAGCTGTTGAAAGGGTTGGCTCCTTTCGCCTCCGCTTCCCGCGCCTTGGTCAGGATTTCCCGGAAAATGGGGTCCTGGGTGTTTTCGGCGTCCCGTTCCACCTGGGCGAGGAGGGGTCGACCGGTCGGGGGATACAATTCGTACGCGGACCAAAGGATGACCACGACAACGGCGATCAGCCAGGGAAACGGATTCTTCATGCGGCGGGACGGTGGGATCGGGATCAGGGCTTGCGCTCGGTCACTTCCTGGATGGCGCTCTTGAGCAGTTCGAGCTTGGTATCCTCGGAACGGATGGTGACGAAGTGGTCTCGAATGCCGACGACCACCCCCACAATGCCGGAGGTGGTGACGACTTTGTCACCGGGCTTGAGCGCCTTGAGCAGGGCGGCGTGTTGTTTCGCCTTCTTTTGCTGGGGCATGATGACCATGAGGTACATCACCACCAGGAGGAGGACGAATGGCACGAGCTGCACCCAGGCCGGCGCCGTACTTTGAGTGCCTGGCGCGGCCGGTGGGGCGAAGCCCAAAATGACTGACGAAACAAGGACTTGCGTCATGATGACCAAGAATAGAGCGGCGAAACTGCGGGATGGCCGAACTTGTGGCAAGCCCAACGTGAGGCACAAACGACTCGGCCGCCCGCGATCCGGGGCAAGCACCCTCTGCACTTGCTTGTGCCACAAGGCCTAAGCGGTGGCCATTTCCCCGCCCACGAACGGCAAGGGAACCACGACCGCACCCTGGATGGACTCCGCCGAACCCACCTGCAGCTTGACCCCGGGGGCGTTGCATTCCCGCCGAACGTAGCCCAGCGCAATCACTTCTCCCCGAAGCGGCGAACGGGCGATGCTGGTCAGGAATCCCACATCCTTGCCGTCCTTGAAGAGCTTGGTTCGGGCCGTTGGCAGATCTCCTGTCACGCCCGAAAGCACCAAGCCCCGCAGGGCCTTCGAGACCTGACCGTAGGTTCGGATGCGCGCGATGACCTCCTGGCCGCTGTAACAGCCCTTGGTGTAGCTGATCGCCCGATCCGCCAATCCTGCCTCGGGTGGAAGAATCGTGTCATCCATGTCCTGTCCATACCGAGGGATGCCCGCTTCGATCCGTGCCACTTCCAGGGCGGACCAGCCTGCAGCGCGGCCTCCCTGATCCCGAGCCGCTGCCAACATCTTGTCGGCCACCGCGCCCAGGGATGCGGTCGGCACATAGACATCGAACCCCTTCGAGCCAAGCCGGGGCAGGTTCATCAGGTACAGGGTGCCCAGGGTCGGGTCGTCGACCTTCACCGATCGGTAGGCCTCGGACGGGACGGTGGGGAAGAGGCCTAGAGCTTCGATGGCGCGCAGGGCTCGCGGTCCCTGCAGGCTCAGCAAACCATAATGAGGAGCGGCATCCACGATCTGCACGTCATCCGCCACGATGAACTTGTTCAACCGCTCAGTGATGGGCGCGCCGGTTCCGGGTTCCAGATCCAGAAGAAGTTCGTCCGCAAGGGCATGCACATGCAGGTCTGCCACCATTTTGGCTTTGGCGTTCACCATGGCGGCATAACAGCCCGTGCCGGGTTGGAGGTCCTTGATGTTGTTGGTGACCTGGCCGTTGAGCAGTTTCTGGCGGTCGGCCCCCAGCAGGACCAGTCGGTTTCGAAACGAGAGGTCCAGCCAGCCGCAGGCCCCGGTCAACGCCCGGTGTTCCGCTGAGGCATCGCCATAGTCCTTCACCGCCTCGAACCCGTTCAGATCCAGGAACGAGCTCCCAAGGCTTTGATGGAATTCCCGCAGCGGCAACGGCGTCATGGGCGCAGACTGGCACAAGCCATCCCGGCCGCAAACGGGATCCCTGGCGGCTTGTATCTCATTGCCAACGTAGGGGAACACCTTAGCTTTTCCGCGCCGTCGCCCCCAAGTCGTCGAGTTCGTAAGACCAGTCGTTCGGTGGGCGATGGCACCCAACCCTCCCGAATAGCACATGAGCCAAACAACATCCTCCCACCGGTGGCGTTTTTTTCGCGCCGGTGGTCTTGACCAGGTCCGCTTTGACTCCGCCGCCGATTTCCGCGAACTGGAGAATCTCGACCAGAAGCTTTGGGTCGCTCTTTCTTGTCCCGTCAAAGGCATTGAATTCGACGAGCGCACCCTTGGACTGATCGATCACGACAAGGATGGCCGGGTTCGTGCCCCGGAAGTCATCGCGGCCGTCCAATGGGCCGAGGATCACCTCAAGGACATGGCGGCCTTGAAGAGCGGCAGCGACACCCTTCCGCTGGATCAGATCAACGACCAATCACCCTCCGGTAAGGCAATCCTCGCTTCCGCCCGGCAGATCCTGAAAAACCTCGGCCGAGCCGACGCTTCCGGCATCTCGCTCGCCGACGTTGGTGACACCGCCAAGATTTTCGTTCAGACGAAGTTTAATGGCGACGGCATCCTTCCGGCCGATGCGGCGACCGATCCCGCCCTGCAGAAGGTCATTGAGGACATCCTGGGAACGATGGGCAGTGAGACCGACCGCAGCGGAAAGCCGGGAATCACCCAGGCCAAAGCCGATGCGTTTTTCACCGAACTGAAGGCTTTCGAGGAGTGGTCGAAGAAGTCCGAGACCGACGCCGCGACCATTCTCCCGTTGGGCGCCGCCACCGGCGACGCAGTGAACGCGCTGAAGGCGATCCGGGTCAAGGTGGACGATTACTTTGGCCGGTGCCGATTGGCGGCCTTTGACCCGCGAGCCCTGGGTGCCCTCAACCGCAAGGAGGAGGAGTACCTGGCCGTCGCCTCGCATGACATGAAGATCACGGCGCAGGAGGTTGCCGGATTCCCGTTGTCGCGTGTCGAGGCAGGGCGCCCGCTGCCCTTGAAAGAAGGCATTAACCCCGCCTGGGCCGCCGAAGTCGCCGCACTCAATGCCGCCGCGATCGGTCCGATTCTGGGCAAGGACAAAACGGTCCTCACCGAAGCCGAATGGCTGGACCTGAAAGGGCGCCTCCTGCCCTTCGAGGCTTGGAGTTCGGCTAAACCGACGGGAACCGTCGAGACCCTCGGTTTGGCGCGGATTCGCGCCATTCTCGCCACCCCGGCCCAGACGGAAATCAACAAGCTGATCGCCCAGGACAAGGCTCTGGAGGCCGAATCCAATGCCATCGACAGTGTGGAACGGCTCATCCGGTACTATCGGGACCTCCATCGTCTGCTGAACAACTTCGTCAGTTTCTCGGACTTCTACGATCCGGAGTACACCGCCAGCTTCCAGGTCGGCACGCTCTACCTCGACGGGCGGGCTTGCGAACTCTGCGTCCGGGTCGATGACCCCGGCAAACACGCCGCCTTGGCCGGTCTGGCCAAAACCTACCTCGCCTACTGCGATTGTTCGCGGCCCACCGGTGAGAAGATGACCATCGCGGTGGCCTTCACCGACGGCGACAGCGACAACCTGATGGTCGGACGCAACGGTCTCTTCTACGACCGCAAGGGGCGCGACTGGGATGCCACCATCACCAAGGTCATCGAGAACCCGATCAGCATCCGCCAGGCGTTTTGGGCGCCTTACAAGAAGTTGATCCGCGCCGTGGAGGAACAGGTGGCCAAGCGCGCCGCCGCCGCCGAGGCCGCCGCCGATGCCAAACTGGCGAGCGCCGCCACCGCCACCGCCAACGTCGACAAGGCCAAGCCCGCTGAAGCCAAGAAGATCGACGTCGGCACGGTCGCCGCCTTGGGCGTGGCCTTCGGCGCCATCGGCACCGCCATCGCCACGGTGGGCGCTAAGTTGACCGGCCTGATCGGTCTGCCGTTCTGGCAGTTGGTCCTCGCCCTCATTGGTTTGCTCTTCGTGGTTTCGGGACCTTCCATGCTCATTGCGTGGCTCAAGCTCCGCCAACGCAACCTGGGTCCCATCCTGGACGCCGGTGGCTGGGCCGTGAACGGCCGCGTCCGCGTTCCGGTGTCGCTGGGACGTTCCCTGACCTCCATGGCCAAGCTGCCGGCTGGGACATTGCCGGCCGTGGACGACAAGTTCGCGGAGCCGCCGGTGGTCTGGCCGAAGCTGGTGGCCTTCGCCATCGCGATCGGGTTCGTGTACAGCCTTCTGAATTCCTACGGCTTCATCTGGAAGTGGTCCAAAGGAGCCATGGGAACAGATCCCGACAAAGCGCCGAAGGTTTCCCTCACCGAATTCATCGGCATTCCCAAAGAGACCAACGCGCCGCCGGCTACTCCGCCGGCTCCGCCAGCCGCGGCTCCGGCACCTGCGAAATAGCGCCACGCGCTCCTCCTTCCATCGCCCATGAGTTCGCCTGCACCCACTCGAAACGCGGTAATCACCGGAGCCGGTTCCGGTGTCGGCCGTGCCACCGCCATCGCTCTCTCTCGTGAGGGATGGCGGGTGGCCCTGATCGGGCGCCGGCCGGAAGCCTTGGCCTCGACGGCAGCGCTTCTGTCGCCGTTCCCGACCGGGGCACCCCACCTGACGTGCCCGTGCGACATCAGCGACGAAGCCCAGGTGGCGCGGGTGGGCCAGGAAATCCTGCGTGCGTTCGGTCAGGTCGATGCCCTGATCAACGCCGCCGGAACCAACACCCCGGAACGCAGTCTCGAGGTTCTTTCCCCCGCGAATTACCGGCATCTCGTGGGAACGAACCTGGACGGCGCCTACTGGTGTGTGCAGGCGTTTCTGCCGTCGATGCGGACCCGGGGCAGCGGCACGATCGTGAATGTGATTTCCGACGCCGCGCGCCAGGCCAGCCCGAAGGCAGGGCCCGCCTATTCGGCGAGCAAGTTCGGATTGCTCGGCCTGACCCAGGCCATCAACGCCGAGGAACGTCCGCGCGGCATCCGGGCCTGTGCACTGCTTCCTGGCGACATCGACACCCCGTTGTTGGACAAGCGCCCGGCGCCTCCCGGACCCGAAGCGCGCGCGCGCATGCTGCAGGCGGAGGATGTCGCGTCCTGCGTGCTGTTCGTGCTCAACCTGCCGCCGCGCGCGGTCGTGGAAGAACTTCTGGTTCGACCCGCCTGAAGCGACATCGACCACCCGCCATGTCCGAGGCCATTCAACGTTGGGAAAAGCTGCTGGCCACTCAGCCGCATCATGATCTTGCCCGCTTCAGCCTGGGCAAGGCGTTGTTCGATGCGGGCCGTTTCGCCGACGCGCTGGGCCATTTGGACCAGGCCCTGGCGAAAAAGCCGGACTGGATGGTGGTGCAGATCCTGATCGGGAAATGCCATCAATCGCTAGGCGATGTGGCGGCGGCCCGGGCGGCCTTTGAGAAGGCGATGCAGTTAGCCATCGACCAGCACCACGACGGTCCGCAGATGGAATTGGAGCAGTTGTTGGAAGACCTGGGACGATGAAGAAAAAAATGGGGCCTTGCATTCGTCACAGCGATGTCCCATTTTCTTCCCGCCTCACGGCACGGGAGCGAGCGTAGCTCAGCCTGGTAGAGCGTCACCTTGCCAAGGTGAATGTCGAGGGTTCGAATCCCTTCGCTCGCTCCAATTTCTTTTCTTCGCAGAGTTCATGGGGAAGGCCCCAGATTTCATGGATTCCCCAATTATTCCGGGGTTTTCCGTGTCCCCAGCCCTCGGCATCGGAGCGACAGGAACCGACAGGTTTTGCCCCGTTCCGACTGAAATCTGTGCGTACCCGTGTGTACACCCCCCCAGCGCCGGCAGACCCTTCACCACTTGTTCCGCCATGAGAAGGGTGTCGTCGGTGTAGACCTTCGCCGTCGTGGCCGGGTCCCGGTGCCGCATCAGCTTCATCGTCAGTCGCGGACTGACCCCGTTTCGCGCCAGAAAGGTGGCGAAGGTGTACCGGAGCGAATGGAAATCGGCGTAGCGCCCGCTGGCGTCCCGGTAGGCGATGCCGTTGCGCTCGCAATCGACCTTGACGCGTGACGCCCGAGGAATGCCGCTCGGGAAGACGGGATCGGCCGGGGATGGGTGCGGGGGCTGATACGCCCGCAGCGCGTCGACGACTTCGGACACCAGTGGAACCGACTCTTCCCGTCGACTTTTGGCGACGTGTTCGCGGACGAGGAATCGCGGGGCTGCGCCGTCCAAAGTGACGTCGCCCCAGGTCAATTGCCGGAGTTCATCGGATCGGAGGCCAGTCCGAGCTGCTGTGAAGTAGATGATTCCTCGCGGCCCCGACCCTTCGACGAGCCTGCGAAGTTCGTCATCGGAGAACGCGCGACGCACCCGGACCTTGCCGCCCCGTTCTTCCGCCTTGCGAACGCTTCGGAGGGGGTTCGCCTTGATGCGGCCCACCTCGACCATCCAGCTCAGCCAACCTCGAACCGCTTGGAGGTAATGGTTGGCAGTCTTGGGGGCGAGGTCGTTCCTGGCCCGCCAGGCAACGAAGCTGTCGGCGGTGATATCCGCCGAGACCTTCCACCCACACTCCGCGAGCAGCTTTTCTACTCGGCTGGACAGCAGAAACGCTCCCCGTCCGTCCCGACCGTCTCGGCCACGGCCCGCCATATCCGCCAGGTAGCACTCAAAATGTTGCTTTAGCGGAGTCTTCGCGGAATCGCGCACCAGCTTGGGTTCGAGAATGCCCGCCCTCTCCCGCTGGAGTTGTTCCAGGAAGTCCCGGGCGAGTTTGTCGGCTGCTTGCTTGTCGGTGCAGTGCAACGACCGCCAGCGGTCCGTCGGCATCTCGTCCAACCGATAGCGCAGGTAATACGACCGTGTCTCCCGGAGCTTCCCCTTTCGCCGAAACCGTCGCTTCTCAACTTGTAGGATCATACAACTCCCTTTGTGATAATGGCTTCCACGTCTGCCCATCGAAATCGAACGGCTCCCAGAATTCTCACCCGCGCTAAACGCCCCGACGCGACCAACCGTTCTACAGCCCGTTCTGAGACGGCCAACAATCGGGCCACCTCTCGCTTGCGGAGAAGTCCCTGGGCTGAATAAGAAGGAGTCGAGTCGCGGTGCATGGGCTCCTCACGTGCGTTTGCTGGTTTTCCGCTTTCGCCACTCCCAGAAGTCCCCATGCCAATCCGGCTTGGAACCTTCCAACTCCTCCCGGCTGATTCCACCCAGTCGCAACGCACGCTCCCGGAGTTCGGCGCCCCAGATCTTGGCCTCTTCACTCGGGATGTAGACGTAAGGGGTCTCCCGAACCTCTTGAACCTAGCCGAAGAAGCCTTTCCGCGTCCGTTTGACGTGGTAACAAAACGCCGTCATGCGCCCTTCCTTCAGGCGCTTATGTACGGCGGCGCGGCTCACTGGCGCGTAGAGTGCCACCCCTCCCGGCGACACCAACGACCCAAAAACCTCTGTCAACGCGTCGAACCAAAACCCCTTTTCGTCTTCGTCGCCTTCCTTCCGGTACAGCCGCGTGCCTTCGTCCGGCTCACCAATCACCGGCAGCAATTCGGGGGGGATGATCAGCAAACCATGGTCGGTTTCCATGGCGTAAACCCAATGAGAGTTTACGCCATGTCAACTACAAGCTTTCTTCGGCGCGATGGGATCGAAAAGTGGCCCTATTGCCTTCCCGAGGATTCTCGCAGCGACCATGCTCCATAGAAATGGCGGCCTCTGCCCAGCCTACCAAGCTTAACGTTCGGCGAATCCGAGCTTGCATTCGCCTCCTCTTCCGGCCTCGCTGCTTACTTAGGCTCGTCTTCGCATTTGGGCTTCTGGCTGTACTTTGTTGCGGTTACCTCTATGTCCACGATTCGGAAAGGTTTGGAAGAGCGCTTGCGGTTACGTATGATGATTTCGGAGGCTCTCTACAGATTGCGGCATTAGTTGCGCCGTTTCTAATTTTGATTCTACGGACTTGGTCGAGGAAGGCGTGGGTTGAAGTTGGGCGCCTAATTCGGAAATCTTTGCTTACGGATGCATTGGCGGGTTATTCGGCGTTCTGGGTTATTGTATTCATTGTGCGGTATATCTGGCTTCCCGAAAGGACATTCACTTTAGAGGAGGTTGCTGAGTATGGCCAGCATTCGGTTGCCAGCGTAGACGCAGGAGGCGACTCCGGAGGTGTGTCTGGCTTCTGGGCTGATACAAACGCCCTGGTTTTTAGCGTCATAAACGCTTCGTTGACCAACAATGCGCTCAAGGTCGGTGCACCGATTCCTTCACTCCCTGATGGTAAACATGTGACTATTGCAAGCGGTGGCGCATTTGGCGTTGGAAAGTTGTTCTGTTGGGACCCTGACTCCGAAATCGCCATAATCGTATCTGCAGTGAGTCCATATGCTCGAACGCTACACTTGTCTTTTGACGCCCGAGACGCCAAGACAGGGAAGATAATCGAGCGCGTCACTGAGCAATTTGCAGTCCCGAATCTCCAACTCGCTGTGCCAAAAATCGGTCGGGAGATTGTGCTTTGCGCCGTCGAAACCCGTCCGGGTGAAGGCGCAACGAGGATGTCCAAGTATGGACGTGTGACCCGAGTGGGATTGAACATGAAAAGCACCCTAAATAATCTTAGAGTATTTACAGACATTGTACACGCATCGAATTTTGTTGGTGCGCCTGTATTCGACTTGAGGAAAGAAGTAATTGGCGTTGTGTCCTCAGAATCTGAGGAAACGTGCGTGCTGATTCCGGCGAAGTATTTGGCTGATATGAAGTCGACAATACAATTGGTTCGGTCGCCGCCAAACGAACTCGCGCCCCCAATTACGCGACACTAACCAAATATCGGTTCTATTCTGGAGTCTCGAGGTTTGTCGATTGGACGGCATGTTTTAGCGCTTAAGTCTAAGTTGGAACCTCGGTCATCGCTGCCTTTGCTATCCCGGAATCTAAATGAAGCACGGTTGCCCGCCGGATTCCCGAGCGCTCCCAAACTTCGCCGGCGTGACGTTCCTGGGTTTCGGAACTACATCGTGTTTTACGACCCTCGCCCCGATGGTCTCTTGCTCGTCCGCTTGCTGCATGGTGCCCGGGAACTGCCTCCCTTGGTTGCCTCGAATAGCTCGGGCTTAACGGAACTGGGAGGATTGGACGGGAGCACTTGCTGGATATCCTGGATGGCGCGTAGGAAATGGGTCGGCATCGGGGTGATGCATCGGTACCACTGTTCAACGTCGAGGAAGGTCGTCACGGAGAACTCCGGGTCGCGGAACTGGGCGGAGCGGAGGAAACGCCGCTTCTCAGGTTTCGCGGTCGACCGACGGTAGCGGCGGAGGAGGCGTCGAAGTTGGCATGCGTCGCCGAGGCTAATGCGCAGGACTTCGCGTTGTCCCAGTGGAGCGTTGTCGCGTTCCATTATTCCCCAGAATCGGCCCGGGGCGTCTCGGATCTCTTCGGGAAGGTCCGCTTTGGCGATGTACCGCTTTGCCGCGTAGGCACTCGCTTGCCGGAAGTTTTGAATCGGCTGCACATTCGTTCCCGCCCGGAAGTGGCGCAGATCGCCGGAACCAACGATGTCGTACCAGGTTCGGGATACCCAATGCTGGAACCGGTCGAGGTTGACTACGGGGGCGCCATCTCCGGTTCCTGGTTTGGCCCGGGTAATGCGAACCAGGCACGAACCGGATTGCATCTCGTTCGGCTCCTTCCCTTCGACGAACTCCATCCAGATGCCCTCCGTGTCCTAAAACTCTTTTCGAGTGTCGAGGGCAACACGCGTCCATGTTTGATCCTCCTTCCGGAACGGGAACTCCCACGGCACCCGGTACACGAACAGATGAAAGTGGGGCGCCACCTTGCCCTTGTTCGCGCCCGACTTCCGCATCTTGAACTCCAGCTTCCAAAGGATGCAGGCCAAGGGCCACCGTCGACGCAGGCGACGGCCGAAGCACTCCAGATCCCGTTTGTACTTCTCTCGATATTCCGGGAAGTCGTTTGGATAGGTCAGAGTGACGAACCACGGGAGCTCGTCCCGTCGCAGTTTGGCTTGGGCCTCCATCATCCGGCGCCGCGACTTGTCGGAGAACCGCTGAACCTCTCCCCGTTTGGGGGGCTTCGCCTGTTGGATGCTGGTTCGAAGCCGGACCTGGGGGAAGCTCGCGTTGCGGTAAAGAATCACCGAAGCCACCGGCTCCGTGGAGTGCGACGGAATATGTCCCTTAGACAAGGCCGGGGACCGGGTCGCGCCGCTGCGCGGCTGCGCCCCGATCCCGCCGAGGTTGAGCGAGGCGACGTTCCCGGCCTCCACGCAGTCCCCAGCTACGCAGCCTTCGCTGCGCTGCGCGCGCGTCAAGGTCCGGCCGCGTTCGCGGCCTCTCCACCTTGACCCGTGCTCGCTACGCTCCATTGCTCCGCTAGGAACTGCCCGGAGGGTTTCAGGGTTTGCGCCTGAGATCCCGATTCCGGCGCCGGGTGCGTTCACGCGGTCCCCTTTCCTGGGGAGCGCCCCGCCGACGCGGAGGAATCCACGATCGCCCGAATCGCCGCCTTCAGCTCCGGCCGGAGGGTCGGCCACGCTGCGGCAACGGCTTCGAAATCTGGATCGGCGGAGGTTCTGTGTGCGTACCCGTGTGTACACATCCCGTGCGGGGATGAGGTCGACGCTTGCAGTTCAACGGGTTGGGAAGGTTGGGGCGAGGGTTCGAATCCCTTCGCTCGCTCCAATTTCTTTTCTTCGCAGAGTTCATGGGGAAGGCCCCAGATTTCCTGGAGTCCCCACTTATTCCGGGGTTTTCCGTGTCGCCAACCCTCAGCCCGAAGCGACAGGGGCACTTCGAGTTGCTGGCTCTCCTGGATGGCGATTGGGAAATGGGCCGGCATCGGGGTGATCCATCGGTACCACTGTTCAACGTCGAGGAAGGTCTCATGGGTAGAGCTGGGTGATTGCGGCAGGGACTTCGGAAGCCGCCGTCACTCGTGCCGAGGCGGCCAGGGGATCCTCGCCGGTCTGATCTCGGTCGAGCCACACGCGATGGATGCCGAGTTCGCGGGCGGGGGCGATGTCATGGAAATAACTGCACGCCACGTGAACCCAATCGCCGGGTTTCACTCCGGTGGTGCGGGAGAAGAACCGGAAATGGCTGTGGGCAGGTTTGTAGTCCTGCACGCGTTCGGCGGTGACCACGAGATCGAACCGCTGAAGGAAAGAGCGATGTGTCTGTTCGAAGAGGTCCTCGTCGCAATTGGTCAAGACCCCGAGTCGAAACCCGAGTCGGCGCAGATGGGCCAGCATGTCTTCCACATCGGGAAAGATCGGCAATGTGGCCCAGGATCGGGGTAGCGCGGTGGTTTCTCTCTCGGAAAGCGGGACCCCAAGTTCGGCGGCGGCCTTTTGCAGACCTTGGGCGAGCACATCCTTGTACAGACGATGCGGTCGGGAAGCTTCCAGGGCCCGCTCGAACCGGTGGTAACCGGAAAGCACCTGGGTCACCTGCCCGCCCAAGATGGGGGAAAGAATTCTGGAAAAACCGGTGTGCCAATCGATGAGGGTGCCGAAACAGTCGAACGTCACCCATCGATAGCGTGGGTTGGAACGGGTTTCCATGACGTGCGAAGCATCGACCCGGCACCAGCACTCGGGCCACTGGGATGTGACGAGGTGGGTGCTTCCTTGCTGGCGAAGGTGGGACAGCAAGTTCTCCATATCAGGAAAGAGGGGAAAAGTCCCCCGAGCGGAGGGAAGGGCCAGCGCCTGGGCATCCGAGAGCTGGATGCCCAGCTCCGCGGTCCGAAGCGCCTTTATCGGTGCCGATGCCGAACCCAACCGAACGCAACCAGCGCCAGGCCGGTCCAGGCGGCCAAGGTCGCTGGCTCCGGGACGGCCGCCGTCACACCCGATATTCCCCAGGAATTGACCTGGGCCACGTTGCCATTGCCGAGGTCGGCGACGAGCAGCACCCAGGCGCCGTTGGGGTTTTCACCGATGAACTGACTCATCGGGCTGCTGCGCGACAAGCTGGTGGGATCGGTTCGGCCGTCCGATTGCCAGGTGCCGGTCAGCTGACCGCCTGAGTTCAGCGTGTAGGAAATCTCCTGGTAGAGGTGAACATCCTGAACTGCCGAATCATGAAAGGTCACGTCGATGCCTGAGTCCCCGTAGCCCACTGAGTCGGAGGCGGTGATGCCGGGGCGGTTGACCAACACCGCAACGGTACCCTGCGGACTGGTCAACTGCACATACAGGTCACTGTTCCAAGCAGTGTCTCCCGCCGCGCTGCCGAGGTTCAGGGTCACGCTGAGGTCGGTGATGTTGCCGACAGTTGCCGAGATATTCAGGGTCCGCGAGATCCCCGCGAACGGTGTGTCATAGACGATGTTCCCGCTGGAGAGCGTTTCGCTTCCGGAAAGGATGGCGGCATGGGCGGGGCCCGCGAGCAACGCGTGAAGGAAAGTGACGGAGAGGACGGGATGTAATTTGATGATCAGGAGGGTAAAGGGTTCAGGGCGCCGCGAGGGTCCGCCAATAGGAGGGGCTGGGTGGACTGTTGTCCGTGTAGAGGACGAAACCGTTGGCATCCGCTGCGATGGTCGACAGCGTGTTCCAGGTCACCGGCTCGGTCAGACTTTCGGACCGTTGGAGGAGGTAGTTCGTGCCGGGAATTCCGGCGAATCGCAGGAGCACGTCGCTGCCTTCGACTGAGATGGAAACCAACGCGGACCCGTTGCCGGCAGCGCCGGTCGAGACGTTGATATCGACCTGACCCGCCACGGGGGTGGTGCCATCGCTGAAGGTGATCTGGAAGCTATCGACGCCCGTAAAGTCGGAGGCGGGGGTGTAAAGGATGGAGGAGGATTGGACGACGATGGTGCCGCCTTGAAGACTGGTGGTGTCGGCCGCGGTGACCGACCGGCTGTTACCTTCCGGATCGGTGGTCCGGGCAAGGATCTTGGCCAGGTGAACCGTTGCCGCGGTGTTCTTTGCCACCGAGAAACTGTAGCCGGCGAAGACTGGCGGCTCGTTCACGTCAGACACGGTGATGGTGAAGGCCTCTTCGAAGAACAGGCCGCCTGCGTCGGTGACGCGAATTCGGACGGAAAGGCTGCTTGCCGCCTCATAGTCCAACACGACCGAGGTCTTCAGAGTCGATCCCACGATGCTGAACTTGGCGTTGTCGGTGTCGCCGACGCCGCTGACGAGCGTGAACGTTCCGGTGTTTCCCGGATCGGCATCCGTGCCGCTGAGGGTGCCGACAGTGGTGCCGATGGACTGATTCTCCCCCACGGAGGCCGAGCTGAGGCTGATGTCGGAGGGGGGGGTGGCATCGATGAACGCTGTGATAGGAAAGAGGCGGCCCCAGAGTTGAATCTCCCGGTCTTCGCTGCTGGCCACATAGATATCGCCAGAGGCGGCCACCGCGACGCCTCCGACGGCATTGGGAAAGGGTCCGGTCATGGCGAAGGAGCGTTGGAAGAGTCCGGAGCGGGTGTATACCGAGACGCTGGCGGTGCCGTTGCACGCCACGACGATGTTGCCGGCCGCATCCCAGGTGAGGCCGTAAGGAGAACTGATGAACCCCGCACCAATGGTGCGGATGAAGGTGCCGTCGCTTTGGAAGACTTGAATGCGATTGTTGCTCGAGTCGGTCACATAGACGTTGCCGAACTCATCCAGAATCGTGCCGGTGGGACGGCTCAGACCTGAGCCGACGTTTTGAATGAACGTGCCGTCGGGCTGGAGTTTCGCGACGCGATGGTTGTTGAAGTCGGAGACCAGGATGTTCCCGGAACTATCGACGGTGACGCCGAAGGGTCTGTTGAACCCGCTCGCGCCGGTGCCTGAGGGCGTGATGGTGTTGAGGAAGGTGCCGTTGGTTGCAAACTTGTCGAGCCGGTTGGCGAAAGTATTGGCGACCAGGTAGTTTCCGGAAGCATCCACCGTGAAACCATACGGCTTATTCAGCCCTGTGTTGAACGACGAGAGCAGGGTGCCGTTGCTGGAGAAGATCTTGATGGTGTTGTTGTTGACGTCGGCCACCACGAGGTTGCTGGTCGCCGTGTCCACTCGCAAACCGGTCGGGAAGGCAAGCCCGGTTGAGATCGGGGTGGAACGGTAGAAATCCGTGGAACCGGCCCGGCTGAGGTTGGCGGGGTTGCCGATGGAATCGGTGATGGTGCTGGCGCCAAGCGAGATGACACCGACGACGACGCCGATCGGGGCGCTGTCGCCGGCTTGCACCGTGTAGGTGTAGGTGATGTTGGTGGAAGTCTTGGAGACGTAAGCGGCTGATTGCGCGGTCGAGCCAAGTGTGAGGCTGAGCGCGCTATCCGTTCCGGTGACCGTGATGGGCTCCGAAAAATTGACGGTGAAGTTCAGGATATTGCCGACGGTGTAGGTGCCATTGGTCACCCCGGTGATGCTGTCAATGGTGGGTACGGCGTGGGCGATGACTCCGGAGAGCAGGAGTCCCAGGAAGGATGCCAGGTGCAGGCAGGTTTTCATGATGCGAGAGACGATGGGACCGAAGAGGGGTTTGGGCTTGGCGGGTATTGGTTCCGCTGGATTCGCAGCCAGGGCAGGGCACATGGCGGAATGCGTGCGCCCGTCGTGATTGGGTGTTTTGACTTTGGAGTGGGATGGGGTCCGCGATGCTGCGGTGACTCGGGCCAGAGCCCGACGAGGAATGGAGACAACGTTCCGCTGGGGACATCGTCTGGGGCCGTTCGCATGGCGAGTGCCTCCACGCACGATCGCTGCGCTGACCCGCCAATTCCTCACCTCCCTGTGAATACCACCGTGAAGGGTCGACCTCTCCAGCCCAAGGAGATTGTCGTCTCGAAGCCTAACTCAATCGGCTAGCCACTCGGGTCAGTAAGATTTCGTCCCCTCCCTGTTGGCGTGTTCCCTTCCCGACCAACGCACGAGCGCGTGTTGTGGGAGTCGATGGTCGGCGGATTGGGAGTGGCGAGCGCTGTTGGGTCGGATCATTCTTCGCGGGAATTCCTATGAAAACGTCATTGAGACGGTGGGTGGTGCGCACGGTTCTCGCCGCGGCGCTCTCGGGAGTGGTCGGCGTCCTCTCGCCAACCGGTTTCGCTGCGCCCGCCGCTTCGGTTGGTGTGCAACGGATTCCGGTCATCCTGGACACCGACATCGGGGATGACATCGACGACACCTGGGCGTTGGGACTGCTGCTCAAGTGTCCCGAGCTGGATTTGAAGCTGGCGGTGAGCGATTACGGCCGACCCACGTACCGGACCCGGTTGCTGGCCAAGCTTCTGGTGGCGATGGGCCGAAGCGATGTGCCGATTGGGGTGGGGATCGAGGTGGCTGGTGTGGGCGGGGAGGAATCGCAGGGTGCCTGGCTAGGCGACTACGATTTGAAGACCTATCCGGGTCGGGTGCACGCCGACGGGGTGCAGGCGATGATCGATTTGATTCTGAGTTCACCCAAGCCGGTGACACTGATCGCCATCGGACCGCTTTCGAATGTGGCGGAGGCTCTGAAGCGGGAGCCCCGCATCGCGGAGCGGGCGCGGTTCATCGGCATGCACGGGAGTGTTCGGATCGGGTATGGCGGGAGCACGAACGTGGCGGCGGAATGGAATGTGAAGTGCGCGCCGGCGGCGTGTCGGGCGGCGTTGAGCGCTCCGTGGGAGGTGACCATCACGCCTCTGGACACCTGCGGGCTGGTGCAACTCAGCGGCTCGACCTTCTCGAAAGTCCGGGAATCCAACGATCCCGTGGCGAAGACCATTCTGGCGAACTACCGGGTGTGGGCGGCCAAACGCAGCGACCTCGCCCCGCCGTCGGTGGAGCGTCTGTCGTCGACGCTGTTTGATTGTGTGGCGATCTATCTGGCGACCGGCACGGAGTTGTGCGGGATGGAGCGGTTGCCGATCGGGGTCACGGACGAGGGATTCACGCGGATCGAACCGGGTGCGAAACCGATGCAGGTGGCGACCTCGTGGAAGCGGTTGGAGTCGTTCCACGAATGGATGGCGGAGCGACTGACCGGGCCGAACGCGCCGGCGTCGGGTCATTGAAAGACCAGGTCCTGGGGGTGTGCCGGGTTGCGCAAGAGACGGACCTGTGTGTTCAATGACGCGGGTGCCTGTGCGATACAAAGACTATTACGAAACGCTGGGAGTACCGCGTTCCGCCACCGAGGAGGACATCAAGAAGGCGTTTCGGCGGCTGGCGCGCGAACATCATCCCGACGTCGCCAAGGACAAGAAGAGTTCGGAAGAACGGTTCAAGGAGATCAACGAGGCGTATGAAGTGCTGGGCACCCCGGAGAATCGGCGCAAGTACGACGAACTGGGGCCGGACTTTCGGTCGGGGTCCGAGTTTCGCCCGCCGCCGGGCTTTGGCGGACGGCGGTCGGCGCGGCGGTCGGCGGAGGGCAACGCCCAGGAATTCCACTTCGAAGGGGCCGGGTTCAGCGATTTCTTTGAATCGCTCTTTGGCGGGCGTGGTGGTCGGCGGGGGTTTGGCGAGGATGAGGCACCGGCGAGCCGTGGGGCCGATGTGGAGGGTGAGATTGTGGTGGCCCTGGACGAAGTGCTTCACGGATCGGTGCGGACGGTGACGATGGAGCGGGCGCATCCGCGGGAGGGGCAGGCGGAACGGACGTCCTTGCAGGTGCGGATTCCGCCGGGGGTTCGGGAAGGCCAGTTGATCCGGGTGGCAGGCAAGGGGGAGGAAGGATTCCGAGGAGCGCCGGGCGACCTTTACCTTCGGGTGCGACTGGCGCGGCATCCGGATTTTCAGGTGCGCGGGCAGGATTTGGTGACGGAAGTGGCGTTGGCGCCATGGGAGGCGGTGTTGGGTGCGACGGTGAGTGTGCCGACGTTGGATGGTCGGGTGCATGTGCGGGTGCCGGCAGGGTCGCGGAACGGGCAGTCGTTGCGGGTGCGCACCCGGGGGTTGCCGGGGGCGGATGGGACGCAGGGGGATTTGTATGTGAATCTGCGGGTGGACGTGCCGACGACGGTCACGGAGGAGGAGCGCGGGCTGTGGGAGCGGTTGGCGGCGGTGTCGAAGTACACGCCGCGGGGGGCGGAGTAGGGGTTTTCGCGAGGTACGTTTTGCGTTTGTCGGGGCTGGGGTGGGCGCGGCAAGCTGCGCGTCCTTTATGCGGCAGGTGAACGTGGCTCTACTCGGGGCGGGAACTGTGGGTGGCGGAGTCGTGAACGGGCTTCGCCGGAATGGCCCGTTGATGGCATCCCGCCTGGGCGTGGACCTCCAGGTCCGGCGGGTGGTCGTGCGCGATGTGCGCAAGACCCGGGATTTCGAGGTGCCGGAGCGGTTGATTTCAACCGATTGGAAGGCTGCGGTGACGGATCCCGAGGTGCAGGTCGTGGTGGAATTGGTCGGAGGCACGACCCTGGCGCGGGAGATGATTCTGGGGGCGCTTCGGGCAGGCAAGCGGGTGGTGACGGCCAACAAGGCGTTGTTGTCGGCGCATGGCGAGGAACTGTTCGAGGCGGCGGTGCGGCATGGGGCAGGGCTGTACTACGAAGCCTCGGTGGCCGGAGGGATTCCCATCATCAAGGTGTTGCGGGAGGCATTGGTGGGGAACCGGATTGCCCGCATGTACGGCATTCTCAACGGCACCTGCAATTACATCCTGACCCGGATGAAGGCGGAGCGGGCGGAGTTTGGGGCTGTTTTGGCGGATGCCCAGCGTCTGGGGTATGCCGAAGCCGATCCGGGTTTGGATGTGGACGGTTACGACGCCTTGCACAAGGCCGGCATTCTGGCGTCGTTGGCGCATGGGTTTTGGGTGGATGTGGAGGATGTGGCGGTGGAGGGCATCCGCAACGTGACCCCGCTGGACATGGAGTTCGCGGGGCAGATGGGTTACACGATCAAGCTGCTGGCGGCCATCAAGACGGTCGAGGGCGGGGCGGCGAAGGGCCGGTCCAAGGGCAGCGGCAAGACCGGCGCCCATGTCAGTATTTCCGTTTGCCCGACGCTGGTGCCCAACTCCCACGTGATGGCCAGCGTGGCCGGAGTCTTCAATGCGGTGTACGTCCGCGGCGATATCGTCGGAGACACGCTGTACTACGGTCGGGGCGCGGGGCGCGACGCGACGGCGAGCGCCGTCCTGAGCGATCTGGCCGATGCGGCGCTGGACCTGAACTGCGGCGGCGAGGAGCGGATACCGCCATTCGTTCCGCACGAGCGTCATGGCGCCGTGATGCCTTCGGGGGAGATGATTTCCGGGCATTACCTGCGACTGAATGTGACGGATCGGCCGGGCGTCCTGGCCCGCATTGCGACACAACTCGCCCGGAACAAAATTGGAATTTCGTCGGTGATCCAGCCGGAGGGGCACGAAGGGGAGAGCGTGCCGCTGATCCTGATGTTGCATGACGCGCCGCGGAAGTCGGTGGATCGCGCGATGACGGCGATCCGGCGGCTGCCGGTGGTGAAGGCGGAACCGGCGTTGTTCCGTGTGGAAAACTTCGAATGAACCTCGGAAGGAACCCTTGAACTGCATGACTCCCCAACTCCCGGCCTCCGCGTGGCGCGGGCTGATTCACCGGTACCGTGGCCGCTTGCCGGTGACGGAAGCGACCCCGGTCGTGACCCTGCACGAGGGCAACACGCCCCTGATTCCCGTGCCGAACTTCGTGAAGGCGATCGGCGGCGATTTTGAGCTGCACTTGAAGTACGAGGGTCTGAATCCCACCGCCTCCTTCAAGGACCGCGGCATGACTTTGGCGGTGTCGAAGGCGGTGGAACGCGGGGCGAAGGTGGTGATTTGCGCCAGCACGGGAAACACCTCCGCGAGCGCCGCGGCGTATGCGGCTCGCGCCGGCATCCGGTGCGTGGTGCTCCTCCCCAACGGCAAGATTGCCCTCGGAAAACTGGCCCAGGCCCTGATGTACGGCGCCACCACCATCGCGATCCAGGGCAACTTTGACGTGGCCCTCCGGATCGTTCGGGAACTCGGCGAAACGGGACAGGTTGAGGTGGTCAACAGCGTGAACCCGGTACGGATTGAAGGGCAAAAGACCGCGGCGTTTGAGATTTGTGACCAGCTGGGACGCGCGCCCGACTTCCATTTCCTGCCGGTCGGGAACGCCGGCAACATCACCGCGTACTGGAAGGGTTTCCGGGAATACAACGCCGCCGGAATCGTGAACGGGCGTCCCCGGATGTTCGGGTGGCAGGCCGCCGGCGCGGCACCGATCGTGGACGGGAAACCCGTGGAGGACCCGCACACCGTCGCAACCGCGATCCGCATTGGGAATCCTGCCAGCTGGCAGGGTGCCCTGAGCGCCATGAAGGATTCGGGCGGGCGCATCGACAAGGTGACCGACGACGAGATCCTCGCCGCCTACCGCCTTGTGGCCCGAACCGAGGGCATCTTCGTCGAACCAGCCTGTGCTGCGCCGTTGGCAGGCTTGATCCGGTGCGTTCGTGAAAAGGCGATCCCTGCGGGCAGCGTCATCACCGCCACCATGACCGGCCATGGGCTGAAGGATCCGGACACGGCCATGGAACAGTCGGAATTCAAGCCCACCGTGGTCCCTGCCACCCTCGAAGCCGTGAGCCAGGTGATCGGGATCCGTTGACCCGCGCGATGGGGCACCGTCATGGCGCCCGCTGAAGCCGCCGTCCGCGAAGAAGTTGGGAGTTTGGTTTCCTGCCTGCGTCCCGGTTGGGTGTCGGAGACCTCCGCCAAGGTTCGTCGCTCGCGCCGAGACCCCCGGCCATTCCTGCAGGTGAAGGAACAAGCGGTCGGCGTCAAAGCCGTTGCGCGCCGCGCCCGTCGTGGATGAAGTGTTCGCCAAACCCCACAAAAGGAGCGAGGCGATGGGCAAGATCCAGGTTGGGCTGAATGCCGAATTCTCACGCAGTTCGGACAAGCCGTTTGAATGGGCCGTCGAGAAGGCGGCGTCGATGGGCTACCAGTACTTCGAGCCGATGGTGCACTTCGGCAGGGAGCTGATGAGTGAGGCCGGTTACTACCACACCGTTTCGATGTGGGACGATCCGTGGCGGATCAAGGACGCCTGCGAGCGGTCAGGCCTGGCGATCTCCGGGTTGCAGGCGCACGGACCCCTGGGACGGCCGGACGTCCATGGCGAGTACTTGAAGATGGCCATTCGGGTGGCGGCCGAGATCGGTGTGCCGGTGGTGAACACGGACGAAGGCATCAAGGCGAAGTGGACGACGGAAGCCGAGGACCATGTCCTCATCAAGTACACGTTGCAGGAGGCTGCGTTCCTCGCCGAACGCCGCGGGGTCAGGATCGGTTTGGAGCCGCACGCCCAGTATTCCCGGCATCCCGACGGGTTGGATCGCATCTACAACCTGGTGAAGTCCCCCTCGATCGGGATCAACTTCGACACCGGCAATGCGTACCTGTGCGGGCACGATGTGTACACTTGGCTCGACCGGGTGGCGTCCCGGTTGGTGCACCTGCACGCCAAGGATATTTCCGAGAGCCATTCGGCTGAGGAACGCGGGCGGGTCACCGGAACGCCCGTGGGCTGCGCCTGTGGTGAGGGTCTGCTCGATTGGGAACGCATCGTCCGGATCGTCGAAGACCAGTGTCCGCGCGACATCGTGTTTTCAGTGGAATGCGGGACTCCGGATCAGGCGGCAAGCAGCCTGGAACACCTGCGTCGGTGGACGCGGTAGGCAGTGTGGAGGGCGGAGGGCGGAGGGCGGAGGCGGAGGGCGGAGGACGGAGGACGGAGGGCGGAGG
>CAUJJW010000084.1 GCA_963205105.1 Verrucomicrobiota bacterium | reverse complement strand
ACGAACAGGGTGTCTGTCCCTCTGTTGAGTTCCGTGGGTACGAACAGGGTGACTGTCCCCCTGTTGGGTTTCGCTGGGGTGCGAACAGGTTGTCTGTCCCTTTGTTGGGGGCCAGAACCCACCCATGGCTGACGCGATGGGCTTTCGTTCTGTCGGCCCTCCGGGCCTCAAGCCGAGGCCATAGTCAGGTCCGCAGGGCCTGGCAGGTGGCGGCGAGGACGGTTGCGAGGCGTTGGGCGGCGTCGAGGGTGTGGCGACGGAGTCGGAGCAGGCCCGGGATGCTGGCGGGCGAACGGATCAGGAAGGCGGCGAGCTTGCCGAACTGCAGCTTCATGTCCGGCGTCATCAGTTGATTGAAGTCCACCGGAAGCGCGTCGTCGGCGGCGTCGGAGATCACACGGACAGTGGCGGAAGGAATGCCTCGCTCACGGCAAAGCTGGCGGATGACGGCGGATTCCATTTCGACGACATCCGCGCCGGTGGTGCGGCGGAGTTCGGCTTTTTCGCGGGGTGTGGTGGCGACGCGGGTCGCGCAGTGAATTCTTCCGGGGCGCGAACCGGCTTGGATAAGCACGGTGGCGAGACCGGCTTCGGGGTCGGCGTCATGGACCACAGTTCCGCGGGGAAGTGCGGGGTTGAGACCGCCGGCGAACCCGCAGGTCAGCACGAGTTTCGGCGCGAGGACCCGGGCTTGAAGCGTGTCCAGCAGGCCGCGACGGGCGTTGGCCGCGCCCATTCCGGTGACCAAGATCTGCGGGAAAGCATCTGCTCGACTGGCTGCGATGGCTTGGCGGAACGGGGCGGCTTCCTCGGGAACGGCGAAGCAGACGAGGATCGTGGCCGCCGTGGGAGGTGTCACACCGGTGTGGGCTGAAGGATGGACGGTGCGGTGATGGAGGTGGCGGGCACGCCGTTGGGAGAGGCGTTGCGGGCTTCGCGCAGGCGGCGGTAGGTCGCGAGGGCGAGCAACGGCCAAGCATTCCGGTACATGTCGTACTTCAGATAGAACACCTTGGGGAACCCGGTGCCGGTGGTTTCGTCCTCGGACCAGGACCCGTCGTCGTTCTGGGTGTTGACGAGGTATTCGATGCCGCGTTTGAGACTGGGGCGGTCAGGATCGTCGAAGGTGCAAAGGCCCATGGTGGCCCAGGCAGTCTGGGACGCGGTGCTGGGACCCTGTCCCTTGAAGACGGGATCGTCGTAGGTGTTGCAGCGCTCGCCCCAGCCGCCGTCAGCGTGCTGGACGCTTTCGAGCCAGTCGCGAGCGCGGAGCAGCCACGGTTCGGTCATGTCGTAGCGGAGGGCCTTGAGGCCGCGCAGGACCTGCCAGGTGCCGTAGATGTAGTTCACGCCCCAGCGGCCAAAGAAGGAGCCGTCGGGTTCCTGGGAACGGCGGATGTAGTCCAGGGCGCGTTTGACGCGGGGATGATCAAGGCCGACGCCTTCGAGCCCCATGACCTCAAGGATACGGGCGGTGATGTCGACGCATTCGGGGTCGAGCATGGCGTTGTGGTCGGCGAATGGGACCGTTTCCAGAATGCTCTTGGTGCAGTCTTTGTCGAAGGCGGCCCAACCGCCGTCGCGGCACTGGAAGGTGAGCATCCAGTTGTAGCCGCGGCGGAAGCAGGCGTCGCGTTCGTAGCGGTTTTTGGTGGGCACCTGACGGAGGGCGAGCAGCACCATGGCGGTGTCATCGACGTCGGGGTTCCACTTGTTATTGAACTCGAACACCCAGCCGGACGGTTCCACGTCGACGGGGTTCTTATGGTACCAATCGCCGCGGAACCGGATTTCGCGTTCCATGATCCAGCGGGTGGCTTTGACGAGGGCAGGATGGTCTTCGGGGAGGCCGGATTCGCGCAGGCAGATGGTGACGATGGCGGAGTCCCAGACCGGGGACATGCAGGGTTCGATGCGGACGGAGTCGGCCTCCTCGTGCTCGTGCTTTTTGAGTTCTGCGAGTTGGGAGAGGTAGGTGGGGTGATCCTTGGAATAGCCCAAGGCGCGCATGGCGATGAGCGAGTTCAGGATGCCGGGGAAGATGGCGCCGAGTCCGTCGGAACCTTCGAAACGTTGGAGCATCCATTGCTCGGCGCGTTTGAGGGCGGTGGCGCGGAAGGGGTGGAGACCGTGGCGCTGGAACCATTCGGCGAGCTTGTGCAGACGGTCGAGCCAGAGGAACAGGTTGCGGAGGCCGAAATCGAAGTAACGGGGGCGCAGGCATTCGTCGAGCTCCCATTTGCCGTGGGGATAGAGCTCGTCGAGGCTGACGCCGACGTTCCGCGTGGGGCGGAAGTGGTTGATGATGGCGAGCGGGACGAGCATGACGCGGGACCAATTGCTCATGTCCCAGAAGTTGACGTGGAACCACTTGCCGATGAGCAGGACTTCGCAGGGGATGGTGGGGACGTGGCGCCATTCCACCAGGCCGAGCAGGGCGAGGTAGAGCTTGGAGAAGGTGTTCATCCGCGGAACCCCTCCGAGGTGGAGGGCCATTTCGCGGGCTCGCAGCATGCGGGGATCGGTGGCGGGCAGGCCAGCCAGCTTGAGGGCGAGGTAGCATTTGACGGTGGCATTCACCTCGGCGGGACCGCCGTGGTAGGTGTTCCAACCGCCGTCGGGCAATTGCTTGGAGAGGATGTGGTTGACGCCCTTCTGCTGCCACGCGGGATCAACGGATTCGTTCCAGTGATGAAAACAAATGGTGTCGGCGACGAGGGTGGCGTCGACGAGCAATTCGCCCACCCAATAGCCTTCGTCCTTTTGAATGCTGAGCAGGTACTGTTGAGAGCGGGTGACGGCGCCTTCGAGGGTCTTGGGCTCGGCCACACGCATTTGGGAACGGGCAGCCGCCGATTCGCGGCTACTGTCCCGCCCCCCGGGAAAGACAGACATCGTCCGGATAAAATGAAAGGCCTGCGCAAATCGTGTAAAGCGTTTCTTCCGCGACCCGGAGAACTCTGGATTCCCGTCGGGGCAGAAGTTCGCTAGGCTCTCGGTCGGCTCAAAACCATGGACAAACTGCTCATCATTGACGACGAGGCGGACATTCAGCGTTCGTTTCGACGTTTGTTTGCGTCACCGGACGTGGATGTGCTGACGGCGAGCAGCGGCGAGGAGGCACTGGAAATGATCCCGCGGGTCCGCCCGGATCTGGTGCTGATGGATGTGCGGATGGGGGGCATGAGCGGCCTGGAGACGCTGCGGCGGTTGAGGGAGTCGGACGCCCGGTTGCCGGTGATCATGATGACCGCCTACGGCACGACCCAGACGGCGATCGAGGCGATGAAGCTGGGGGCGTTCGATTACCTGCTGAAACCGTTCGATGTTCCCAAGTTGAAGGAACTAGTGGCCGGTGCCTTGCGGGCGGCCCGGCAGATGAAAGCCGTCGTGACCGTCCATCCCATGGTGGAATCCGACGACTACGAGTTGGGGATCGTCGGCAAGAGCTCGGCGATGCAGACGGTGTTCAAGTTGATCGGGCAACTGGCGTCATCGGATGCCACCGCGCTGATCACTGGGGAAAGCGGCACCGGCAAGGAACTGGTGGCGCGGGCGATCTACAGTCACAGCGGGCGGGCGCGTCAGCCGTTTGTGGCCATCAATTGTGCCGCGATTCCGGAAGGGCTGCTGGAAAGCGAGTTGTTTGGGCACGAAAAAGGCGCGTTCACCGGCGCGGCCCAGCAGCGGATCGGGAAATTTGAGCAATGCAACCGGGGCACGATCTTCCTCGATGAAATCGGCGACATGCCGCTATCGACGCAGACCAAGATCCTGCGGGTGTTGCAGAACGGGACGTTTGAACGGGTGGGCGGGAATGAGACGGTGAAGGTGGATGTCCGGGTGATCGCGGCGACGAACAAGCCGTTGGAACAGGCGGTGGCGGCGCGGGCGTTCCGGGAGGATCTGTTTTACCGGCTGAACGTGGTTCGAGTTCCACTTCCTCCATTGCGGGAACGCCGGGAGGACATTCCGTTGCTGGTGGAGTACTTTCTCCGACGTTTCGGGCGTGAGGCGGGGCGACCGCCGAAGGCCCTGGTGCCGGATGTTTTGCGATCCCTGGAGGCCCATCATTGGCCGGGAAATGTTAGGGAACTGGAGAACGCGATACGGCGGGCCAGCGTGGTGGCGACGGGCGACACGATTCTGACACGGGATTTGCCACCCGAGATTGCCTGTCCGACGCCGGTGGACCTTGGGGTTTCGGCGCTGGGGAGTGGTGGCGGGTCCGGGGTGGGGGGAGGGCAGCCTTCCGGTGGCATGGTGGGTGGGGCGTTGGCTGCGGGGTTGGTGCCGGGAGGGGATCCCTCGAAGCTGGGACGCGACCGCGAACGAGCGGGGCTGGGGGTGGAACCGGACGTGGCGAGCCTGGCTCAGATGCTCTTTCGGTGGGCGAGGACACAGTCGGAGGTGCGACTTCTGCCGGCCGTGGAGCGCGAACTGGTGATTGAGGCGTTGAAGGAGACGCACGGGAACCAGGTGCAAGCTGCCCGGCTTTTGGGAATTACCCGGGCGACCTTACGCAAGCGGATCGACAAGTTTGGGATTCGTCGGGAGCTGTCGGTTACCTGAGCCCTTTGCCATCGTGAACCTGCGTACGTTATCGATCATCGTGGGCGTGACGGCCCTGGCGCTGGGATTGGGATTCGTGGGGGTGATCCTGATGGGGAAAGTGGCGCAGTCGATGCGTGCTGCCGTGACCAGCGAGGCGGCACGTCAGCAATTCATTGCGAAATGGAGACCGCCCCGGGAATTGGTGATGGATCGGCTGCTGCCCGATCGTTTGTCGGAGATGGTGGCGACTTCCCGGGTGGAGATCCCGAGCTGGACGAATGTCGGGGTGGATCTGGCGGCCGTTCGCGGCGTGTACACGGCTCCCGCGGGGTTGACCGTGGAAGTGATCGCGGCCAGGACTCGGCCAGAAACCGAGGCTGCCGACCGGGATACAGTTGTTGCGAACCTGAAGGCCCGCCTGGATCAGCAGACCGGCGTGAAAACGTTCCTGCAGATCAACGACCGATGGCAGTCTTCGGTGAAAGAACCCCCGGAAGAACTCGACCTGTGGGCGTTGCCCGGATGGCTGATTCTGTTCCGGTCGGATCGTGAAATCCCCCTTCCGTTCACCCGATCGTATTTGGAAGCGATCGCTGAGCCGGAAGGGAGATGAAGGATTCGGAGCGGTGAGACGATGTGCGGGTCGGACCCGGTGGGCTAGGCTCCCATGCCGTCTTCGAACGAACCGCCGGCGACGGGGAAGCAGAGATGGTCGCGGACGTAGGCGATGCCGTTGGCGCTGGTGGCATCGAGATCACGGTGAGCGCTTTCGGCTTCCACCACGAGCGGGGCGGTCTTGGTGCCCATGATGTCGCAATACCGCCTGGGGTAACCGGCCAGGATGAGCATTTCGGCGTACCGGGGCATGTTGAGGTCGCCGCTGGCGAGATCGGTGAACTGCATGCCGCGCTTGGGCCAGTCGGGCTGCATGGCGCGGACTGGGAACCCCGGTCGGACGACATGGTTCTTCACGTGAGCCGCGTAGATGCGGGAGGCGACGGACAGGAATCGGGTTTCGGAGGATTCACCTTCCCAGCAGTGCGATGGATCGGCGTTGACCCCGAGACACGCGTCGCCGTCGCAGATTTGGACCAGGAGATGGAAATCGTCGGCGCACATGGCGGCGGTGCCGGGATGGATTTCGTGGCAGAGCTTGATGCCGCGATCATTGGCCGCCTTGCGGAGTTTGGCGGTCTTTTTGACGAAGCGTTCCTTGCCTTCCTCCAGCAGGTCGTAACCGGGGCCCTTCCAGAATCCCCACGGATAACCGGTGGCGACTTCCCAGCCGAACGCGACGCCCCAGAACATGGGGAGGATCTTGATGTTCAGCTCGGCGGCGAGATCGAACAGCTTGAGCAGATAGTTCTCCGCCCACTTCTCGAGCTTTTCGGGAGAGAGTGCCTGGGCCTCCGGCGGGATGAACGGGTGGCCAGACTTGGTGCCGGTCCAGGCGCTGGTGTGGACCCAGAACGGGCAGTGGGCCGAAATGCCATCCAGCGTCATGCCGCGCGATTCGAAGACCTCCCGGATGGCCTTGGCTGACTGGAAGAGCTTGCCGCCCTGAAGCATGTAATTGCTGGGCTGGGCTCCGGCGGCGCCGGCGCGCTTCGCGTAGTCGAGGAAGTCGGGAAGGCTCTTGGCGCCATGTTGGGCGCCCTCGATGGAGGCATGATAGCAGGGGTTGGCCATAGGTCGTCCTGGATTGAAATGCGCGTTGGCAGTCGGGGCTCCACCCATAAAGGAGCCACTCCAGCCGGTGCAACGACGAAGTGACGGTTTGTGGCACGACGGAGGGCGGGGACCGGCAGGACAGGGGGACAGAGGGCGGTGAACGGTGGACCGAGGACGGGGGAAAGCCTCGCACCTCACGACAGGGGGACAGGCACTCTGAGAACCGCGGACGGAGGACAGCGGACCGAGGATCTGAGAGGGGGTGGGACGGATGACAGAGGGACAGACAGGCAGTGTAGGCACGGTGCACGGATAGGGGGACAGACGACCAGGGGCCTCACGCCACCCAACAGGGGGACAGACACCTGGAACGGCGGGGTGGGTGCCAACAGGGGGACAGGCACCTGGGAAATGGCACATGGGAAGTCCCCTTGTTCGAAATCGACCTGCTCACGGGCCTTGAACCGGGATTCCGGGGGGCGGGACGCCCCCCTCTACGGCAGGCGAGACGCCCGCCGCTACGGACGACCGGTTCATGGAGAGCTGGGCGGGGGGCTCGACCTGAGGTGCGTGGGCTGAGAACATCCCTTGATGCTGCCAAGTTCACCTCGGGAACTTGCGGGTTATATCGATCACACGCTGTTGCGAGCAGACGCCACGGCGCGTGATTTGGAAACGCTTTGTGCCGAAGCACTTCAAGCGAATTTTGCCGCCGTTTGCGTCAACGGATCCCGGGTGGGTTTCGCCCGTCGGTGCCTGGGAGGCAGCGGGGTCAAGGTGGCTGCCGTGGTGGGCTTCCCGCTGGGCGCCATGACCACCCGCGTGAAGTGCCTCGAGGCCGAAGGGGCGCTGTCCGATGGTGCGGCCGAATTGGATGTGGTGCTCGCCGTAGGGCAACTCAAGGACGGGGCCAGGGATCACGTACGACGCGATCTGGCGGAGGTGGTCCGGGTCGCTGGCGTCGCCAAGGTGAAGGCGATCCTGGAATGTTGTCTGCTCACCCAGGACGAGAAGGCCATGGCTTGCCGGCTGGCCGAGGAGGCAGGCGTGGCCATGGTCAAGACATCCACCGGGTTTAGCTCCGGTGGCGCCACGCTCCAGGACGTCCGCTTGTTGAGGTCGACCGTGTCGGCCCGAGTCGGGGTCAAGGCGTCGGGCGGCATCCGGGATACCGCGACGGCACTGGCCATGATCGAGGCCGGAGCGACCCGGCTTGGAACCTCTTCGGGATTGGCCTTGGTCCGAGGTTTCCTGGCCGGTGGTTGCGAAACCGAGTGGAGCTAATCGGCTCGTCGGCTAGGCGGCGAGCGATTGGGTTTGGTTCGAGTTCTCCACGGTTTCGCGGAGTCGTTCCAGGGCGACGCCCCAGAAAGCCTTGAGTCGTTGGACGTCCTCGGGGCTGCCGAGTTTGGAGTGCTGGACCTGGACGAGGGTTTTGGATTCGGTGCGGGGCCAAAAGAAAACCTCCACATGGCTGCGGCCATCGATCCAGGTGATGCGAAGGGTTTTGTAGGGCGTGACCTTGCGGAGGTTCCATCCGGTGGTGTCCAGCCAGCTGGCGCGGATGTCGTCGTCGGTCCAGGCGGCGAAGAGGCGCATCACTCCGGCGTTGATGGTCTTGCCGGCATTGGCGGAGAAGCCGTCGTCCTTCTGATGCTTTTCGCGAAGGCCCCGCGCCTGCTCGTAGGCGACGGTGATCATCTGCTGCCACCAATCGCTCGTTTCTCGGCGGGCGACGACGGCGACAATCTGCGGGTGGGTCATTTCCCGGGCGCCTTCGGCGTCGAGGAATTCGTACCATTCACCCCAACCGCGGCCGGTGCCTTTGCGGACGGCGGCATCGGTGATGCCTGCGCCCGCGATTCGGTTGGGTTCCAGGGGAGTAGGTGGGGTGGGTCTGGAAGTTTTGGGAGTCTTCGATCTGCCGGCGCTTTTCATATCATGTACGTCTTGTGGGAAATCATGCTGCTGAACGGATTAACCAACAAATTTGCCTGGGTTGAGGATGCCCCGGGGGTCGAGCGCTTTTTTGATGCGCGCATGGAGGTCGCGGACTTCCGGGGACACGGCCTGCTTCCACCAGGGTTTCTTGGCGAGCCCCACCCCGTGTTCCCCGGTGATCACGCCGTTGAGCGCCAGGACGCCTTGAAACAGTTCGTCCAGGGCGGCATCCCGTCGGGCTTCGTACCCGGGCGATGTCTCGTCGACCATGATGTTGACGTGGATGTTGCCGTCGCCGGCGTGGCCGAAGCAGGCCACCGGGAGGCCGTGGCGCTTCTGAATGCGGGCGCCCAGTCGGAACAACGCCTCAAGCTGACCCCGTGGCACGACCACGTCCTCGTTCATCTTGGTGAGGCCGGTGTCCCTTAGGGCGTAGGAAAACTCGCGGCGCAGCTTCCAGAGTTTCTCGGTCGCATCAGGGCCCAGGGCACGCTGCACGAACCGTGGCCGTGCCGCGTCCAGGATCTTGCCCAGGTCCTTGAGTTCGCCTCGAACCGAACGTTCGTGTCCGTCGAGTTCGACAATGACCACCGCTCCGCAGCCGGCCAGCCGGTCATCGCCGGTGCGCTTGCGGGCGGCGGCGAGGGTAAAGCGGTCGGCGATTTCGAGGGCGCAGGGCAGGAACCCGGCGTTGAAGATGGCGCGAAGAACGCGGGCGGCATCCCGCATGGAACCGAGGCCGGCGGCGATGGAGGCGCGCCAGGGAGGGCGGGGCAGGAGTTTGAGGGTGGCTTCCGTCACCACGCCCAGCAGGCCTTCGCTGCCGACGAACAACCGGGCGAGGTCAAAGCCGGTCTTGTTCTTGTGGGTGCGGCTACCCAGCCGGGTGATGGTGCCGTCGGGAAGCACCACTTCCAGGCCGAGCACGTAATCGCGGGTCACCCCGTACTTGAGGCAGCGTGGGCCACCGGCGTTGGTGGCAATGTTGCCGCCGATGCTGCAATCGGCCCGGCTGGCGGGGTCGGGCGGGTAGAACAGGCCGAGTTGATCGGCGGCGTCCTGGAGAGCCTGGGTGCGGACTCCGGGTTCCACCACGGCGACGAAATCCGTGGGGTGGACTTCCTTGATGCGATGGAGTTGGTCGAGGGCAAGCACCACGCCGCCATGCTGGGGCACACAACCGCCCACGTAACCGTGGCCGGCGCCGCGGGGAGTCACGGGAATACCATGGCGTTGGGCGAAGCGCAGGACCTTGGAAACCTCCGCGGTGTTCCTGGGGAACGCCACCGCCTCCGGAAGGTGAGCGGCGAACCATTTGTCGCCGGCATGCGCCTTCAGCGTGGCTTCGTCACGTCGAAGCCCGTTCTTGCCCAACTCAGCAGCCAACCGGGATAGCACCCGTTCCGGCACACCCTTCATCACTCGGCCTTTTCGCTCGCGTCGAGAATCGCTCGTGCGTCATGGGCCTGATCGGACGGCACCTTGATCTGGATGCCGCCGGAAGGGAGTGAGAACCCTTCAATGCATAGAGGATCGATCTCGGGATCGACCTCGGGGTTGAGACCGGCCGCTTCGAGTCGGGAGCGGATTAGTTGCGCTTCCGCTGGATTTAGAGTTTCGAACACACTTTCTAATTCCACGGCGTCAGGTTGGGGCAGTGGAGGACGGGAATCAATGAACAATACGGGGATATCAGGCCCGTTTCTTGACGACTTGAGGATTGCGCGTCGGTCGGAGCACGTCCAAACGTCAGGGGTTCATCACCTCCTTTCCTGCCATGACGCATCCCATCTCATTCCCACGTCGTGACTTCGTGCGCCGTCTGACCGCGGCCTCGTTCGCGGCGACCGCGCTGTCGACCCTCGGTCGGCGGAGCGGCGCGGCCGAGTCCCCGCGGTGGCATCTCTCGACGAATTCCTATTCCTGGCATGTCTTTTACCAGCGGGAGGGTCGCGATTTCGGGGCGGAACTGAATGCGGGTCTGGCGGAGGTGAAGGCCTGCGGCATCGACGGCTTTGAACCGGGTGTGGGCGGGGTGAACGACGTCGAAAACCTGATCCCGCTGTTGCTGAAGAACGGTCTCGAGATGCGGTCGTTGTACGTCAACAGCACCCTGCACACGGAGGCGGAGGCCGCGAAGAGCATCGAGAACATCGTCGCCGTGGCGAAGGCCACCCGGGCGGTGGGCACCCGTATTTTCGTGACCAACCCCAACCCGATCCAATGGGGCGGCGCGCAGAACAAGGACGACGGGCAACTGCGGGTTCAGGCGGCGTCGATGAACCGGCTGGGAGCTGCGCTGAAGGAACACGGGGTGACGCTGGCGTATCACAACCACGACATTGAACTGCGGAACGCGGGCCGGGAATTCCACCACATGATGTTGGGGACGGATCCGGCGCTGGTGTCGTTGTGCCTGGATTCGCACTGGGTGTATCGGGGATCGGGCAACTCGCAGGTGGCGCTGTTCGACGTGGTGAAGCTGTATGGCTCGCGGGTGGTGGAATTGCACCTGCGACAATCCAATGCCGGGATTTGGTCGGAGACCTTGGACTCAGGGGATATCGATCATGAGCGCTTGGCGGCGGACTTGCGAAAAGCCGGGGCGAAGCCGCATCTGGTGCTGGAAGTGGCGGTGGAGAAGGGGACACCGAAGACGATGTCGCCGGCGGAGGCCCATCGGCGAAGTGCGGCGTATGCACGACGGGTGTTTGGAGCGGTTTAAGCACACGGAGGAACCACGATGAACTCGCTGGCCGTCGTGACTGGAAGGATGGAACGGGTGCGGAGCGTGGCCTGGTGGTGTCTGGTGTTGGGCCTTCTGGGGCTGGTGCGAGGGGCGGCATGGGCCCAACCGCAGGACTTCCGAGCCGAGATGGAATGGCGGATGGGGCCGGAATGGGAAATGTTTGAAGACGCTTATGAGCGCCGGGACGAGGCGGAGATACTGGAACTGATGCGGGTGCACCCGGAGCTGGGCCGGGTCTTCCAACCCAGTTTCACGACGGCGATGGGTTGGGCGGCGGTGAACGGGGCGACCAACCTGTTGGTGACACTGATTCGGGAAGGGGCGGTGGAACGTGAGAAGCAGGGCCCATGGAATCCCATGAAGGCGTCGTTGGGCGCGGCGGCGGAGGGTGGAGCGTCGTGGGCGGTCCGCATGCTGTTGGAAGCGGGTGCGGACCCCAATGGTTCGGAATTCCACCCGGGGTCGCTCTTTGGTTCGCCGTTGTTTCGGGTGGTGCAGAACTGGGGCGGGAACCGGTCGATGGTCAGGAATCGCGGTCGCACACCGCCGCTGCCGAGCCTGGCGGAAAAAAGTGACGTCGTTCGCCTATTGTTTGGGGCCGGGGCGAACGTGTTCTTCGGAAACAGCGATGGTGCAGGCATGCACCTTCTGCACTACCTGCCTTCCATGGAGCCGGGTCTGGCGGAACTGCTGCTGACCAATGCCATTCCGGCGCGGCAGACGAACGCGACGGGAGACACGTTGTTGCACCTGGCGGCGTGGATCGGCGCCACCAACGCCATCGACGTTCTCGTCGGCCGGGGCATGGACGTGCGGTCGACGAATCGTGCGGGGCTCACCCCGCTGCATTGGCTGGCAGAAATGGGGCCCCCGAGCGCGGGTGGGATTTCAGGCCCGGTGAAGTACGCGCCGGAGTGGTCGACCTGGACCTGCCAGGCCCCGTATGACGACCGGTCGAGGGCACCTGCGGTGGAGCGTCTGCTCCTGGCCGGTGCGCGCCATGATGTGTTCACCGCCGCCGGGTTAGGAGCCACGAATGTATTGGCGGCTTTGCTGAGTGATTCTCCGTCGAGCCTGGGAGCGCGGGATGCCCGGGGACGCACACCGTTGCACTGGGCGGCTCTGGCCGATCAGGTGGCATCGGTGGAATTCCTGGTCCAGCGCGGTGCGGATCTGGGAAGTGCCGACCAGGACGGGAACACTCCTCTGCATCTGGCGCTCGTTCGATGGCCGAGTGCAGCGGTTCAGACGTTGCTGACGCTGAAAGCGCCGTTGGAGCGGACCAACGCGATGGGTCTGACCCCGCTGGCGTTGGCGTCGTATTCGGAAGGGGCGGTTTCCGCGTTGCTCGGTGCGGGTGCTTTGGTGAATCCCGCGGCGGGTGATTCTCCTTTATTCCGGGCGATGCAGCATGAATTGCAAAGGGGCATTCAGGGACGGTTCATGCAGCGGTCGATGCCTTCCCCCGGAGCGACGATTCCGATTCAACCTCAGTTGATGAATGAACTGGGGCCCGTGAAGGAGTTGTTGGAAGGTGGCGCCAAGGTCGAGGTTCGAAACCCGGAGGGCAAGAGTCCGCTGGAACTGGCCTGTGATGCCGGGGCGTTGAATCTCGTGGAACTGCTGGTGCGTCACGGAGCGCGTCTGGACGGGACCAATGTCCATGGTGCGCCGGTGTGGTTTGGGGTGCTGCGGCATCCGGCCTCACTGCCCTACACCGATGCGGCGAGTTGGAAGCATCAGATGGCGGGTGTGCTACCGCAGGCGGTGCGAGGCGCGATGAGTCGGGCGGGGGTGATGCCCACGCCTCCGGGCGTTCGGATGGTGCCCGCGCTGGAATTCCTGGCGAAACTGGGAGCAAAACTGACGGCGACCAACGCGGTCGGGCAGAATGCGCTGCATGTGTTGGCGGCCCAAAGTGAGGCGGCTCGGGCCTGGGGTGGAATGATGATGTTGGGACCCGGAGGGACTCCGATGAGCATGCCGACGCGTGGCGGCGGCGATCCGACGCTGCAACGGATCGAGGTTTTGAGAGCAGCTGGGCTTTCGGTGGAGTCTCAGGATCAGGAGGGGAACACCCCGTGGCTCCTCACCTGGCGGAGCATGGATGTGGAACTGGCGACGCATCTGGCGAAGGCCGGGGCAAATGTGCGGGCCACGAATGCCGCAGGGATGAACGCGCTGCATCTCATCTGTCTGCCGACGGAAGGAACCGCGACAGGTCAACCGCGGTTTGTGGGGCCGTTGGTGCCTAGCCTGGTGCGGCAAGGTGTGGATCCCCGTGCGCGCGACCTTCATGGGGCCACGCCGCTTCATTACGCCATCGCGCCGCACAATCCCCCCTTTGTCGCGGTCGAGTTGGTGGAAGCCGGTGCGGATCCCGGGGCGAAGGACGCTTTCGGTGTGTCTCCGATCGACCTCGCCAAAGAAGCGAATCGACAGGACCTGTTGCCGTTCCTGCGCGATCCCCTCGGGGCGAATCCGTTTCGTCAACCCTTGCCGCAGAACCTCCCTCAATGACCTCGATGATTCGCCGGGCTGTTTCAACCTGGATACTGGCCGGGCTGGGCGTCGTTGGGAGGGGCGCACTGGCCGATGAAGGGCCGAAGACACCCGATCAGGAAGGCGCCACGTTCGTCGTGGATGCCGGGCTTTCGGTGGACGCGGTGGCGTCGGAACCGTTGGTGCGGTCGCCGGCGGCTTTGGCGTGGGATGAACACGGGGTATTGCACGTCGCGGAGAACCCGGGTTACCCGGTGGGACCGGGTCCGGGAAAGGCGCCGGAAGGTGCCATCGTTCAGCTGTTGGATCGCGATGGAGATGGGCGGATGGAGGAACGGGTGGTGGTGGCGGACGGGTTTGGTTTTCCGAACGGCTTGATGCCATGGCGCGGGGGTTGGCTGGTGACGGATGCGCCGAATCTGTGGTGGCTGGCCGACACCAATTCGGATGGGCGCGCGGACATTCGGGAGGTTTGGTTCACCGGTTTTGCGACCAACCAGACGACGCAGTTGCGCGCGTGTTATCCCACCCTCGGTCCGGATGGTTGGATCTACGTGGCTCGCGGCCTGAGCAGTGGGACGGTGACCTCGCCGAAGTGGTCCCACCTGCCGGCGGTGGATCTGAAGGGCGGAGATTTTCGGTTTCGCCCGGATGGTTCCGCGGCGGAAGCGATTGGTGCGAACACCCAGTTTGGCATGGTGCTCGACGACGTGGGGCGGCGGTTTCTGGTGTCGAACCGCAATCCGCTGATGCACGCGGTGGTGCCTCCCCGATGGTGGGCCCGGCACCCGGCGCTGGCGTTCACCGACCTGGTGCAGGATGTGTCGCCGACCGGTTATGAGGGGAAAGTGTTTCCGCGCAGCGCGGATTCGACGACGGCCGGCTACATGCCCGAGTTCATGGCGGCGCCGCATGCGGGCTCGTTCACGGCGGCGTGCGGCATTCATCAGCATTTCGGGACGGGATTGCCGAGGGAGTACCAGGGCGACTGGTTCGTGTGCGAACCGGCGCAGAATCTGGTTCAGCGCCAGCGGGCTTCCGCCGCGGGGGCTACCTTTCGAAGCCGGCGGATCCCGGACGATCGTGATTTTCTGACTTCGACGGATGGATGGTTCCGGCCGGTGTTTGCGGCGACAGGTCCGGACGGTGCGCTGTATCTGGCGGACCTGTATCGCAAGGTCATTGATCATCCCGACTATTTGCCGGTGGAAGTTCGTGGCCGGTTGGATTTCGAGGCGGGGAAGCATTTGGGTCGGATCTGGCGGGTGCGCGCGGGCGAGGTGGGTGCGAAGGCGGTGACGTTGGCGGGGGCGTCGACCGTCGCGTTGGTGGAAGCCTTGGGATCGACGAATGGCTGGGTGCGTTCGACAGCGCATCGGTTGTTGTTGGAGCGGGGCGCGCGGGCGGTGGTTCCGGTGCTGCTGGAGTCCCTGGAGTCGAGGGAATGGGCGTTCGACGGCGACTGGAAGAAGATCGAGCGTCGGGCGGAGGATCCCGTGGTGGGGCCGCACTGGGGGCGGGCGCGACGGTTGTGGATGGTGGCGACGTGGATGGAGTTGTTGTCACGAGCGGATCGGGTGGAGGTCGATTGGAGGAACCGCGCGGCGAAGGTTTGGCTGGGGTCGATGTTCGACGCGTCACCTGCGGTGCGGGAAGTGGTTTGGCGGATCGCGCAGGCGCGGAAGCCAGATCCAAAACATGCGCTTCCAGACGTGGGCTACGACCTGATCGCGTGGCTGGCGGAGGATCCGTCACCGGCGGTGCGATTTCATTTCGCGCTCCAGTGCGGGGAACAGGACGACTGGTCGCCGGTGGTGCCGGCGTTGGTTTCGATCGCCCGCCGGGATGCGGGGGACCGGTGGACGCGAGCCGCGGTGTTGAGCGGGTTGCGCGGGCGGGAGGCGGACTTCGTGGAGAAACTGCTGGAGTCACCGATTCCGGACACGCCCGGGATGGCGGCGTTGTTCGCGGATTTGGGATGGCTTTGTGCCGGAGCCGGTTCGGATCTCGCCGATCAGCGTCTGCTGGGTCGGGCGATGGAATCGAAGGAGGCAGGATCGGCGTGGGCGATGTCGGCGGTGGCGCGGTTCGCGGAGGGCTTGCGGGCGCGGGGTCGGGGTGGGTTGGAGGCGCTGTTCCGTCGGTGGGAGGGTGCGGAAAAGGGGGCGCGCACGTGGGTTGAAGCGTGGGAACGGTTTTCGCAAGGGGTGCTGTCGACTGCGGGTGAGGAAGGGTTGGCTGGGGATCGGCGGGTGGCGGCGATTCGGTTCCTGAGTGAACTCGGTTTCGCGAGGGCCAGGGGGGTGCTGAATCAGGCGCTGCGCGGGGGTGAACCGGAGGCGGTGCAGTTGGCGGCGGTTCGGACGCTGGGGCGCTTCGAAGATTTGGAGGCTGGCCGGATGTTGGTGGATGCGCCGGAACGGGACGCATGGTCGCAATCGGTGCGAAGCTTGGCGGTCGCGATGGTGGCGGAGCGGTCGGCGTTGGTGCCGGCGCTGTTGGATGCGCTGGAGCGTGGGGCGCTGCCGTTGTGGGTGGTGGAACCCCAGCGTCGTCGGAGCTTGCAGGCGCATGGGGATGCTGCGGTTCGCGAGCGGGCGCGGAAGTTATTTGCCAACGCGGGAGGGGAGGACCGGAGGCGGGTTTTTGAGGAACTCAAGCCGGTGCTGGCGCTTCCGGCGGAGGTTGCCCGGGGTCGCGAGGTGTTTCTGAAGGCCTGCGCTTCATGCCACCGGCATGGCTCGGATGGGGTGACGGTGGGGCCGGATTTGTCGGGGGTACGCAACCAGCCAGCCGAGGCGCTCCTGCTGCACATCGTGGTGCCGGATGCGGAGATCTATCCTGGTTATCAGGCCTGCGAGGTGGAGACGACCGACGGCCGCAGCCTGAGTGGCCTGTTGGTTTCGGAAAGCGCTGATGCCGTGGTGTTGCGGAAGGCGGGCGGCGAGGTGGAGACACTGCCGAGGGCCGGGGTGCGCTCGCTGGTGATGAGCCGGGTCTCGCTGATGCCGCAGGAGCTGGAGAAGACGATGTCGCGGCAGGAGGTGAGGGATTTGATTGGGTTTCTGAATGGAGGGGAGTGAGGGGGTGAGAGGGTGGGAGTGGGGAGGGAGGGGGC
>CAUJJW010000083.1 GCA_963205105.1 Verrucomicrobiota bacterium | reverse complement strand
CGGCACCCCCACCCGCCAACCCGCCGCCGCCCCGATCGCACCCACCGGCGCGATCAGTTCCAGCGAATACCCCGCCCCATCCGCCTCGGAAGGCCAGGGCGCTGCATCGTCGTAGGCCACTTCGTGGATCACCACCCCCTGCCGGTCGATCAATCGGAGCACTTCCCCCGCGTTGTTGAGCGAACCTTCGTACTCGCCCACCACCCGCAGTCCAGTCCCCCACCGACGTTCGAAGGCTGCCCGCTGCTTCACCACCAGCACCCGTTCACCCGGGGCCAGCATCGAGGCCTCCAACCCGCCGAACACATGCTGAACGGCGCCTTCCAAACGCAAACCATCCCAACCCACCGCCGTGGTCCCGTAGTTCGTGACCTCCACAAATTCGAAGTCGTCATCGACGTGCCCCGCGGCCCGTTCCGTTTCGCTGGCCTCCGATGGATGATAATGGATTTCCGAGATCCGCAGAAACCGGCGCTGAAGGTCATCCACCTGTGTGGTCCTGACTCCGATCCCGTCGGCACCGACCGGTTCACCCCTCCGGTTGAACGCTCTCAATTCCAGGCGCTGCGACTCGGCCATCAAGGGAATGGCGGCCCGCCATCGCACACCATCCAACCAGGTCAACGTCACCGGCTCACCTGTCGCCAACCGAACGTCGCGCACATCGACCCAACCCCGGCCTTCCAGGGTCACTTGCGGCGTGGCAACCGCGAGATCGGCGCCTCCATTCGAGGTGATCTCGAAAGGCACCACCGCCGGCAATCGCCCCCGGACATACTGGGCCCGGGCCCGAATACGGGACAGGTACCCGGAGTAGTTCTGGCCCGCCACCTGCCCAAAATTGGCGATGTAGGGACCCAGGTATTCGGGAGTGAACGTTCCCTGGACCAAGTCCAGCAGGTGCCCGTGCAACAGCCGGGTAATAGCCGGCCGGGCGATCACCTTCGCGAGGTTTTGATTGCCCCACAACGGGCTGGAGGAACCGTTCGCGAAGAAGAAGTCCCAATCGTAGGGCAACGCCAGCAACCGCCCATCCGAGGGGCGTGCGTAGAATCCGATGTTGTGCGGATTGCCCAGCGTGTAGGTGTCCCCCACCTCGAACAGCGTGAGCAGCGCGTAATAGCGCATCCACTGGTCCACATCGATGACCTTGGCCACCGCCTGTTCCAAAGCCGTTCCCGACAGGCTGAACGCCTTCGCCATCGCGATGTAGGGCCGGTGATCGTTCCGAGCCCGGTTGTTCCGCAGGGTTGTCGAGAACCGGTATTGCTCCGGGTCGTCTCCCAGGTTCATCACATCATAATCCGACACCCACCCCACCGGCATGCCCAGCTTGATCCCTTCCACCGACCGGTTGTGGGTCGCCTCCAGAACCCGAATGCCCTCCATGTTGTACAGCAGACCGTCCGCTCCATCCTCGAACTGCGACGCCAGGTAGATGTCGTTGTAGTGGGCCAACGACAACCGCGCCGCCCCGGCGTTCCCACGCCGATGCGAGTAGAGATCCACGATGTCCTCGTACATGCCCGGAATCCCCGCCTGATTTTGCGCATGCTTGGCGATGATCTCCTCGATCACCCCGCGGTTGAGTTGAACCGTCCGGTGAACCCCGCGAAACCGGCGGTCGGCCGGGAACTTCATGCTGTAAGGCACCGCATCCAGATTGCCCCGGCTGAACATGCTCCCATGCAGGTGAACCCCACAGTCGTAGAACACTTCCCGGTCATCCCAGACCACCGTCGCCCCAACGCGGTCGTCGCTCATCATGTTCGTCGTCGCGTCCATCAAACGCCCATCCGCCGCCGTCAGCACAAAACGAAACGCTTTCCGGGGAGCTCTCGCCATCCGGCTGTCGACCCGGTACAGCGCCCGCGAACCCGGCCCCAGCGGCGGCATCCAGCTGACCGCTCCCTCCGCATCCGCGCCCGCCACATAGAATTGAACGACCGCGTCCGCCGCCTGCGCCGGCACCGTCGCCGAATGTCGACCGTCCCCGTCCGCGACCATCGTTCGTTGCTGCCAGGCCGCTCCATTGACGGATGTGAACAGGGTCAGCGCACCCAAACCGTCAGGGTCCGAGGCCCGCACCCGCACGACCACCGGTTCGCCCGGCTTGGGAACCAGCGGTTCATGGAACAGTTCCGAATAGGTGGGCCCCAGATTCGCCACCCGGGCGGTGTTCCGCTGTCCCGGCGTGCCAAAGATCACCGGTTGATCCAGCACCGTCGTGCGGGCCACTTTGTTGTAATACAGCTCCGTGTGCAGCAGCGGCGATCCCCCCACCCATTTCGCGCGAAACGAAATCTCGTACCACCGACCCGCCACCACCGGAACCACCGACCCGCCCGCCTTCAACGTGGTTTCCAACTGGTTGTGCATGTAGCCGCGGGCGCCATTCGCCACCAACCGCAACACCCGGTTCCCCGCCCGCTCCGGATCGTCCATCACCCGCGATGCGGAATGGTTCCCCAGCAACCGCCACGCGCTCGCGTCGTCGAACGACCCGTTCTGAATCAGCAACCGCGCCGCGCCATCCGGATCCTCCACCACTCTCAGGTCATCCACCCACACCTCGCCAGCCGCCAACAAACCCATGCGGAATTCATGAAATCCATTCTGCGCCGGCGCCTTCACCGGCGTCACCGCCCGGGCCCGATAGGTGTACGTCCGCCACGTGGAACGCTGTGATTCATCGCTCGCCGACCACGCCCCCGCCGTCGCGTTGTCGGCGTCAGGGTCGTTCAATTCCAGACTGCTTCCCCCGCCATCCGCCATCGCCGGCCATGGCTCATCGTCGAAATACCGCACGTCATCGGCAGGATTGCCCGTCGCGTCCAACAGACGGATTCGACCTCCACGCCCGCTCAACCGCCCCACCCAATCCCCCACCACCCGGATGCCCGGATGCAGCCGCTCCAGTTCAGCGGCCTTACGGGCCACCACCAGATACTCGCCCGCCCCAAGTCGGGTTCCCGCCGCGAACTCAAACTCGATCTCATCCGTCAACCGCCAGCCGGACAGATCCACCTCCCCGCCCGATCGATTGAACAACTCCAGCCATTGCTCCTCGTTCTCCGCGTACTCCACCGACGGTTGCCCACCCTCCTCCGGCCGGGCGTACTGCGGCGGGGCATGGTAGAAAACCTCGTTGATGACGATTTCATCGCGAAGCGTGATGGCGTTCGCCGCCGCCGGCGTGGCCCGCAACGACCGCAAAAAGGGCTCGTCTACCCTCAGAACACGCCGCGCCCGCCCTGTCCGCGACAACGCCACGGCATCCACCAACCGCCGACCTCCGGCATCAAAAAGGAACAACCGCTCGCTCGGGGCCACCGCAAAACCGAGTTCATTCGTGCCCAACACCCGCCAACCCCTCGGTTCGATCCGATCCTGGCCCCATCGAAACTCATGTCCTCCCGAGGACCGAATCACCCAATCGCTCAGATCCACGCTCTCCGCTCCGGGATTCGCCACTTCACAGAAGAATCCAGCCTGGTCCGCCGACGCGACTTCGCTAATCAACAGCGGACCGCCGGCACCGACCTGTTCCGACCGCCG
>CAUJJW010000082.1 GCA_963205105.1 Verrucomicrobiota bacterium | reverse complement strand
CCGGCGATGAAGGCGGCCCAGCCCAGGCGGTGTTTGGGATAGAGTCCGTCGACGTTCTTGAGCGTGTCCCAGGCGCCATACATGGCGCGGAAGTTCAGGTCGCGGATCCGTTCGATGTCCCGGACCATGTCCATCTGGAATCGTGTCCCTTCGGTAAGCGTGCGGGACGAGTTGGCGACATCTCGCGCAGGCTGACGGGCGATGACGACGCTCACGAACTTCTCCTCGGCCGATCTCCTGATCCTCCAGCGACAGCTTGCTGAATGGCGGCAAGACCAGCCCGGGCGGCCTCGACTCCCGGCCGAGGTCTGGGACGCCGCCGCCGCCCTCGCCCAACGGCATCGGCCCTCCGCCGTGGCTCGTACCCTGGGCCTGAGCTACCCAAAGCTCCGTCAGCGGATGAGCCGGCCGCGGTTTGAGGCTCCGACTGCGCCTGCCTCCTTCGTTGAGTTGAAGTGGGTTCCCTCCGCGGGCGCTTCGTCGGATCCAGTCGGTTGCGCCGAACTCCGGGACCCTTCCGGCCGGGTGTTGCGCCTCCACGTCGGCAACGATCCTCAGGTCCTGCTGGCGCTGGCCGATTCCTTCTGGAGGCAGGGTCGATGATTCAGATCACTCCCCAGATGCGGATCTGGGTCGCGGTCGAGCCGGTGGACTTCCGCAAGGGAATCGACGGACTGGCCTCGCTGTGTCGCCAGCAACTCCAGGCCGATCCGATGGATGGGGCCCTCTTTGTCTTCTGCAGTCGCAATCGCCGGGCGCTCAAATGCCTGGTCTATGACTCGCAGGGGTTTTGGCTTTGCCAGAAGCGGCTTTCTAGCGGTCGGTTCGCCGCCTGGCCTCGCAGCGAGGGCGTCGCCCGACAATCCCTGACGGCCCACCAACTGCTCACCCTCCTGTGGAATGGCGATCCCAACCGTACCGACACCGCCCCGGTGTGGCGGTCGGTGAATGGCGGCGGTTGAACCCACCTTTCTACCCAGTCCCTCAAAGAATCATAGCGTTCCATTCACCTCCCGGTATCCTGACCGGGCGTGTCGGACATCCTCCTCAGCTTTCGTGGGCGCGAGATCCGGGCGGCAGACGTCGCCTTCCTGCGGCAACTCATCGCCGATCATCCCGGCCTGAGCCGTCGAGCCCTCTCGGCCCGTGTGTGTCAGGCATGGAACTGGACCCAACCCAATGGACAGTTGCGCGATCAGGTCTGTCGTTCGCTGATGCTCCGCCTGCATCGCAGCGGGCACATCGAGTTGCCCGCCCCGAAACGGAAGGTGGTCAACAACGCGATCCGCCACCGGCACGTGCGGACGGTGGTGAGCTTGGACTCCGCCCCCATCGAAGGGACTCTCCATTCGCTCGGACCCTTGGAAATCCAATTGGTGCGCCGGGCCGAAGGCGAGGATCTCTTCGCCCAGTTGCTCCGGGATCACCATTACCTGGGCTATACCCGGCCGGTGGGCGAACACCTCAAGTATCTGATCCTCGCCGGCAATCGGCCCGTCGCCTGCATGGGGTGGGGTTCGGCCCCGCTCAAGCTGGACATGCGCGACCGCTTCGTCGGTGCCCCGAAGGAGTCCTACCGGCACCACCTCCATTTCATCGCCTACAACACCCGCTACCTGATCCTGCCCTGGGTGCGTGTGCCCCACCTCGCCAGTCATCTGCTGGCCCGGATTGCACGTCGGATCTCCACGGACTGGCAGGAGCTTTACGGGCACCCGGTGGTGTTGCTGGAGAGCTTCGTTGATACCGAACGCTTCGCCGGCACCTGTTACCGGGCCGCCAACTGGGAGTGCGTGGGCCGTTCGAATGGTTTCGGCACAAAGTCCAAACACGGAGACACCACATCGATCAAGGAGATGTGGGTCTATCCACTGGGACGGAACTTCCGGGCGCGACTCCTGGCTCCATGAAGGATCTCGCCGCACTGCTGTTGCCGGCCGAACAACGGGTCCACTTCCTGGAGGAGGTGAAGGCGACCCTGAACCCGGTACAGTTCGAGACGGTGCGTGCCGTATTCGAAGGTGCGGCTGAACTGCTTGGAATCGTGGAGGCGAACAAGACTTCGATAGGCCGCCTTTGTGCCCAGATCTTCGGCCCGAAGACCGAGAAGGGCCGGCGTCTGTGCGGCGGCTCAGCCAAGGAGGCGCAGCCTGGGAAGAAACGCCCGGGCCACGGGCGCGGATCGCATCGTCGATATACCGGGGCACGTCGGATCGGTGTGGCGCATCCCGATCTGAAGGCTGGGGATCCCTGTCCGGATTGCGGTCGGGGAAAGTTGCGCCGGCAGAAGGAACCGGCGAGGACCGTGAAGCTGACGGCGCAACCACCGGTGGCAGCGAACATTCATGAAATGGAACGTTTGCGGTGCGACGCCTGCAACACGCTGTTCACGGCGCCTGCACCCGAGGAGGCCAAGGGGGACAAGTACGATCCAACGGTGGGGGTGATGACCGGGTTGCTGCGTTACGGCAGCGGGATGCCGTCCTACCGGTTGGAGCGCTTGCAAGCCAGTGTGGGAGTGCCGTTGCCGGCTGCGGTGCAGTGGGAGCAGACGGTGAGGACGGTGGAGCATCTGGAAGTCGTGAAGGAGCACATGATGCATCTCGGGGCCCAGGCACCCCTGATCCACAACGACGATACCACGATGCGGATCGCCGGGGTGCGCAAGGAGATCGAAGCCGAGAAGAAGCCCGGGCGCACCGGGATCTTCACCTCGGGGATCGTGTGCGAGGGGCTTGAAGAGGGCCGGGTATCGATCCGGATCCTGCTGACGGGCCGCAACCATGCGGGAGAGAATCTGGGCCGGGTGCTGGATCGGAGGGCGAAGGGCCTGCCGCCGCCGCTGCAGATGTGCGACGGGCTTGAGCACAACGAACCCAGCGAACACGCCACGAAATTGTGTCACTGCAACGTGCATGCGCGACGGCAGTTTGTGGACATCCGGACCAGCTTTCCGGAGGAATGCCGCAAGGTGGTGGAAGCCCTGGGCAAGGTTTACGAAGTGGAGGCCCAGTGCCGGAAGCAGAAGGTGGGGCCTGAGGAACGGCTGCGTCGGCATCAGGAACAGAGCGGCCCGGTGATTGAGGCGATGCGCCAGGAATTTCAGGAGCGGATGGATCAGAAGAAGATCGAGCCGAACTCGGGCCTGGGCGGAGCGGTGAAGTACATGCTGGGGCGATGGTCGACCCTGACGATGTTCCTGAAGGTGCCCGGGGCTCCGCTCGACAACAATGAAACCGAGCGGTTGCTGAAGAACGCGATCCTGCATCGGAAGAACAGCCTCCACTACAGAACGCAGAGGGGAGCGGACGTCGGGGACACGTTCATGACGGTGATCGAGACCTGCCGCGCGAACGGGGTGAACCCATTCGAGTACATGCTAGCGATCGTGAGAAATCCGAAGGCGGTGCGGGCGGACCCGGGGAGATGGATGCCGTGGAACTACGAACAGGCCACGGCCGGTGAATCCGGAGACCCGCCAACACCTCAGCAACCCTGAAGCGGCGGGGCTGTAGGCCGCGCTAACGCCGAAAACTTACCCAGCAAGCGCGTAGCGCACGCTTACCGAAGGGACACCCTGCTTCTCCTGGCTGAACTTGGAACCCGGTCGGTGGATCGGCCCAGTCTCCAGCTCGCGGAGTGGGTGGCCGGGAGGTTCCTCCGTTCCTGGCAGAACGGGGATCAGCCTTCCAAGGCGTCGATCTGACGTCGCTCCCGTTTGGTCGGCCGTCCGGATCCCCGTGGGCGCAGCCCAATCCTGTCGGCATCCTCGGCCTCGGCGCGGGAATACTCTTCCGGCGGCGTCAGGTCATCTGCGTACTCCTTGACCAACGGGGCACCCACGCGGGTCCTGGGTGAACCCCGGGCACGGAGAGTCCGCGTGATGCGCCCGACCTTCGCGACGATGAGATCGCCCGGCCGGACTTCGCGGGCGGGCTTTGACGGGGCGCTGTTGACGGTTACCTCGCCGCTTCGGATTGCCTCAACGGCA
>CAUJJW010000081.1 GCA_963205105.1 Verrucomicrobiota bacterium | reverse complement strand
GATGGCGGTATTGCTGGGGGTTCCGTACTGGCTGGGGAACGTGATGGATTTGGTCTCGCAGCCGGGGGGGTGGTGGGCGGTGCGGGTTGTGGGTTCCATGGGTTTGTACGAGCAGGCCTTGGTTGTGCGGCATCGGGCGGGGGCGGGTCCATTCTGGGTGGGGTCGCTGATTCAGTGGGCGGTGGGGTTGGTGTTCCTGGGGTTGGCGACGTGGCGGGTGACGCGATCGTGGCGGGTGGTGGAAGCGGACGGTGTGGTGCGGGTGCGTGGAACGTCGCGTTGGATGCCGGCGTTCGGCCGGCGGATCCTGGAGCGACAACGCGCCCGGCTGCGGGGTGAGGGCAATCTGGCGTGGCTGGGCTGGCAGGGTGCGGGCATGCGCAGGGCGGCGTGGTGGACGGTGCTTGGGGCCGGTGGCGCGGCGGTTGGCACCCTGGTGATCGCGATGACGCAATCGCCATTTGCCGGCACGAAACTGGTGGGGTCCATGATCACCATGGGTTTCTGGGTGCTGAAACTGCTGGTGGCAGCGCACACGGTTTACTTCCTGCACGAGATTCGACGGAACGGCATGTTGGAGCTGCTGCTGGTGACGCCGGTGGCTGGGGTGCGGATGTGGAACGGGCACATCGCCGCGGTGCGCGGGGTGTTTCTCTGGCCGTTCCTGGCGCTGGCGGTGTTGGAAGTGAGTTTTGGGATTGGGATGAAGGTGGCGCAGGGAGGGGACTGGCCGTCTCGGGCCATGATGGTGCTGGCGGGCGGATCGCCGGCGCTCATTTCGGCCCTGATGAACGGCCTGGATTGTTTCGCGATTGCCTACCACGCGGGCCGCTGGGCGTTGCACTACGATCGGCCGGGGAAGGCGCTGCTGCGGACCGTGGTGCTGGTGGTGGTGTTGCCCGTGGTGTTGTGCAGCTCCGGCCGGTTCCTGGTCGATCTGCTGGTGATCTCGTCGGTGTCCGGTGAATTGAATCGCTTTCGAGATCTGGCGCGGAATTCCTTCCTGCCAAAACCCTCGGAACCCCTTCGACGTCCGCCCCGGTTGCCGGGGTGACGGAACCGGTCAGTTCAGCTTGCGAAGCAGGTCCTGTTCTTCGGGCAGCAAGGCGTCCGGCCGGATGGTGCGCGCGATGTCGCGTGCGGTCGCCGTCTGGCCATTGGCATCTAAAATCGAAGCCTGAATCAGTCGAAACTGCGGTGAAGTGCCAGGGTCAACGCGGGCGCGATCGAGTCTTTGGAACGCGGCCTGCAGCTGGTTCTGACGCCATTCGATGAAGGCCAGGGTGGAACGGTAGGCGGCGCGGGCCGGGAAACGCTCCAGCAGCGGGAGCATGCGCGCATGGGCGTCGTCGAGGTTCCGGCGGACAAGGGCGCAGAGGTATGCGTAGCGGACGGTCGGCACGGGGTCGTCCGGTGCGTTGGCTGCCCATTCGCGCATCAGCAGGCGGAGGCTTTCGGTGTCGCGGGCTTCCTCATGGAGTCGGGCGAGCCGGCGATATCCGGCGGTGCGATGGAGGTCGTCGTTGGCGAGCAAATTGTAGGCCTCAATGGCGCGTTGGCGGTTGCCGAGGCGAAGCGCGATATCGCCCACGGTTTGGATGCGGGACGGTTCCCGATGGGCGGCATCCAGGGCGCGGCGCCAGTGTTCCTGGGCCAGGGTCTCCTGCTTTAGACGGGCGGCGGCACCGCTGCGGAAGGCAGCGAGGATCCAGGGATCGATCGGCAGCGGTTGGCTGGCGGCTTGTTGAAGCTCATCCCAGCGCTCCGCCTGTCCCAGCGCGTCCAGATAGGTGGTGAGAATGGGAGGCAGGGCGGTGGCGTCGGCGAGGGAATAACTTCCGAGCAAGGTGGCATGTTCGCGAACGCGAACCAGCCAACGGCACAACGCCAGTTGTTCCTCCGGCGTGCCCTGGCGCAGCGAGTCCAGCGCCGTGCGGACCCAACGCTCGCGGGCTTTGGCATCGGCGGTCAGGCGGAGGCGAACATCCGTCTGCCCCAGGCGATCGGCCGCGGAGGGTGTGGCCAGCGCAGGAAGCCGGTCCAAAAACTCGGAGGTCTCGGGTTCGGGCAGGGACGGCGCGGTTTCCAGGGTTTGGAACAGGGAAAGCCGATCCTGTGCGGACAACGGGGGCTGGGCTGCGAGCCGACGAAACCCTTCCCGTTGCTTGTCGAGGTCGGGCATGGCGAGGAGATACCGGGCCACCCGGATCGGGTGCTCCGGGTTTCCGGGTTCGCGGCGGGCGATGTCTTCGGCGAAATCCAGGGCACGCCGTGGATTGCCCTGGCGTTGGAACAGCTCGGCAGCGACCACGAGGGTGGGGATCGAGATGTTCGTTCCGGCGAGCAGTCGGGCGAGTTCGGCTTCGGCGAGATCGAAGCGCTGGGCTTTGATGGTGAATCCGATGAAGTCCAGCGTGTCCCGCTCCGTCCGGTCGGGTTGCGTCAGCAGCGCGCGCCAGGCGGGAATCGCCGCTGGCTTTTCGAAGAGTGAATAGATTTCAGCCAAACCGCGGAGCGCAGCGGTCTGTCGTGGATCCAGGCGCAACGCCGTTTGGTAGCGAACGATGGCGTCGGTGTAGAGGTGTTGCGCGGCGAGTTCCACGGCCTGACTGACCAGGGCCTCGGCCCGCCAGGTCTCCAGTTGCCGGTACAGCGGGCGCGCGATGGCCAAGGCAAGCAACGCCAGAAGCGCGGCGAGAATCCAAGCGACTCCCAGGAACGAGGCGCGGTGCCTGGACCGCGGCTGACCAGGAGATTCCCCGGGGCCCCGTTCGGCGCGGGCTGAAGGCTCGGACGGCTCGGACGACATCCCGCCCAGAATAGGTGGGCTCGGGCGGTGGGGACAACCGGCAAGTCCCGACCCCGGTTGCCCGGGGCGCATCTACGTGTTGTCGGAGAACACAGCCCTCTTTTCGACAGGATGAACACGATGCACAGGATGAAATGCCGTTCCGCTTGGATCCTAAGCCAACGATTCAGATGGATCTCACGCCAAGACGCGAAGACAGACTTAATGGGCGGGGGCGGAAGCGATATGACCGGAGAGCGCCGCGTTGCTGGCCTTGAACACCTCTTCGTGAAGGGAACGGCCATGGGCGTCGATGGTGACGACGGCGGGGAAGTTTTCGACTTCGAGTTCCCAGATGGCCTCGGGCGAGCCGAATTTTTCCAGGAAGTAGACGTTGCGAACGCGTTTGACGCATTCGGCGAGCACCTGGGCGGCGCCACCGACGGCGTGCAAATAGACGCAGCCGTATTCCTTGCAGGCCGCCTGCGTTCTTGGGCCCATGCCGCCCTTGCCGATGACACCGCGGACCTGGTGATCGCGGATGATCTGCCATTGGTAGGGTTCCTCACGGGTGCTGGTGGTCGGGCCAGCGGCGACGACCTTCCAGGCGCCAGCGGCGTCTTTGATCACGACAGGACCGCAGTGGTAGATGATGCCGCCGGAGAGATTCACGCCCTCGGGCAGGGCGCCCCCTTCGTGGAGGTATTTGTGCACCGCGTCGCGGCCGGTGCAGACGATGCCGGAGATGAAGACTTCATCGCCGACCTTCAGGTTGCGGACGGCTTCTGCCGTGAGGGGCGTGGTGAGGGAGATCATGAGCGTGGAACGAGTGGAGGGAGGTGGGTTGGCGGGTGGTGGGGGCGGTTTGGGTTTGCCTCAATACAGCCAGCCTTGGATCGCGCCGGAAGAGTCGAGGGTGATGCCCTGGCGTCGGTAGGCCCAACACATGTAGCTCACACTGACGAAGTAGGAGGCGGGGACGCGGTTGGCGGTGACGATCTTGCAGCCCAGCAGGGTGGTCTTGCCGCCAAACCCCATGGGTCCGATGCCGAGGTCGTTGGAGGTCTTGACGATTTCCTGCTCGAGGGCGGCGAGTTCGGGCACGGGATTCACGTCGTCGAGCCGGCGCAGGAACTGGGTCTTGGACCATTCATAGCCGGTGGCGCGATCGCCACCGATGCAGACGCCGAGGATGCCAGGGCCGCAACCCTTGCCCTGGGCCTGGAGGACGGCGTCGAGGATGACCCGGCGGCAGCCGTTGAGATCCCGATTGGCCCCGGTGGCTTCATCGGGGAGGGAATACTGGGCTCCGACGTTTTCACAACCGCCGCCCTTGAGCACCAGTCGGACCTGGAGGTCGGGGGATCGGTGCTGGTGGAAATGGAGGGTGGGTGCGCCCGGGCCGCAATTGGTGCCGTCGTTCTTGCCGGTCAGGGAATCGACGGAGTTTTGTCGGAGGTAGCCCTTCTTGGTGGCCTGCTTGACCGCTTCCCGCGCGGTCTCGGCGAAGGTGATCTGATCCAGGCCGATGGGGGCATCGACATAGAACAACACGCTGCCGGTGTCCTGGCAGAGGGGTTGCGACTTGCGTTTCGCCAGGTCGATGTTGCGTTCGATGATCTTCAGGGCGGACTCGGCGATCGTGCCCTTCTTCTCATTCTCGAGAGACCCGACGATCGCGCGGTGGACGTCGTCGGGGACTTCGGCGGATGTGCGTCGGATCAGTTCGATCAGGGACTCCAGCAGCGAATGCATGGCGAAAACGCTACGGCGGGCCGGAGGTGTGTCAACTCAGGCGAGGGGAAACGATGGCGTGGACTTCGTTGGGGGGTGGGGGAAGGCTTGGGCATGGCACGCAAGCAAGCCGTGAAGCCCGAGTTCGATGTGGTGGTGGTCGGAGGAGGCAGCGCCGGATACGCCGCGGCGAGGACGACGGCAGCGGCGGGACTGAAGACGGTGGTGATCGATGGCGCCCACGAACTGGGAGGGCTCTGCATTCTGCGTGGCTGCATGCCCACCAAAGCGCTGCTGCAGTCGGCGGAAGTGCGGCATCTGGCGGAGCGCGCCGGTGAATTCGGGGTGAAGACGGGCAAGGTGGGCCATGACTTCACGCAGGTGATGGCGCGGAAGGCGCGGTTGATTGGGGAATTTGCCGACTATCGTCGCGGGCAACTCACTGATGGGCGATTTGAACTCATCCGGGCGCAGGCCCGTTTTCTCGATCCGCACACGGTGGTCGTGGAGGGGCCTGAAGGACGGCAGGTGACCTCCCGACATTTCGTGGTGGCCACCGGCTCCCAGTCGGTGGCGCCGCCGGTGCCGGGATTGACGGAAGTCGGGTTTTGGACGAGCGACGACGCGCTCGGCCTGAGTCGATTGCCGCGGTCGATCGTGGTGTTGGGGGGCGGTGCGGTGGCCTTGGAGTTCGCGCAGTTCTTCGCCCGGTTGGGATCGCGGGTCACCCTGGTGCAGCGGAGTGATCAGATCCTGCGCGATGCCGACGCCGACGCCGCGAAGGTGCTGGAAGGCGTGCTGGTGAAGGAAGGCGTTGAATTGTTCACCGGCACCCGGTTGTTGTCGGTGGAGCGATCCGGACCGCGGAAGGTGGTTCACTTCGAGCACGCCGGCGTGAAGAAGCGGGCGATGGCGGACGAGATCCTGGTTGCGTTGGGCCGGGCTCCGAACACGGGCACACTGGGGTTGGATCGGGCCGGGGTGACGTTGGACAAGGGGCGGATCGTGACGGATGCCGGGATGCGGACGAGCGCTCCCCACATTTACGCGGGCGGCGACTGCACCAGCCTTCACGAAATTGTGCATCTGGCGGTGATCCAGGGCGAGGTGGCGGGACACAACATCGCTTTTCCGAAGCGCCCTCGGGAGATGGACGACCGGCTGCTGATCACCGTGGTGTTCACCGAGCCCCAAGTGGCGACGGTGGGGTTGACGGAGAAGGCGGCGGCGGCACGGCGTGTGGCGTATGTCGCGGCGAGCTATCCGTTCAACGACCACGGGAAGTCCCTGATTCTGGGAGCCACCGACGGCTTCGTGAAACTACTGGCCGACCCCCGATCCGGCGAAATCCTCGGCGGTAGCTGCGTGGGACCGCACGGTGGCGAATTGATCCACGAAATCGTGGCCGCGATGGCCAAGCGGATGACGGTCGGCGAACTTGCCGCCATGCCGCACTACCATCCGACGCTGGCCGAGATCTGGACCTATCCGGCGGAGGAACTGGCTGAGAAAGTCGCGGCGCGAGGTCGGCGCGGCGGCTCCCGATCGAAGGCGTGAGGGTTGTCGGCTGCTGGCTCAGCCGCCGAGCTTGCGGGCGAGGATG
>CAUJJW010000080.1 GCA_963205105.1 Verrucomicrobiota bacterium | reverse complement strand
GCCTACTTGCAGGAACGGAACCTAAATCCGACGCGCTACGAGTGGCGGGCCAAAGGTGCCGACATTCTGGCGAAGATCGATCGAGCACGTGGAAAACTGGCGATTATACAGCAAGGCACTTAAGGGACGGCACACTAGTGGGACCTCCCCGGCTAGGGCAGCTGCCTCTTCTTTTTTCCGATCCCGGGCCAAAAACGTCTGGGCAAACGACTGAACCCTGAAGCGGATGATCCATTTTTGGCCGTGAGCCCCCCAAAGTGTTGCCCATTATTTGGCCATTTCGTTGTCCATTCTGGCTTGACTTGGCTCGACTTGGCTCGACTTGGCACGTGGAAAAAGAGCGATAATTTGGGCGGTGTGTGTTGATTGAGAACGAGTTACGCTTGGATGGGAGTGGCGCGCCCGGCGTGGATCGAACACGCGACATGCTGCTTAGAAGGCAGCTGCTCTGGCCGACTGAGCTACGGGCGCAACCGTTTAACTGCAACGACTTACCGATGGATTTTTGATCGCCGTTTGACGATTTGCTACTGCGATTGGATACTGGTTGCATGAACGCCACGTCACGGCGGTCCGCAGCCAAGTCCGAGGAACAAGGTCCCTGGCTCTCCACATCATTCGCAAATCTGGTCCGGTACCAGCCATCCGGCACCTACTTTTCTCGTCTGCGAGTCGCAGGCAAGCTCATTCGCCGCAGTCTCAAGACCGATGTGCTCTCCGTCGCCAAGCTCCGGCTCCAGGATTTGGAGAAAGCCGAACGCGCCAAAGCGGAGAAGGGGGGAGCGGCGGTGCGCGGTCGGATGCGGGTCGGCGATGCGCTCGCCACTTACCGGGCGAACGGCTTCCGGCCGGTGAAACCGCGGAACCGGAAGGACGCCACCCCACTCAAACCCGCGGCGATTCGGTACTACGAACAACGGGCGGCGGCATTGCTCCAGTCCTGGCCGGAACTCGCCGGCCTGGAGATCCGTCGCGTCACCGATCAGGACTGCCAGGCCTGGGCGGCCCAGGTGCGCCAGTCGATGAGCGCGTCGGCGTTCAATCACACGCTGGGCCTGCTCCGCCAGGTGTTCGAGGTCGGGATCGTCGGGGGCGTGCTCTACCACAACCCGGCATCGGGGCTGATGCGGGAACGCGAGGAACCCAAGCGGCTGGAACTTCCGTCGACGGAAAACTTCAACGCCCTGGTGGCGTCGGTGGAGAAGGGCGGCAACGGATTCTCCCGGCCGGCGGCCGATCTCATCCGCTTCCTGGCGTTCACGGGCCTGCGGTTGGGCGAGGCGGCGCACGTGACCTGGGCGGACGTGAATTGCGAGAAAGGGCAGATCGTGGCCCGTGGCGATCCGGAAACCGGTCTGAAGAATCGCCGGCCCGGCGAGATCCGGGTGGTGCCGTTGATTCCGGAGGCTCGGGCGTTGCTGGAGCGGTTGCGATCAGAACGCGGCGAGGTGGTTCCCGAAGCCCGCGTGATGGCGGTGCGCGAATGCCAGAAGTCGATCGACAATGCGTGCAAGCGGCTGGGCATCGCCCGGATCACCCATCACGATCTGCGGCATTTGTTCGCGACCCGGTGCATCGAGGCCGGGGTGGACGTGCCGACGGTGTCCCGTTGGCTCGGCCACAAAGATGGAGGCGCCCTGGCGATGCGCGTCTACGGTCACCTCCGCGACCAGCACAGCGCCGCGATGGCGCAGCGGGTCTCGTTTGGGGCATAAGCCAACAATGAGGAGAGTTCGGCGAGTCGAAGGGGGCGATGGGCGGCGTCGTTTTGAGGCGATGCTCGCGAAGATGACGTATATGGATCGTCTGAAGCCTGTGCTCGCTTTGGCTGCGAATTACATCAAGCCAGATCCTAAAGACCGCGCCCAAGGTGCCCACCTGCCGGAGTACTGCCACAAGCTCGCCTCGATTATCCGGAAGTCCCACCTTCGATTCATAAGGGGGCCTACCGATGTCATTTCCTACGACCCGTCAAAGCTGGCTGCCTGCAAGTCAATCGATGAGGCAAGGCCTCTGGTAAGGATTGATTGGCGCGCATACGGCGCCTGGATTGGGATGGTTGAGCTGGTCCCCCAGTTCCTGGATGGCCCACTAGGACGCCGAGTGGAGGCAGAATTGGCCCATGTCCCTCCTGCCGCTGTGGATCTCGTTTTCGGTGGAGACCGCAAAGAATGCACCGAGGCGGAGATTCAAGCGGCGCGAGACGAAGCCAAACGGCTCCGAGAGCATGCCGTGGCTTTTGCCTCGGGCTGGGGAACGGCGGCATTGGCGGAGTTGTTCCAAGGCATCGCCGATGGGTTGACGGGGATGTTCAACGAGAAACTCGAGGCGGCGAATTCGACCCCGCGGGAGGGCATTTACGACTTCCTCGCCATCGCATGGCCCGAGATCCAGCAGATGCAGGCGTCAACGCCGGCAAAGTCTCGCAAGGACCTGTTCGAATGGCTCCAGCCGTTTGTGAAGGATGGCATCGTCAGCCTTGGCGACTACGACCAGCTTTGCGACGTCTGCGACGAGATTGGATTGAAAATGAAGGGGCGCGGGCGTCCGCGGAACTCCCGATAATTGCCGGTCGTCGAGGATTTCGATCCGGTATTTTCCGTGTCCCTGGTGCGCTACGACGGGGGCATGACAAAACCAGCTGCTTCCAGCGCATCCCCGACCAAACTCGCGCTCAGTCGGCACGAAGCGGCGCAGGCCCTCGGGGTCAGCGCCGTCACCATTGACCGCCTCACCAAGCGGGGCTTCCTGCATCCCAGCCGTGCGACCCGGCGACCGATCTACCCGGTCAAGGAACTCGAACGGTTCCTCCGGGAAACCAGCCCGAACGACTACCAGGCGCCGACAGATCATTTCGCGGGACCTGGCCGCCAGGCCGAATCCTCGAACGTGGGGGAAGCCGTATGAATCCTCCCGAGGCTGGCAACGGGAACTCCGGGGCAAACCCTGAAACCCTCCGCGCAGTTCCTAGCGGAGCAATGGAGCGTAGCGAGCACGGGTCAAGGTGGAGAGGCCGCGAACGCGGCCGGACCTTGACGCGCGCGCAGCGCAGCGAAGGCTGCGTAGCTGGGGACTGCGTGGAGGCCGGGAACGGCGCCCCGTGTGACTCCCCGAAGGACGGGGCGCAGCCGCGCAGCGGCGCGCCGCGTCCCCCGGGCTTGTCTAAGGGTCATATCTCCGCGTTGCTCAGAAAACGGAACGCGAGAATCGAAGCGTATGCGGGGTCGAGTTTCCTGAAAGTGACGGTCGACCATGATCGGAACCAAAACCCACCTCCGAAACGCGGCGACGTGCTGACGTTCAGCAAGGCTTCGCGGCGACGGTTGCTCGACAAGCTCGCCCAAGTGCGCCGCGACCAGGTGCCGGTGTTCGTGACCCTGACCTATCCCGACGATTTCCCGGCCTATCGCGAGGACTACAAGAATCACCTCGACCTGTTCGGCCAACGCCTGCGACGCCGGTGGTCAGCTTCGTCGGCGATCTGGAAGATCGAGTTTAAGGTGAGGCTGTCTGGCGTGAACGCGGGGAAACTGGCCCCCCACTACCATCTCTTCGTGTTCGGAGCGCCGTGGAGATTCGGCCTGGAAGCGGAGAAGGGGCGCCATTACCGGCTTGAACCGAAGGCTATCCCGGGGACGGACGAGTCGACCTGGTTGACGTGGGTATCCAGCGGAAGCGGGGAAACGATTGAGGCGACGCAAAACGGTCTGGAGACAGGCGCGGGCATCGTGCTTCCCGATGAATCCACCGGAGGCGACAACCTGAAGCACTGGATGTCGCGGGTCTGGTATGACGTAGTGAGCTCCGGGGACATCCGCCACTTCAGGGCGGGGACCCGAGTTGAAAAGCTCCGGTCGATACGAGGCGCCTTCAAGTATGCTGCCAAGGGCTACATGGGAAAGGACATCGAGGCCGGAGAGCTCCCAGTGAACCCGGGCCGGTTTTGGGGCGTCATTGGTCGGACGGACCTTCCCCTTGGTGAGCTATTCATCAAACGGATACCCGCCATGCAGGCATTCCAGCTTCTCCGCCTGATGCGCCGATACCGACGCGCACACGCACGTTGCGCTCAGCAGTACCCCCGAGGCGGCCAGATGTCCGCAAAGCTCTACTGCAATGCTGACGGTTGGCTGGCTCGTTGGCAGCCCACGCCTGCTATTCACCCGATGGAGAATGAGGAGATTATCGGGATCCCCGCAGCTCTGCCGCTGCCATAAGGTACAACCACGCAACCCAGAAGTGGGTCGCGACAGTTGAGTTAACGAGTATGGCACTCGTCGTCGTTCTGTGATCCCCGCCAAGAATCAAGTTGAATGAGGGGTGTGCAAATGGTAGCCAGCCATATTGCGTGAACACAGTGCCAGCTCCAAACCGTCTCCCTTCGGTGCGGGATGTCTTTACCCCCACCACTCCAGCTCGCCTTACCTTCGTGGAGCGAGAGTCCATAAACGATAAACTCGTAAGCGCACTCCGCACGCCTGGGAAGCAGGTTGTAGTATATGGGCACTCAGGATGCGGTAAGACAACGCTGCTTGCCAACAAACTGCACCAGCTTTATGAACGGCATATCAATACACGCTGCATGCGTGGGTTGACTTTTGATCAGTTGCTGTTGGATGCGTTTGATCAACTCAGTCCATTCTACGTTAGTGAGCATAATTCGGAAATTGCAAGTAGCGCATTAGCAAAAATAAGCGCGGAATACTGGGGAATTAAGGGGCAATTGCACCTGGATGTGAACTCGATGCGAGGCACAAAGCAGCAACGCGCGCTACCTCCGCAACTCACGCCGCAAGCGCTCGCAAGGTTCTTAGGCGAGGCTCGCTGCTGTTGGGTGCTCGAAGATTTTCACAAAGTCGACGAAGATCAGAAGGCTCCTGTGTCTCAGATGATGAAGATCTTCATGGATGTTGCGGATGAGTACAGGGAGCTTAAGATGATCGCGATCGGTGCAGTCGATACTGCTAGGCAGGTTGTTCAGTTTGATTCGGAAATGAGGCATCGTGTTGCGGAGATTCATGTTCCATTAATGGTAGATAGTGAAATTGGCGAAATCATAGCAAAGGGTGAAGGGCATCTGAATATTAGGATTGACGATGGAATCAAGGGCGCAATTGTCCACTATTCAAATGGCGTAGCTGCTGTTTGTCATCACCTTTGCCTGAATGCATGCGTAGCGGGTGGAATTGAGGAAGCATCTACAACCTTGATACGCTTGGGTGAGTCGCATATGACTGCAGGTTTAAAGCAGTATCTGGAAGAAGTTTCTGACACACTTAAGTACGCGTTTGACAAAGCCTTCAAAAGACGACGTGCAGGCAAATTTGATAATTGCCGGCTCATCCTGCACGCGCTGTCGGTCTGCCAGCAGGATGGTGCTACCCACGCGGAGATCCTCAGCGCGATCGGGAATCCTAATTATCCATCAGGAAATTTGACGCAGTATCTTCGAGAACTCCAAAGGGAGGAGCGTGGTTGTATTATACGCTATAACGATGCTGCCGGGACTTTTGCGTTTGCTGATCCCATCTATAGGGCATTTTGCCTCGCATATTTTACGCAGCATCCCGTCCCGGTCACCTCTAAGGGTTGGCAAAGGACTGAAACGATTCCTCCAAGTATTGACGATATATTGAACAGTCTTGTGATCAGTGGGGAATCTGGGGGTCTCTTTACCAGATTGCTTCAAAAGGTAGCAGTACAGCGTTCTGTAACTGAACCCATCCCCCCGTCCGCACGCTTGCCGAAGCGACACCTTTGAACCGGCGGAGTTGGAGGTTGCGGAGACCCGCGAGTTATCGGAGGAGGTCTGCCTGTATCCGTCACGGCAACGGCATCTAAGCGTTTAGTCCTTGGAGCGTCAGGCTGCGTGGCGTGGTCTGAGCGAGCATGATCGCGCCGTCCGGGCGATGCGGCTTCCCTGTGGAGATCGAAGGGTGCGTTGAAACGAACGCCGTGATGCACGGTCCCTTACTCAATTGCCAAAACTGTTGCCGAAGTGGCAGCTGCCCTGGCCGGTGGGGGATCTGATACTCCCATCTGATACTGGTTCGCGAAACTGAGGCTTTTTCGGGATGACTCGGGATCAGGTGAGGCGGCGGAAGTCGTTGGGGTGGAGACTCCAGCGGATTCAGGAAAACCGGGGATAACGGACGTTTTCGACTTAGAAGGCAGCTGCTCTGGCCGACTGAGCTACGGGCGCAACCGCCTCTTGTTTGCTCGGGAATGCCCCGGCCGGCAAGCCGGTTTTCGGGCTGGCGCTGCGGCGCTGGCGCCAGGTGGGATGCCGTCGTTTCCCGTGTCCGGGACGCCGGCGGCATGGGACGGGCCGTTGGCCCTGGGGAATTCGTGGGGGCACGGACCTTGGGCGTTGCCCAAGGCTGGTATGAATTCGGGCCGTTGGCCCTCCGCAGGGCGTGTCGCTGCCATCGGCTCTTCCATGGCTCCCACAAGGCGTACTCACCCGCGAACGCGCGGCACAGCCCGATCCATCGGGTCGGGAAGGGCTCCGAAAGCGCCAACGGCGCGCCGTCAGCTCAGGCTCGGGCAACGCCCCAGGCAAACGACGCTCACCGGACTGAGCTGAACGATTCAGTTGGATCTCACGCGGAGACGCGAAGACCCCAAAAAGGACCGTCGGCGAAAGAGGCCTGCGCCCAGAAGGAATCACGAACCAAAAGGCATGTCGAATGTCGTGGCCTGATCCCATTGTCTCCCTTGGTAGACCAAGTCCGAACCGCGCTTACCGGAAGGCGGGTAGCCGCGCGCTCCGCCGAAAATCGAATACCGACACCCGCTTCAACCCTGGTCCAGGCTGGTGCTGGAACAACTGCAATTCCGCCGCCGTGTTCGTATCGATCATCGTGTGCCTCGTCGTGGCCGAGATCTTCGCCTTCTGGAGATAGGATTCCAGGATCCACCACTGGAAATCGTTTCGAGCGACCGACCGTTTGTCTTTGGTAGGCGATGCGTCCCGGGAACCCTCACGCAGTGACCGGAGAGCGAACGGTATCCAGCGCATCTCCGCCATGTCCGCCGCCAAGGTCTCGATGAATCGGTCCTGTCGACGCTGTGCGGTGAATCTGATGGTGTAAGAAGGCATGACATGCACACCTGGATTGTTCGTTAACGCGATGAGACTGGTGTACATGGTCTCACGCCAATGGGTGCGGTCCGGATGCTTGACGTCGAGGTCCAAGTCCCGTGGGTCTGGGAGCTTCCGCGTCTTTAGATCCGGGGCGAAATCCATCGCGAAAAGCGCGTACACTCGGAACACGGTGTATAGAAGGTTCTCCCAATCGTCGTCGGTCTTGGCGAAATCGTACTCTCGCCACTGTCCGCCCTCCCTATACTCGACCCGAACTTTGGAGCGATATCCCCAAACACTGATCGTGATGGGCTCGTCCCACGGAAGATCTTCGACGGCCGATTGCCACGAGGGATTGCTCCTGGCAATGTTTCGGGCCAGTTCGCTGGTTTTCAGCACCGCCCGAATCTCCAACCGGTAGAGATTGGTATGTCCGAAATAGAAAGAATTCGTCGACTCCACTCTCAAAAACTCGGGGGGAGTCTTGCCGGCTTCCGCGTCGCCGTGCACCAGGAGCTTGAGCTCGGACCGGTCCGCGTAGTGGGAGACCTCCTGGTAGAGCCTCTCGATTTCCATTTCCCTGGCTGATTTTCCTCTGGTCCCTCGACCTCGGATGATCAAGAGCCCCACCGTCAGAACGAGCGCCGCCAGCAACATCACGGCGGATACCTTGCCGTACCCTTTGCGTCCACGCGGCCGAACCGGCGTTGAAGAGGTGGAGTTCACCCTGACCGAGTCGCCGGACGGACCATCCTTCGATCGCGGGTGATCGCCTCGGATTCCCCAGATCAGTTTCTTGAAGGTCGTCTCGTCGAAACCACTACGAAAATCGACCCAAGTCCGATTGCCGAGCAGCCACGGAAGGGAAGGTTCGCCGGCGGGATATCCGGGGAGAAGAACGGGGATCACCGGCGTGCCTTGGGCGATCGCGAGTCGGATCGCCGCCATCATTTCCTCACGTTCCCAAGGCCCCAGACCTCCGACTCCGACGAGAACAGCGATGGATTGGCAGGACAGAATGCCTTCTTCAAGGTCGTTTTGACCGGTTCCTCCAGGACGAAGTTCGTCTTCGTCCAGCCACGCCCGCAGCCCATTCTTTTCGCAAGCGCTCTTGAGCAATCTGGCGAAAGCCTTCTCTTCGCTGTGGTGACTCAGAAAGACATCGAAAGTCTTTGGTCGGTCGGAACCACGCTGAGTCATTCTTCGGAACATGATTCTATGGCGTCACTATGCTCAAATTACCTTCGCCCTCCTTATCTTACGATTCGAGGGCGGCTTCGATGTCGATCGGGGTTAGCCGCGGGTAGGCGTCGAGCAGGTCCGCTTGGGTCATGCCCTCACGGAATTTGCGAATGAGCAGTTCCACCGGAATTCGGGTGCCTCGGATCACGGGCTTGCCAAGCATGACCTTCGGATGGATCTCGATGCGGTCGCTCGCCATGCGGGGCAGGTTATGCCGTGCCGTCGGGGAATCTCAATGCCGGCTTGGGCGTGGCACGGTGTTCAGGTTTGGGATTCGGGGATGGATTCTCGATGGAACTGGCGCCACAATCACGACATGACGATTCGGGCGCGCTTCGACGGGCGCGTTTTGGTGCCAGACGAACCTTTGGAGCTTCCTTTGAACTGCCGGGTGGAACTGGAAGTCCGGCGGGTTGTGGAGCCGAGCGCGGGCGTGGCGACACCATTTCAGGAGTTGGCGGCTCGGTTGGCCGAGGTTCCTGACAATCCAGATTGGCCTGCGGATGGAGCGATGCAGCACGACCACTACCTCTACGGCACCCCGAGACGGGATCGTGGGAGGGCAGGTCGACCTGATTCCTCGCGAACTTCGGGAGGAACTGGGGTTGGAGCCCGGCAATATTCTGGAGATCAAGAATCACGAGGGGACCCTCGTTGCCTGGAAGAGGACGGGGCCGGACGTGTTTGAGAAGTGGCGAGGGAGAGGGGCCCTTCCAGTCTGCAAGACCACCGAGGACTACCTGCGCCTGGTTCGCGATGGTGACGGCCGTTGATGCGCAACGGCGATGCTGGCGGCATGGGACGGGCCGTTGGCCCTGGGGAATTCGTGGGGGCACGGACCTTGGACGTTGCCCAAGGCTGGGATGAATTCGGGCCGTTGGCCCTCCGCATGGCTCGTCCCGATCACGGATGTTCCAAGAAGGGTCACCCGCCGCAGATCTGTCGTCACCGATGGTCCAGGACAGTGATTCCTCTCCACTCCACCCGCGGGAGCGTAACTTTCGCCGTTCTACCCCCGGTCCATGTGTTCTGGGAGGCCGAGAGCAAGAGCGCCAACGGCGCGCCTCCATCCCAGCCTGGGGCAACGCCCCAGGACTGAGGCCCCGAATCGAAAGAGGGCTGAAAGCCCGCCCCATCGCGGATTCCGATAGAATTGGGGTTGGAGCCCAGCAACGTCCTGGAAACCAAAAACCAGGAGGGGACCTTGGTTGCCTGGAAGAGGACGAGGCCTGACTCGTTCGAGAGGTGGCGAGGCAAGGGCATCTTTCCAATGGGCAGGATGACCGATGGCTAACTGCGTTTGACTCGCGATGGTGACGGCCGTGGATGCGCCAAGGCGACGCTGGTGGCATGGGACGGGCCGTTGGCCCTGGGGAACTCGTGGGGGCACGGACCTTGGGCGTTGCCCAAGGCTGGTATGAATTCGGGCCTTTGGCCCTCCGCATTCCTTCGGATTGCTGGATTGGATTTGGAGGCATTGCCGCCGACGGGAAGATTCCCTGAAACAATTCATCCCTCTCCTTCGTTGACTGTGCGGAAACATGATACGGGAGCTGGAATTTCAACTGCTGTGCCGCCGGCACCGTGATGAGCTGTACCGCTTCGCACGTGCGATGCTCGGAAGTCCAGCGGACGCGGAGGATGCGACCCAGGAAGTCCTGCTCCGGCTTTGGAATCATCTGCCAACCCTCCGCCTGCTCAACATCCGGGCATGGCTCTTCCTGACGACCCGAAATTTCTGTCTGGACCAGATCCGGCGGCGGTCATGGGCTGTGCAGCCGGCCGACGATGAGATTTCTGACGAACGGGTGGACGAACTGGCGGTGGATCCCAGCCTTGCTGCCGACACCACCACCCGGCTCGAAGAGGCTCATGAAGTGCTAGCCCGACTCCCGGAGTCCCTCCGCAGTGTGTTCGTGCTCTACGAAGTCAACCAACTCCGCTACCGCGAGATAGCTGTCGCGCTTCAGATTCCCATCAACACGGTGAAGGTCCGGCTTCTCCGTGCCCGCCAACAACTGAACCAGCACCTTTCCAAGGAGAAATCATGGACGACCCTCTCAAAAAGCTGATCCGTGAATTGCGGAGCGAATCCTGCCCGGCTTCGGTGCCGGATCAGGTCTCCCAGCGCATCGCCCGGGAAGCGGCCAAAAAATTCTCAGGCGTTTCCTTGCTGGCGTCCTTTGTCCTCGGCGCCCTCGCGGTCGTCCTGGTAGGCACCAGTCTATTCTGGCCGGGGACCGATCGTGTGGACGATCCATGTGGAGAGACCCCGACCTTGAGCGATTCTGGAAAAGTCCTCGAGCAGACCCATGGGGTTCTCGCAGCGGTCGGTCATGTCCTGATTCGAGCGGGAGGTCATGCCGAAGCCGCTCTCAGGAAAGAAGCCGTACCGCCCCTTCTCAGAAGTTTTCACACTGCCAAAGACAAAATAACACGTCCCCTATGACCATGAAAAAGTACCTCATCCTATTCACCCTCGTCCTGATTGCCATGGCTCCCGCGCGGGCCAGTGCCGAGCCCGGCGTTGAGGCCGACCCCGCGTTTCTTCCGATCGATCGGATGATCGACCTGAAGGCAATTCGTCCCGAAGTGAACGTGAATCTCCCTCGGTTTCTCCTCAAGGATGCAGTTTCCGAACTCAACGGAGGAACGAACGATCCGTTTGCCGCCACTGGCGTCAACCTCGCCGAACTGATCAAGGATGTGAAACTCATCCGCGTCGTCGTCCTGGACGTTGGTCCTACCAATCTTGCCGCGGTTACCGCGGGCGTTGCAGGGTTGCGAAGCCATCTGGAAAACAAGTGGTCTTCGATTGCTTCGGTGCCCGAAGAGAATGTCGGAATTTATGCGATCGGCGACCCATCGGGTGAATCGATTGCCGGCCTCGCGGTTCTGATCCAGGACGGTGGAGATGTTGTGATCGTCAACGTCGTTGGACGGGTGTCGTTGAGTAAGTTGGTCAGGCTCGCCGCGAAGTTTGACAAGATTCCCAAGGACCTCCTGAAGATGTTCTCGGGTGTGTTGAGTGAGGGTTCCGAGAAGCCCACACCCCCTAAGGAAAAGGATGCTCCGTAATCCTGAATCCCTTTGAGGTTCTGGACGGGTTGCGGAACGACAGGTCACCGGCGGAGCCAACCTCCGCCGGTGACGCGTTTTGGCGAAGGAAAGCTGTGGGTTGAATGGGGCTCAATCGTGACATTCAGCTCGGCGAGCCGGTTTTTTCGGATGGCCATCCGGCGTTGGCGCCGAGTGGGAGGCCTTCCTTTGCCGTGTTCGCGACGCCCGTGGCATGGGGCGGGCCGTTGGCCCTGTGGAAATCGTGGGGGCGTGGACCTTGGGCGTTGCCCAAGGCTGGGATGGATCCGGGCCCTTGGCCTTCGGCACGACGTGTCTCGGCCAATGGCTTCTCCATGGCAGCCACCAGGCTCACCCACCGCGAACGCGAACCGCACCCCGATCGAACAAGTGTTGGCTGAGGCGACAGGGGGTCCCTCCTATTCCGAGTCGCCGACCGGAGACTTGTCGTGCGGGGCGCGTCGGTGTTCGCTCTGGCAACCATGGGGTATCTCAACGACCCATCACGGCCCATCGAGGGCGCGGCGCCGCGGTCGTCCAGGCGGACCAAGGGCTGGATCGCCGGTGGCAGCTTGCTCTTCCTCAGCTTGCTGGGGTTTCTGTTGCTTTCCGGCCCGGACGATCCCGTGTTTCAGGGGATACCGTTGAGCCGGCATCTGAAGCGCATTGAGGTCTCGGGGATCTCGCATGGGGGTGTCGAGTCGGACCCAGGTCATTCTCACCGGCTGATTTCTCCCCGATTGTTGATTTCGCAGTCCAACCCAGACGCGACCCGCGCCATCCGCAGCGTCGGTACGAATGCGCTGCCACTTCTGGTCGGTCTGCTGAAGTCCAAGGATTCGCGGCTGAAACACCTAGCATGGGAGTTTTCTTGGAAGGTCAGGGAGCGTTTCCCCCGCCTCAAGAAATGGTTCCCGGCGAACCTCGAGTGGGCCTTTGGTGACCAGGTCTGCGCGCTCGCCGCCTTTGAAGAACTCGGCCCGTTGGCGGCGCCCGCCATTCCCAGCATACGACCGCTGCTGAAGGATCCGGATCTCGCGCTGGTCGCGACGGTCGCGTTGATTTCGATCCAGCCTGAAGGTGAACAGGACATTCTCAGCCTGACCAACGTGCTCGGAATCACCGTAACAGGCGCCAGCGGCATGGATCTTGCTTTGCTCCATTCCACAGCGCTGCTCGCGCTTTCTTCGTTTGGTACACGGGCCGCCGCGGCGCGGCCACTGATCGTGGATTGCCTGAATTCGACCGATGCGAGGCTGCAAGCTTCCGCCGCCATCGCGCTGGCCCGGACCGGCGCCTCGGCCGATGAAGTCGTTCCCAGAATTGTTTCGAGAATCGTGGACGGACTGGCGGACATCGAAACCAACCCACCGTCGGTCGGGTCGCGCCTTCCTCCGCGGATCGCCTTGAGGGTGGGCCGAGAGGCTTGGCCTCTGTCGGCGTCGGAACCCGGTCGGGCGGTGCTCATGCACGTGTTTGCACTGGGGCAGTTCGGCACGAACGCCGTCGCTGCACTCCCCGCGCTCTCGAAGCTTCGTTCCCACCCGGACGCTGTACTCCGCACTGCCGTCGAGGACGCCCTAGTTCGAATTGAGAACGGTGCCGACTGGCCTGCGAATGCTGGTCGGTAGAGCATCAGACCCCAATCACCTCGGGTGGGAATGACACGAACCACCCCGATCTGGATGGCCATCGTTGATGGCGCCCGTGGCATGGGGCGGGCCGTTGGCCCTGTGGAAATCGTGGGGGCGTGGACCTTGGGCGTTGCCCAAGGCTGGTATGGATTCGGGCCTTTGGCCCTCAGCATGCGTTGTGTCGGAGATCTGTTTCCTGCGGGTACCGACGAAGCCAGCAAATCTAGAGCTGGAACGAATTCACTGATGCTAGGGCCTGACGGCGTAGAAGGCGGGTTGGGTGGGTGAATTCGGATCCACCAGACGCGTGGTGAATTGTCCCTTCTGAACCTCTCCGAGGGGAACTCGTTCCCACTGGAGCAAATTGGCGGATCGCCAGAGGGAGAAATCGAGGCCTGGGATGTTGTTCACGTCGACACTGAAACGTCCTGCGGACTTCGTTGGCCTGGAGAGCTGAATCCAAGGCTGGGTCGGGGTGGCGATCTGGAGCAGGTCAGCCCATTGAGAAAAGTCCTTGTTCACGAACTCCTGGAATCCGTCCGACCGCGCGCGTTCCTCTTGGAGGACCGCTTGGAGAGCCGGGCTGGCGTGGTCGCCGAGAAGGCTCCACAGGAGATCGAGTTGATCGATCATGGTCTGGGTGATGACCGCTCCGGGGCCGTTGCCCGCCAGCAAGGCAGCCACACCTGGCTCGAAGGAGCGGACCACGAGATTGGCCTGCTCCAGCACCTCGGGATGCAACAGGGAAATTTTCACAACCTCCGTGGTGTGCTGCCAGAAGAGGTTCACGAGCCGGCGCCCTTCGGTGGTGGTCTTGAGCAGGGACTGCAGCGCGTGAAAAACCGCCGGCGAGTCGGAGGTCGAAGCAGGGGATGTTCCTGCGCTTGCCAGACCGACTTGACTCAAACCACGTTGGATCACCAGGGCAGCCGGCTCTTCCGGAATACCGAACAAAGCGAAGATGAGGCACATCCAGCAATCCGTGCATTGGACCCTCTTAAGCTCCTTGAGATCGACCGGGATGGGGGGAAGATGTGAGTGGCGGTAATCGCTCAAGGTGATGGACTTCGAATCGGGGGCCATTTCTAACAGGAATGACCCGGGTGTATTCGCGACCTGAACCCGTTGTCCGAAGGCCACGTTGCGAAACTGTCCGCTCACTCCGGCAGGTGCGGAGACCACTTCGAAAGCAGCTCCGTCCGCCGGGATGGCACGTACTTTAATCTCCAAGTTTCCGCCCAGAGAAAGCCGGGTCTCGATCGAGAACCGATCCGAAGTCTCGCCGGGTCGGTCAGTGATGGCCAAAGTGTTGGTGGCATTGTTTCCGGGACTCAGTTTGTTGAATGTGAGTTGGCCCGAAACACGACCCAACACGATGGCTTCGCGCACAAAGCCGCTACCTTCCAGGGTGCCAGCCATGATGCTGAGAAGCCCCTCGACCCTGGCATCGTTGAGACGGGTGCTTCCCGCACGCTGATCCACCGAGGCTCCCGGAGTGGCAAACTCCAGAGTTCGTTGCCGGACGTCGAGGAAACCTTCGTTGCGGAACTGGAGGGAGGTGAAGCTCTGCCCGCCCGGGGCCACGCGAAAGATGCCGAGGTTGACGATGTCGGTGACGAGATTGCCGCCCATGGAGAAGCGAGCGCCATCCTGGGCTTCGAACCGGGCTGTCACGTCATTGACCACGCGGGCGCCATTCAGGAGGTGCAGTCCCGAGCGCAGTTGGGTCACGCCCTGGAGCCAGAGTTGGCCCGACTCCAGGGTGCGAAGGTTGGCACCGAGCCCCTGAATCGTGGCGGCCCCCTGAACCGTGGTTCGATTCCGAAGGGCCAGCAGCCCCTGGTTCCAGGTGAACGTTCCCGCGATGGTGAGCCGGGTCTGGGAGTTTTGGCTTTGGAGCCGTCCCCCGCTGGCGAAGGTGAAGTCTCGAATGACCGTGTCTTGATCGAGAGTGACGGTGACGGCGTGTTGGTCCCAAACAACGTTGTAGGTGTCCAACGGGGAGTTATGGGGTACCCGGCCGATGTCCCAGTTTCCCGGAGTGCTCCATGCTCCATCCGCGGCGCCGACCCACCTCGCCGTGAACTCAGCCGCCGGGGCCTTTGGAGTCACCGACAGCAGCAGACCAAGCACCCACCCGGTCACGAGCCTTGGGAGAAGTCGCGTCGGGACGTCGGGGGCTCGATCTGGCGAATGGGAACGGCGTCTGGAGGAGATATCCTTCGAACGCAGGTGGGTCTGAGCGAGCGGCAAGATCATGGTGTGGGAAGGTACGCAGGGAATGAGTCGTCCAGGGGCTTGATGTGACTCGATCCGGAAGCGGTATGGAGCATGACCCGCTGGGGAGGTGATTCCATTGCAGGATGATCGACGCTACGAGGTGGCCTTGGTGGAAGGCAAGCGGTGAGTCCAACCCAAGCCGGTGGAGGGCGACTCTCCGTGTTGTCGGAGGACACGGCCCTCATTTTGACAGGATGAACACGATGAACAGGATGGAATGCCGTTCCGCATGGGTTCCCCAGCATCCTGTTCCTCCTGTGAATCCTGTCCAAAATTCTCCGACGCTTGGATCTCCCATCCACAACTCGGACATGCGCCCGCCGGTGGAAGCAGACCCAAAACCTTGGACCACACGGCACGAAACGATGAGCCCTTCCTCGTTGTCGGATTTGGGGCTCCGGCGGCTTTATACGGGTGACGACTCATGAAAACCGCCGACCAACTCCTGCGCGACTACGCCGAACTCGGTTCCGAGGCCGCCTTCGATGAACTCGTCGGTCGCTACCTCAACCTCGTGTATTCGATCGCGGTTCGGCGCATCCACGGTGATGTCCATCTGGCACGGGACATTGCCCAGACCGTGTTCGTCGATCTCGCCCGCCGGGTGGCGGAACGCCGTGGTCCGGAGGTCACCGAGGATGGGCACTTCGCCGCGTGGCTGCATCGCCACACCTGCTTTGTCGCCTCCAACGTCCGTCGGTCGGAACAACGCCGGTTGACCCGCGAACGCCTCGCCAATGCCATGGACACCCACGATTCCGAGAACGACTCGGTCTGGCAGCAACTTGCCCCGGTTCTGGACGAAGCCATCCAGGAACTCAGCCCCGCCGACCGCGACGCCCTCCTCCTGCGGTTTTACGAACGGCTCGACCTTCGGGCGGTCGGCGCAGCGCTTGGAGTCAGCGATGACACGGCCCAGAAGCGGGTCAGCCGCGCGCTCGAACGACTGCGTGCTCTGCTGATCGGCCGCAGTGTCACGCTCTCGGTGGCTGTCCTTGCCGGCTTGCTTGCGGAACGAGCCATCGAGGCGGCTCCGGCCGACTGGGGCAGCGACCTCGCTTCCGCCGCGCATCAGCTGGCGCGCAGCCAGCCTGCCAGTCCGAGTCCCGCGGCGGTGGGCTTCCTCGCTTGGCTGGGTTCGATTCCTGCGAAGCTGCTGATCGGCGCGGGCGCGGCGGCTGTGGTCACCGTCGCCACCCTGCTTTGGTCTCCCTTCGCGACGCCCGATTCGGAATCCGTCGTCCCCGGCGATTCCGCAGCGCTTTCCAACCCGGGCAGCGCACCTTCTTCGGGCGCAACCTCCGCGGCACCTGCGACCGCGGAATCCGCCATCGTTGCGGCCACTCCCGCGGCCCTGGCGGCGTCGACGGACACCAACCGCCTGCACCTGACCCTCCTTGCCGCCGACACCGGCCTGCCCATTCCGAACGTGCCGCTGGAGTATCGGGGTTGGCGCGAGGCCCGTTTCGGTGGGCGCACCCTGACGGGGGATGAGAACGGCGAATGCCTCGTGAATGTCGATCCCGGGACCACATGGCTCCAACTCACCACGCGCGTGGAAGGGTATGCCGACACGCGCCTCGAATGGCGCCCGGACCGCGGCATTCCCATTCCGACGAACTGGACCCTTCGCCTGGAACGGGCGGTGCCCATTGGCGGCACGGTGATCGATGCCGAGGGTGCCCCCGTTGTCGGGGCGAAAGTTGGTTTCAATCACGAGGCCCACCTCACGCCTCGAGCGGGCCCGGAGAGTCAGGAATTTTCCTGGATCGAAGTGGAAACCGATGCCGCTGGCCGGTGGAGCATAAAGCGCATTGCAGGCTCCATGCTGCGCCTGCTCTACGGCAGTGCCAGTCATCCCGATCATGTGGGGTCGGCCATGGTCTTCGTGAATCGCGTCCCGGAGGCCGAAGCTCGGCTGCGTGACGGTTCCTGGGTGTTCCAACTCGGCCGGGCGGTCACGGTGAAGGGCATCGTCGTGGACACCGACGATCGCCCGATTCCGGGCGCATCGGTCCGGGTTGGGCGTGTCGGCGAATCCGGCAGCCGGGAGGGTGCCACCGATCGCGATGGAACCTTTGCGATCTCGGGTTGCCGTCCAGGCGGCAATCTCGTTTCCGCCACTGCCGATGGCTTTGGTCCGGCCACCGTGGATGTCGAGCTCGGACCAGATGCGAAGCCCATCCGCATCCAACTGGAACGTGGCCGAACGTTGCGCATCCGGGTGGTGGATACCTCAGGCAACCCGGTCCAGGGTGCCAACGTCTGGCTGGATACCTTCCATTCCAGCCCCATGTCGACGGCTCCCGGCCAGACGCCGCCCCCACCTCCGATTCAAGCCAAGTTCAGTCCCCTCACCGACGCCCTCGGCACGGCGGTGTGGTGGGACGCCCCGGATCAGGAATTGAAGTTCGACTTCCACAAGCGCGGCTACCTGCGTGTCAGCGACGTTTCCCTGCGTCCGTCCGAGGAGGAACACGTCGTGGTTCTGCCGCCGGCCCTGGTGGTTTCCGGCACCGTCACCGACGCCACTTCGAACCAGCCCATCCCTCGTTTCCGAATGACCGTCGGCTGGCCGGATTCGTCCGGTGCGCCACGGTGGAGCACCTTGGATCGGTTCCACGTGAGCTTCGAAGGCGGCACCTTCCGGCATGCCCTGGAGGAAGCGGTGGTTGGGGGCATCGCCAACCCGGGTTACCTGTTCAAGTTCGAAGCCGACGACTACGCCCCGTTCGTCAGTCGCCACGTTGCCCACGACGAAGGCGAGGTCACGCTGGACGTCCGACTGGAACCGTCCAAGTCCATCCAAGTGACCGTGCTCGGACCCGACCACCGTCCCTTGCCGGATGCCGATATCGGGTTGGCCACGGAGGGCGTGCAACTGATGCTGCTCCCTGGGCGGCTGGATCGACGCAATCTCACGCCGCAGGTCACGGACGCTCAAGGTCAGTTCCGCTGGTCTCCGGACCCTGCGGTGATCCGAGTGCTGGTTCTTCATCCCATGGGCTTTGCCATGGTGCTGCCTGCCGACTTGGCCAAGGACCCGACAGTCCAGCTGCAGCCCTGGGCGCGCATCGAAGGCGTTATCTTCCGCGGCGGACGGCCCGCTGCGAACGTCGAGTTCATGTTGGCGTTCCCGGAACTGCCCAGAAACGCCGTCGCCTTCGATTTCAACGCCTACCGTCCTGCCAGCGATGCGGAAGGGCGTTTCACGTTCCCGGTGGTGCCACCGGTTCCGCTCAATCTTATTGAGCTGGTCGATCTCGATCCCACCACGACCTCCGGCCGACCCGAGAGTCGTTCGTGGACGGACCGGCCTCGTGGGAAGCTCGAGTTGAAGCCTGGGGAGACCCATCGTGTGGAGCTCGGAAAATTCGATCGGACCGTCCGTCTTGGCCTGCGCCCGCCTCCGGGAATCCAGGGCGGCATCCGGTTCGCTGCCATCACCACTCCCGGGCCCCTGCCGCCGCAGGAGATCCGGCAGGACCCGGCCGCGCTTCAGCGTTGGGCCCAGCAACCCGAGATCCGCGCCGCGCTTGGAAAGGCGACGCAGGTTCCGCTCAAACCCACGGGGGATGGACGCTGGGAATCCGGTGAGATCCAACCGGGTCAGTACCGTGTGCAGGCGGTGGTGCTGCCGCCGGGTGTTGAACCGGGTCCCTCCACGGTTCCCACGATCTTGATGGCGCCTCTGCTGGTGCCCGAATCCGCAGAATCGGGTCTGCTCGACCTCGGGGACGTGCTCCTGCAGCCGATGCCGTGAGGTTTTGGGGAGCGGGCGCCCGCCCCGACGGGGCGGAATGGGATAGCCCAGGGCACGGCCCTGGGAAGAGGGTTCCCACTGAAAGGGCGTGACGTCATGACGCCCTTTCAGGGCGTGGACCTTTTTGGACATCCAACCCTGGGTTTCACCCAGGGCTGTCTCATGTCGCCCTTTCAGGGCGGATGCCGAGCCAACGCAGAACCCGGGATGCTTTCGGGATGGGGAGGAACTGGCGGAGCGATAGGCCAGGTTCATGGAGAGCGCCCTGTTCGAAATCGACCTGCGCACCGACCATGAACCGGGGATTCCGGGGGGCGGGACGCCCCCCTCTACGGCAGGCGGGACGCCCGCCGCTACGGAGACACGGTTCATGGAGAGGAACGTTTTCCAAAAATTGGACACGCATTGGGACCATGAACCGTGGAGCGAGCGGCCCTCACCCCGGCCCTCTCCCGGAGGGAGAGGGAGAATATTTCCCGCGGGTTTCGAAGGGTTGGGCCGGGTGTTGGCTGGAACGGGTCGCGACGGCTCGGATGGCAGGAGTTCCAGCATGTCGCCGTGCGGGATATGCGACACCCTCTCCCCCCGGGAGAGGGTTGGGGTGAGGGAGCCCGTTTCAACCCTGGCGATCGCTGCCACGGAAAGGTTCATGGAGAGCGGCGTTGGCGCTGGCGCCATGCTCACGGGCCATGAACCTGGGGAGGAGGGGGGGGTCGATTAGGATTAGGAGTACGAGTACGAGGGGAGGCACGGTTCATGAAGAGTCGCGAGACGCCCCCCTCGACGGCAGGCGAGACGCCCGCCGCTACGGAAGCGGCCTGTTCGAAAGGCAAAATCCTGGGCGCGCTTCGGTCGGTCGCTACACTCCCGGCATGAGTCTGTTTTCTCCGGCGTCGAGCCGTGTTCTGAGCATGCTCCTGGGTCTTGCTTTGTGGCTCCTGGGTCTATTGCACGCCGGGTCGGTGATGGGGCAGGTGGATCCCGCCACGGAAGCCGATCACGCCCTCCTGATCCGAGGCTTGGATCACGAGAGTTTTGAGCGAGGTCGCAAGCTCTACGACGCGACCTGCATCACCTGCCACGGCAACCTGACGCAGCCGGGCTCTCTCCCGACCTCGCGGCCGTTCTGGCTGGAGCCCTTCAAGAACGGGTCGGACCCGTTCAGCATCTACAAGACGATCACCACCGGCTTTGGCCAGATGCCCGCATGGCCATGGCTGACGCCCGAATTGCGTTATGACGTGATCCATTACCTGCGCGAAGCCTTCGTGAAACCGCACAATCCCGCTGCCTACTTCACGGTGACCGAGTCCTACCTGGCGGGATTGCCCAAGGGCCAGGGCTTTGTTCGTTCACGCGCGACGGAGGAGTATGAAAGCGGCCCCAAGTGGAAGCGGATGCAGTTCGGGCCGGTGCTGTTTTGGACACTGGAGGTGGCGCCGGGGAATATCGCGCAGAAGGGGATCGCGGTCCGGTTGGATCCCGGGGCCGGGGGTATTTCCCGAGGCAACGTGTGGATGGTGTATGACCACGACACCATGCGCGCCGCGGCCGCCTGGAGCGGCGACGTCTTCGTGGACTGGAGCGGCATTGCCTTCGACGGCTCGCACGGGACGCACACCCGGATCGTGGGCGAGAAACTGTTCGTGAATCCGGTCGGTCCCGGGTGGGCGAAGCCTGGCACGCGGGATTTTGCTGACCCACGGCCAATCGATAAGGAAGGCAGGCCGTATGGTCCGCTCGCGCGCGACTGGACCCACTACCGGGGAGCGTTTGTGAACGGCGATCGGGTGGTGATCGATTCGACCGTCGGCGGGGTGCGCGTTCTGGAATCGCCTGGACTGGAACAGGCAGCCAATCCGCTGGTGATCCGTCGGATGTTCCAGATTGCTCCTCGCGACCGGGATCTGTTGGTCCGGCTGGCGCCGGCGGACACGCTGGTGGCGTTGGCCAACGGCAGCCCGGGCGAGTTGAGAGTGGAAGCCGGCTTTCATGTGCTCCGGGTGCCTCCGGGATCGGAGGAAGCGCGCATCCAGGTGCTCCTCGCGCGCCGCGAGAACGATGCGTCCGACGGTGCGCTGGCCGTTCTGGCGAAGAAGCCCATGGGAGCGCCCGATTTGCGAAGCTGGACCCAGGGTGGGCCCGCCCGCTGGGCCGGGGAAATCCCGGTGGCCGGCAAGACCCAGGACGACGGGGGACCGTTCGCCGTGGATATCATTCCTGTGCCGAACATGGGCGACAACCCGTGGAATGCCTGGATGCGGCCGGGTGGTTTTGATTTCTTCCCGGACGGCAAGACTGCCGCGCTCTGCACCTGGAACGGCGATGTGTGGCTGGTCAAGGGGCTCGATGGCGATTTGCGGAACGTGCGTTGGCGACGGATCGTTTCGGGTTTGTTCCAGCCACTCGGGCTGAAGATCGTGGACTCGGTGATTCATGTCGCCTGCCGCGATCAGATCGCGCAGTTGCGGGACCTGAACGGCGACGAAGAAATCGACTGGATCGTGAACTTCAACAACGACCATCAGGTCACCGAACATTTCCATGAGTTCGCCATGGGTTTGCAGACCGATGCCGCCGGGAATTTTTACTACAGCAAGGGCGCGCGCCACGCGAAGACGGACCTGATTCCGCAGCACGGGACGTTGCTGAAGGTGAGCCGGGATGGTGCGACCACGGAGATTCTGGCGAACGGATTTCGCGCGCCGAACGGGGTCTGCGTGAACCCGGACGGAACCTTTTTCGTGACCGACCAGGAAGGGCACTGGATTCCGAAGAACCGGATTAACCGCATCCAGCCGGGCGGCTTTTATGGGAACATGTGGTCGTATGGGGCGCCGGCGAGTGAGCGCGATGACGCCATGGAGGAGCCCGTGGTTTGGGTGACGAACGACATGGATCGTTCACCCGGCGAACTGCTTTGGGTGACGAGCGATGCCTGGGGACCTCTGAAAGGTTCCTTGCTCAATCTGTCGTATGGCACGGGCGACATCTTCATTGTCCCGCATGAAATGGTGGGCGGCCGCATGCAGGGCGGTGTGGTTCGACTGCCTTTGGAGCGCTTTCCCACCGGTGTGATGCGTGGACGCTGGCACCCGGTCAACGGCCAGCTGTACGCCGCCGGCATGTTCGCCTGGGCGGGCAACCAGCAGGACGACGGCGGCTTCTATCGGGTCCGGCTCACCGGCCGTCCGCTGCACGTGCCCACGGCGCTGCAGGCAAGGTCCGGCGCCTATGCCATCACGTTCACCGAGCCGCTGGACCCCATGACCGCGTCGGATCCGGGCAATTTCACGGTCAAGGCGTGGGATCTGCTGCGCTCGAAGAATTACGGCTCGAAACATGTCAACGAACGTCCGCTGCGCGTGACCGCCGCCGCGCTTTCGGCGGACGGCAAAACCGTGACGCTGACCCTTCCGGATCTGGCGCCGACGCGCGGGATGGAGATCGTCTGCCGGTTGCGCGACGCAAACGGCGCGGCCTTCGAACGGCGTATTCACAGCACCATTCACGCGCTGGGCGCCGCTGCAGATTCGGCAGCCACGGATCTCAACGAAGAAACCTTGGGTCGTTTTGTGCGCATGGCGTTGGACTGCGTGCACCGGGAGTACCCCAACAAGATCGCGCATGTGTTGCAGGGCGATGCCGATGTGAAACCCCCGCGGGAGTTGACCCCGGCGTTCTATGGCTGCTTCGACTGGCACTCCGCGGTTCATGGGCACTGGCTGATCGCCCGGGGCGCACGCCTTCACCCGGACGCACCGTGGGCTGCGGACGCCCGGGCGGCGTTGGCCCGAAGTCTGACGCCGGAGCGTTTGGAGGCCGAAGCCCGATACCTGGCCGGACCCGGGCGCGCCTCGTTCGAGAGGCCTTACGGACTGGCCTGGGTACTCCAATTAGGAGCCGAACTGCGGCAATGGGAGTCGCCGGAAGCCAGGGCGTGGAGCGCGGCGCTCCGGCCGCTGGAGGAAGAAGTGGTCCGACGTGTCGGTGCCTGGTTGCCCAAACTCAGTCATCCGGTGCGCTCGGGTGAACATTCCCAGACTGCATTTGCGTTGGGCCTGATGCTGGACTGGGCGCGCGTCTCCGGGAACGAAGCGTTCGGGCGGCTTCTGGCGGTCCGGGCTCGGAAATTCTATTCGCAGGACAAGAACGCACCGCTGGCCTTCGAACCGTCGGGCGAGGACTTCCTGTCACCGATTTTGGCGGAGGCCGACCTGATGCGACGGGTCATGGAGCCGGCGGAGTTCGCGCAATGGCTGGACGGTTTCCTGCCAGGGTTGCCTCGCGACCCGGGAGTGGACTGGCTGAAGCCCGCGGTGTCGCCCGATCGTTCCGATGGGAAGCTGGCGCACTTGGATGGACTCAACCTGAGCCGGGCCTGGATGTTGGAAGGCATCGTGTCGGCGCTGCCTGGCGCGGACGGACGGCGAGCCTCGTTGAAGGCGGCGGCGGAGGCCCATCGGGCTGCCGGTTTGAACGCCATCGGCACGGCGCACTATGAAGGCACCCATTGGCTGGGAACCTTCGCCATGTACCTGGTCAGCGGTCGGGGATTGCGGTGAGGCGCGGCGATGGAGGTACATCCAGGTCGTAGGCGTAAACCAGGATGTTGGTATCGATAAACCTACGGGCGTTCATGGACTTGGCTGCGCTTCAGAGGTTGGCCTCCCAGACGAAGCCCTTTATTCAGGCGTGCCACGGCAGCGGACTGATCGAGTGATAGAACCTCGGTTGAGCTGAAAGGTTTTGGGGTGGGCAGCGGTATCTGTTAGTAACGCCGCGGTTTAGGCCAAGGACTAGATTCTGATACCCATGGAACTCTCGCGTTTTCATCAATTGGCTTGGGGCAATCACAGCCTGTTCCGGCTGAAGAGCATCCTGCGGGCTCGTTGGCTCCTGAGGTTCGCCCTGTTGGGAACCTTGGCGGTCATTCCCTGGGTCGGCGCCCAGGACGTGCGGATTGAGTCGGTGGGTTGGGACAACGCGGGCCAGCCGCGAGTCCGGGTGTCGGCGAGGGAAGGCAGTTATTTCGTCCTGCTGCGGGGCAGCACGCTCAGCGACCTGAGTCATCCGGTGTCAGTGGGGGCTGGTGCGCCGGGTGTGTCGGCAGTGGAACTGACCGATGCCAGTCCGGTTCGCGAACGTGCGTTCTATCGGGTGGCTCGATGGGAGCTGGGCAATGCCGGCGATCAGGATCGGGATGGCATGAATGACGCCTACGAATGGGCGCGGGTGCCCTTTCTGAATGCCTTGGATGGGTCGGATGCCTTTGCGGATGCGGACGGGGACCAGCGCCTGAACCTGATGGAGGCGCGGGCTGGAACGGATCCGTTGCGGGCTGATTTCTTCGTGGTGACCTCCCCGCGGAACGGGGAGACCGGGGTGAGTGTGAACCGTGAGACGGAGTTTCGATTCACGGTGGCGCTGGCTCCGGGAACGGAGGTCGGGGCCTCGAATGTTTGGGCGGAAGCGAGCGGTCGGCGACTGCTGACGCGGGCGGATCTGTCCGGGGATCGACGCACCCTGACGCTGTTTTATTTGGAGCCGGTTCCGGCAAATGCGCGGGTTCGGGTGTCCCTGGACGGCACGGGATGGAGCGACGCGAGTGGGCGGGATTTGGATTTGGACCGCGATGGTCAGCCGGGCGGGGTGGTGGCGTTGGAGTATGGCACCGCGGGTGTGACGCCGGTGGCGGGCACGGCGGTGGTGGGGCGGGTTTTTGCCAGCGAACCGGCGGAAGATCCAGCATCGCCGGGTTCGTTCACCAACCGGGCACTGGCGGGGGTGACGGTTACCGTGGATGGAGCGGAGGAGACGTTGAGGGCGGTCACGGATGCGGAAGGGCGATTTGAACTGAGCCCGAGTCCGGCCGGACGGTTCTTTGTGCATGTGGATGGTCGGACGGTGGTGGATGTGCCGGCGGGGGTGCGGTGGCCGGACCTCGCGTACTATCCTTTTGTCGGCAAGGCCTGGGAGGCGACGGCGGGGGTGAGTAACAATCTGGCGGGCGGCACAGGTGAGATCTTTCTGCCGCGGATTGGTTCCGGGACGTTGCGGGCGGTCAGTGCCACGACACCGACCACGGTGGGGTTTCCTCCGGAAATCCTGGCATCGAACCCGGCACTGGCGGGTGTGCAGATGGAGGTGCCGCCCAACGCGCTGTTCGCCGACGACGGCACGCGAGGTGGCCGGGTGGGCATGGCGCCGGTGTCGCCGGATCGGTTGCCGGAACCGCTGCCGCCGGGGTTGTCGTTTCCGCTGGTGATCACGGTGCAGACGGATGGTCCGCAGAATTTTGATCAGCCCGTTCCGGTGAGCTTCCCGAACCTGCCGGATCCGGTGACGGGACGCGTGTTGAAGCCGGGTGAAAAGTCGGCGCTGTGGAGCTTCGACCATGACCTGGGCATCTGGGAGATCGTGGGGCCGATGACGGTGAGCGCAGATGGGCGCCTGTTGGTGGCTGATGCGGGGGTGGGGATTCGGCAACCGGGCTGGCATGGAAGCAATCCTGGCACGGGCGGTGGAGGGCCCAGTCCGAAACCGCCGAAGACGGGTCCGCGTCCGCCACGGCCTCCGCGTCCGCCCTTGTCGCCGCCCACACCTCCGCCGCCTCCTCCACCACCGGGGCCGGGTGATGGGGATGGGGATGGGGACGGAGATGGAGATGACGATGGGGATGGTCCCTCCATTCCCGATTTTCCGGACCTGCCGGACTTGCCCTTCATCGATGAGCCGGAGAGCTGGGGGGAACTGGTATCCGATGTGGTGGATCAGTTGCCCACGATGGGGCCCGACATTTTTGGGCCGGCGGTGGATATCGGAAAAGAAGGGATCGAGATGTTCGAGGACCTGGGTGAAGTCATTGGCTCCAGCCAAGTGGCGGATTCCGATGGGGACGGGGTTCCGGACGTGGTCGAGTCGCGAGACGAGTTTCTGAACGAGATCAAGGAGCAGGCTGAGGACGCGCTTCCTGGTTTGCCGGAGGACTCGGACGAAGCGGCGAGCACGCTTCGGGAGTGGTGGAACATTTGGCAGGAACTGTATGGGGGATCTTCGCGATCGCTGCAGCGAGGGATCACGGTGGGGCAAGGGTTCGACAGGATGGCGCTGGGCGGGGCAACGCCACCCCTGGCTGCGCTGCCGCATCTGACGGAATTGCAGGCGGAGTCGGCGGACCTGGCGCGTGTGGCCGAGTTGGAGGCGGCCTTCGATCGGTACTTTGAGGTTTTGGTGGGATCGAACGCCTGGCGGAACCTGCAGGACGGGAGGATTCCGTTGCAGGAATGGCTGCCGGTGGTGACGGCGGCGACCGCGGCGCAGCGTGCGGGTTCGGAAGGTGGGGCGCTGATCACGGCGGCGGAAACGACGGCAGTGGTCGCGGTGGGGGCAGGCAACCTTGGTTTGAGCTTCAACACCAACCTGGTGATGCGATTCAACCAGACGCTGAGCGAGAACCTGCGTGGGCGGGTGTTACGCAGCCAGGGTCCAGCCGGCAGTCCGGACATTGTGGATGCAGCCGAAGAGCGTGAGGCGGTGCAGCGGATTGTGGAGCTGGCCAATGGCGAGGCGGATGCGGGCTTCGAGCGGATTTCGGACCGTGCGATTGAGTTGGCGGAACGGATGGGGCCGGCGCTGGGTGGGTTTTTCGCGGCGTATGTGCCAGCGGAAACGGAGGAATCCTCGGTGGACCACCAGTTCCCGGTTCTGTTGGAGATTTATCCGGCGGGCGGGCAGCGGCAGGAACAACGACTCAAGACGGATGCACTTGGAAAACTGAACGGGCTGCGTCTGCCGGCGCGGGCGGTGGTGGTGGTGCGATGGCTGGATCCGGTGTCGATGCTGGAGGCAGTTGCCTTCTTCAGGACCGGGGAAGCTGGCAGTGGCTTCACCATCCCCCAGGCGTTTTGGAATGAGACCACGTCGATGGCGGATGGTGATGCCGATGGCTTGCCAGACGGCGCGGAGCGCATCGTGGGAACGGATGGGGCGACGGCGGATTCCGACGGCGACGGGGTTCTGGACGGCGCTGAAGTCCGGTCGGGAACCAACCCGCTGGATGGCATCGTGCTGCAACCGGGAATCGTGGCGAACGGCGAGACGCCGGGACAGGCGAAGGATGTGGTGGTGGAGACCTACGATCTTTCGGCTTTTGGTGGTGCGTCGACGGTGACGCGATTGCTGGTGGCCGATGGCGCGGCAGGGGTGTCGGTGATGGAATGGGATGGCGCACAATTGACCCACCTGGGGCAGTTGGACACGCCGGGCGATGCGCGACGGGTGGCGCTGCCGGGTTCCGGGACCTTGATCGCCGACGAAGTGGGCTTGGGGGCGTACGCCGATGGTGCGGGCGGGTTGGGAATTTTGGATTGGTCGGACCCCGTGCGACCGCGACGGGTGCATCAGGTGGTGCCCCAGGGGAATACCCTGTCGGTCACGATTCATGCCGGGGTGGTGTATGCAGGCACCGACGCAGGCGTATTGATCGCGGTGGACCTGTTCACGGGGGCGAAGCTGGATGAACTCGATCTCGGGTACCCGTTGCACGATCTCCGGGTGCAACAGGAGACCTTGTGGGTGACCGGCCCACGCAACGGAAAGGCGGCGTTGCAGTCGGTTCCGCTGGAAGCGGACGGGTTCCTCGGAACCCCGGGCGTGGTTGGCGTGAACGGGGATGTGTCGACTCTTTTGCGCGGGCTGAGGCTAGCCGTGGGCGATGGAGTGGCCTCCACCATCCACGGACGGGGGTACAGCACCTGGTATATCACCAACCTCGTGGTTGCCATTCCGGCAGGGACCGGCGCCACGACTCAATTCGGGTGGTTCGATCTGGCACCGGACGGCTCCGGCCTGGGAGTTGCCTGCGTGGGCGCGAACGCGTCGGACGACGGGCGTCATGATGTTTCCATCTACGACCTGAGCGATCCCTTCCGCACCGACCGGTTTGTTCAGACGATCGAGACGCCGGGGCTGGCATCGGCGGTGGTGCTTCACGACGGTCTGGCGTTTGTTGCGGATGGAACCGCCGGGGTGCAGGTCGTTCGGTATCGGGCCTTGGACCGCGGCACCAATGGGCCCCGGGTGACCCTGACGTTGTCGTCGGGCCCGCAGGTGGTGGCGGGGAGCCGTCTCGCGGCTGCGGTGACGGCGGTGGACGATGCGGCGGCGAGGAACGTTCAGTTGTACGTGGACGGGGTTCGGGTGGCTGCCGAGGCGGGGTGGCCCTTCGATTTCGCGGTGCGCGCGCCGACGCTGGACCCAGCGGGCGCGTCGCGGCGGGTGGGGCTTCAGGCGGCACCCGGTCCACGGACGCTGGTGGTGCAGGCGCGTGCGGAGGACACGGCAGGGAACGTCGGCTGGAGTGCTCCGCTGACCGTGTCGGTGATCCCCGACACCTTTCCGCCGACGGTCACCCGATGGGAGCCGGAGGCTGGCCGGGTGGTGGCGGGGGATTCCCTGATTTTTGTGGGATTCAGTGAAGCGATGGATGTGGCGTCACTCACGGCGGGGGCCATCCAGGTGTTGTCGGCGGGAACGGATGGCGTCTGGGAAACGGCCGACGACGTGGTCTTGGCGGGAGGGACATTGTCGTTTCTGGAGCGCGGCAACCGGGTGTTTCTGCAGTTTCCCGGGGGGATGGCCCATGGGGACTATCGGCTCCGGATTTCGGGTTCCGTCCGGGATGCCAGTGGCAACCTGATGGGCGGCGCTGTGGATTCGGACTTCCGGGTAAGGGACGTCGACCTCAGGGCGGGCGGGGTCTTGGAGGAGGCGGGGCGGTTGCCGTCGGTGGGTGATCAGGATGTCTTTGCATTCACCGCGACGGAGGGGCAGGTGCTGTTCTTCGACCTGCTGGGCGGTGGCGGGGTGGGTTTGCGCTGGACGCTCACTGGTCCGAGCGGGGCGCGGGTCTTTTCGGAAGCTGCTTTTTTCGACGTGGGCACCCGGGTCATGCCGGTGGCGGGGAGGTACACGCTGACCTGGGAACGCACGGGCGGGAGCGAGGAGGACTATCAATTCAAGATCTGGTCCGTTCCGGCGACTGAAGCGTTTGACGTGGTGATCGGCGATAGCGTGAGGAGTGGACAACCTTCGGCGGGAGCGGGTCGGATCGAGTCTCCGGGTGCCACCGATGTCTACGCCTTCACCGCGCAGGCTGGTCAGACCGTGTTCTTTGATCTGCAGGAGGGAGGAACGGCGCGGACTCGTTGGCAGTTGAAGGACGCCGAAGGGGTGACGGTGTTCCGCGAGGGCATGTTTTTTGATGTGGGTGCGGTGACCTTGGTGCGGGGTGGGCGCTACACGCTGACGGTGGGTGCGGAGGAGAGCGACCATGTGGGGTCCTATGCTTTCCAGCTCTGGAATGTTCCTGCGACGCAGACGTTCGACATCGGCATCGGGAACACGATCTCCGAAGGCGTTCCTGGCGTGGGCGCCGGGCGTATCGAGACTCCCGGGGTGCGGGACGAATATCGGTTCGAGGCGGTGGCCGGGCAGGTCGTGTTTTTTGATCTCTTGGAGGGAGGTACGGCGCGCATTGGTTGGCGCCTGACCGATGGCGAGGGGCAGGAGATCTTCAGCCAGGGGTTCTTCTTCGATCCGGGCAGCGTGACCCTGAGCCGGGGTGGCAACTACACGCTGACGGTTGGGACGACGAACTCGGATTACCTGGGCAGCTACTCCTTCCGGTTGATCCACGTGCCTGCGGCGCAGGTTTTCCCGATCCAGGTGGGAGATACGGTGAACCCGGGGTTGCCAGCCGCGGGTGCCGGGAACCTGGAGACCCCGGGTGCGATCGACGTTTACACCTTCGAGGCAACGGCAGGGCAGGTGGTGTTCTTCGACCTTCTCTCCGGGGGGACGGGACGCACCGTCTGGGAGTTGACTGATGCGGAGGGGAACCGGGTGTTTCGCGAAGGGTTCTTCTTCGACCCAGGCTCGGTGACTCTGGCCCGGGGAGGACGCTACACCCTGAGGATCGGGAATCCGGACAGCGACTACGTTGGTGAATACGGCTTTCGCATGGTGGTCGTGCCCGTGCCCGAGGAATTCCCGATTTCGGTGGGAGATACCGTGAGCAACGATGTGCCGGCGGCGGGTGCAGGCCGGATCGAGTCGCCGGGGGTTCTCGACCGCTACCGGATCACGGTGCCGACGGACCAGCGCGTGGTGTTTGACCTGGTCTCAGGCGGCACGGGCTCGTGGACCTGGCAGTTGGTGGATGACACGGGGGCGCAGGTGTTCCGCGAAGGGTTCTTCTTCGATCCGGGAACCTTTCAGCTGTTGGCGGGAAGGACGTACACCCTGACGGTGGGGGCGGCGAATTCGGACGTCACGGGGGCTTACTCGTTCCGCCTGATCGCGGCGCCGTAGGGAAGTCGGGCTGCTGAGTCAGTCATGCGGCCAGGGCCCGCGCGATCTCAACCAATGTTCCCGTGGTGGAAGACGAAGGGTTGGCGCGATATGCGATACCGACCACGGCGCGTGCCGGCGGCGGATCGACGGGAACAAATTTCAAGCGGCTCCCGGTTCTCCTGGCGAAAATTGATGGGCAAACGCAAATGCCTTTGCCCGACCCGACAGCCGCGGCGAGGCTGGGACCGCTGTCGCATTCGTCGACGATGTTCAGCTTCTTCGATAGTGGGCCGAGGCTGCGGGCGACGAACTCGTGATAGTCGGGATACTCCTTCCGCGAATAGGCGATGATCGCCTCTTCGCGGAGCGCTTCCAGCGGCACTTTGCGGCGCCGGGCGAACGGATGATGAGCGGCCACGGCGAGACCGACCGGATAGCTCCTCAATGCCGCGAAGGCAACACCCCGACCCGCTTGCTTCGACGGTTCCATCATGAGTGCCGCGTGCAATCGGCCTTCACGGAGCCCGGCAAGCATTTCCGGCGAGCCGAGGTCGTGAAGCAGAACCCGAACTGCGGGCAATCGCTTTCGAAACGCTTCCAGCAATTCCGGCAGGATCTCCATGGTGGGCGTTGGCGCATATCCCAGGTGAAGTTCGCCGTGAGCGCCCGACGCGGCGGCGCGAACGGCCCGGACGGCTTCATCCACGCGTTGCAGTGACGCCTTGGCTTCCGCGAGGAAGACCCGCCCGACTTCGGTGAGGGCAATCGTTTTTCCGCTGCGAGCGAACAGCGCCACTCCCAGTTCTGCTTCGAGATCATGCATTTGCCGCGTCAGCGGCGGCTGCGAGAGGTGTAGACGGGCCGCGGCGCGGGTGACGTTCTGTTCCTCGGCCACGGCGACGAAGTAGCGGAGATGCCGCAGTTCCATGACGCCTTCGACGATACCCGACAAGTATGACCACTCAAGGCGCATGGTATTTCCGGATCTCATCCCTGCGGAGCTAGGGTCAGCGAGATGTTCGAAACCACAGGTCCAAGAAACATGAGTCACACCACGACATCAGCGACGAGGTTGCCGTCGAGGAACACCCCCCAACCGTTGTCGACGATCCATCCCGCCCCGGCCCGGAGACTTCGAGGGAGCCTGTCTCACCGCGTCTTTACCATGCCCGATGTCAACCGGCCCCCGATGCCTGCGTTGGCCGCGTCCGGTGTCATCCTCAACGGTGAGAGCGTTGAAAACTTCGGAGGCATCGATGCCGCCGTTGGCTATCCCGACGTGCGCAGTTTTCGTCGGAAGTTCGGTCTGATCCTTCCGGCGACCAACACGAGCATGGAACACGAATTGTGGAGCCTCATCTTCGCGAACCAAGGCCGGCGCGGCTTGTGCGGGGTGGGTCTGCACACCACCCATGTCGTCACTCCGCAACCGACGCTGGTGACGGAACAGGACTTGATGAACTACCGGACACAATTCCTGGGCGGCCTGAAGGCAGCGGTGGATCTGGCGGCACTGGCTCAGCCGGAATTCATGATCCTGGGCATGAGCATGGAACACATCCTGGGAGGGCTTGAGTCCATCCGCTTGCCGGTCGCCGTCCTGGAGGAGCATTCCGGCCTCGGTTGGGCGGCCTCGCACGAAGCCATGCCGGCGGCGCTCAGGAAGTTTGGCGCGCGGCGCATCGGACTGCTGACGCCATTTGACAAGCTGGGGAACGAATTTGCGGCGCAGATGTTTGTTGAACTCGGCTTCGAGGTCGTTGCGAGTGTTGGCTTCTCCTGCGCGAACGCGCTGCACATCGCACATATTCCCGACCGGGCCAAAGAGAAGGCCATCCTGGAGTTGCTTGCCACGGACGAGAAGCGCCTCGACGCCATCGTCCAGTGCGGGACGAACATGAGCCTGCTTAGCGTGACGGAGAAACTCGAGGCAGAGATCGGTATTCCCATCCTGGGGGTCAACGCTGCGCTCTTCTGGTATGCGCTGCGGGAGAACGGATTCGACGCCCCGCTGGTCGGCGGAGGTCGGCTCTTGAGTGAGTTCTAGACGGAGGCTGCGGAACGATCGTCAACGATTGCCGCAACGGACTTCCTGAAATCCGGCGTGCCATGCCAGGCCTGCCGCTTTCAAGCCTGGGCGATCGGTGCCGAATCTTGCCAGGAATCCCGTCCTTCCTCCATGTTCCGACCACCGCCACAACTTCTCGCCATGGCCATGCTCCATCCAACGCATATCGCCGAAACCGCCCTGTACGTGGACGACCTGGATCGTGCCATCCGGTTTTACACCGTCCTGTTCGAGTGCCCAACACTCCGTCGTGATGAGCGCTTCTGCGCGCTACGCATCGCGGACGAACAAGTTCTGCTGCTGTTTCGGCGTGGGCATTCGCTGGAGACCATTCGGCTGAACGACGGCGCCATGATCCCGGGCCACGACGGCTCCGGTCCGTTGCATGTCTGCTTCGGCATTCCGGCCAACGATCTGTCAGGGTGGGAAGCCAAGCTGGAAAGACTCGGCATTGCCCTCGAAAGCCGTGTCCGGTGGCCAAGCGGTGCAACGAGTCTGTATTTCCGGGACCCCGACCGGCACGTGGTGGAATTGGCAACCCCGGGATTATGGCTTTGATCGCCGCAGGCGGGCGATGGCCTCGGTGGCGAGTTGGTCGCAGCGTTCGTTCCCGGCATGGCCGGCGTGTCCCTTGACCCAGCGCCAATCGATCTGGTGAGGGGCGCGCACCTGATCCAGGGCACGCCAGAGGTCCTCGTTTTTCACCGGTTCCTTGGACTTGGTTCGCCAGCCATTGCGCTTCCAGCCTTCGATCCAAAGGGTGATGCCGTGTCGGAGGTATTGGGAGTCGGTGTAAAACTCCACGATGCAGGGTTCCTTCAGGGCTTTCAGCGCCTCGATGGCGGCCGTCAGTTCCATGCGGTTGTTGGTGGTCTCGGGTTCGGCACCGCTTAAGGCGCGGGTGAATTTTCCGAAGGTCAACACGGCGGCCCAACCGCCCGGGCCGGGATTCCCATGGCAGCCGCCGTCGGTGTGAATGGTCACCCGTTTCATGGTGAAGTGCCTGCCTGGCGATTCGGGTCTCGCACCCAATACCCAGGGTTCAGGGGTGTCGGGGGCTGCCGGTGTCGGCACCGGGTGTGAGGGCGGCCATGGGGAAATCGATGCGCCAGGCACCGCGAAGCTGGCCCAGCTTGAAACCGGTCGCCTCGTCCTGCGGGTAGAGTTTTCGGATCACGTCGAGGTCGGCTTGGGCAATGTCGGTACCAGGTTCCCCGTGGCATTTCAGGCAAAGCTCCGCGCCGATGACGATCGGGGCGAAGAACGTGAGCGTTCCGGGAACCAGGTTCGTGACCACCGGTGGCGGGGGATTGGTGATGCTGGCTGCGGTCATTAGCGATTCAAAATGGTTGAGCAACGCCAGTTCGGGTTCGGAAGCTTTTCCGGAAGGTTGACGGGCCTTGTGGGTGACCCGACGCAAGGTGACGCCGTGCTTTTCCGCCATGCTGGCGGTGAGTGGCGACGCGGCGAGGGAACAGAAAGGCAGCGCGTTGCTGATGCCGCCGGACTGGATGGCGGTTTGGAGGTTGGTGCGCAGTAGTCCGAAGGTTTCGGCGGCGATGGCGCGTCCGCGACGCAGCGCGATTTCAGTCTGTTCCGGTGTGGGAACCGTGGCCGCGGTGGGTGGATCGATCGGCGTGGACGCGGGCTTGGAGCATCCGAGCAGCCCCAGCAATCCGAGTGTCGTCCAAGCCATCGCAAATCTCATGGCCCGACGGTGCGGACTGGCCATCGCGCTGGCAACTGTCAGGTGGTGATGGCTGAAGACCTGACCGCCTCGCGCGTTGGGGCGACGATGGCGGAGAACCATGCCAGTCCACGGACATGGAGACAGGACCAGACCTGGTTCATGGAGAGTCCCCTGTTCAAAAATGACCTGCTCACGGGCCATGAACCAGGACGGACTCCGGGGGGCGAGACGCCCCCCTCTACGGCAGGCGGGACGCCCGCCGCTACGGACGACCGGTTCATGGAGAGGAACGTTTTCCAGAAATTGGAAACGTATTGGGACCATGAACCGTGGCGCGAGGAGAGGAGCGAACGACCCTCACCCCGGCCCTCTCCCGGAGGGAGAGGGAGAATATTTCCCGCGGGTTTCGAAGGGTTGGGCCGGGTGTTGGCTGGAACGGGTCGCGACGGCTCGGACGGTTGGAGTTCTGCCATGTCGCCGTGGGGGATATGCGGCTCCCTCTCCCCCCGGGAGAGGGGTGGGGTGAGGGAGCCCGTTTCAACCCTCGCGATCGCTGCCACGGAAAGGTTCATGGAGAGCCACCTGTTCGAAATCGACCTGCTCACGGGCCATGAACCGGGGATTCCAGGGGGCGGGACGCACCCCTCTACGGCAGGCGGGACGCCCGCCGCTACGGAAGGCAGGTTCAGGGTGCGGGGTGGCGCGGGGTGCTTTGAGCAGCCTGGGCGGCGGCGAGGTCGGGAGCCACGACGTTGCGCACGTAGAGTTCCCGCGAATACAGGGAAACGCGAAAGGCCGTGCAGGAGGATAATTCCATGGGCGGAAGGCCTTTCGCGATGAACGTCGCGCCCGCTGGAAACGACTGAACGAAGAACCGTGTCCTGCGATCCACGGCGGAGCGGAGGGCTTCCACGAAATCCATGGGAAGCTCAGGAGTGCCGGGATCCAGGTCGGTGGCGACTTCGTCGAGCCATTGGTGGATCCACGTTGTCGGTTGGTCGAAGGATTGCGCCACCGCTTCCACATCCCGCTCGGCGGTGGAGATGAGGATGCAATCGGTCAGGTCACGGTCCGAGGTGTTCACGATGACCATCGAGCCGAGCGCAGCCAGAGGAGACTTCAGTTGCACGGAAATGGCCTCCGGTTGGAGGGGAACACGGGCTTCAAGCTCCAGGTACCCCTCGAGATCCTCGCCGATCCTGGAGTCCAGGACCTCGGTTGAAAGACTGAGCCACGCGGCTTCCAGTCGGGCATCGGAGCGGGCTGCGAGCCCGGCTTCTGGGTTCCCCCTCGGTGGCAGGGCAGGCCGAGGTGGGCCGGTTCCCGGGCCCAGCCTCTTCGAACGGTCGCGGAGCCGGCTCGCCGCCTCCATGCGTTCGTAGTAGCGGAGTTGGCGATGTGCCAGATCCGCGATGGCGTTGTCGAAGGACTCACTGAGGTCGACGATCGCCTTGCGGTCGGAAGAGAACCGGAACACCCGGCCACTCATGAAGTAGGCGCCGCGTTCGGCCATGGCGAACTCGATCAGTTTCTCGTAGGGGAACGGCACTGGAGGTGGGGCAGCGACGATGTCTTGCAGGGTGGCGTTGGTGGTTGGGGTCGTCGTTACGTCGCCTGGGACTTCCTGAAGGGCGTGATGGGATGCGGAAGGCGCGGAGGTTGCGGGGATCGGCGGGTTTGTCGTGGAAGTCTTCGCGGGTTCGGGTGGGTCCTGTCGGCAGGCGGACAGCATGGCCAGGAGAACCAAGCCCAGCAGGTGGAGGAATGGGTGACTGCGGAGTCGCGGTGCGGATGGCCCCAAGGAAGGGGCTGGATGACATCGCGGGGGCAGCATGCCGGTCAAGGTAGCTGAGGACCCGCCTGGGGCGAGGCGAGAGAGTTGGCGTTGGGAGTCCGACTTCATACTGCTCCCTGGGGCATTGCTGTGGATGCCTGGGTGTGGCACCTGTGGAACGTCCTTATGCTTTCTCCGCTTTTCTCCCGAGGTGTCGGCGTGATGCTGGTTGGGGTTGGTGTGATCCTGGGAGGAGAAGGATGGGCGGCTGAATTCAACGTGACAACCCTGGCGGATGCCGGTCCGGGATCGTTGCGCGAGGCATTGATTCAAGCGAACGCCATGCCCGGGGCGGATCGCGTGCGCTTCACGGTGGAAGGAACGATTGCGTTGGCGAGTGCGCTGCCGGAGGTGCGGGACTCAGTGGTGGTGGAGGGTCCTGGAGCTGAGAACCTTCGAGTGAGTGGAGAAGGGAGCGTGCAGGTTCTGGTGTTGGGAGCAGGGACGACCAATCGGGTGTCGGGGCTGACGTTGGCCAACGGGCGTGCGACAGGAGGTCGGCATGGGGCGGGTGTCTCGAATCGGGGGGTGCTGACGCTGGTGGATTGTAAGGTGGAGGGGAACCACACGCTGGCGGGTTGGGGCGGGGGGATTTTCAACGGCGGTGAACTCACCGTTCTGAACTCCGTGGTGTCGAGCAACTCGGTGACCGGTGGTGAGGGGGTGGCGGGTCCCGCGTCCGCCGGCGGCGGTGGTGGCGGGTTGGGGGGAGGCATTTTCAGCACGCAAGGTCGACTCACGGTCTCCAACACCTTGGTGGAGGCCAACGTCGCGGTGGGTGGACGCGGAGGGTCTCCGGCTGGCAGCGGAATCCAAGGAGGAGCGGGTGGCGGGCCCCAGGGAGGGGCCGGGGGAACCGCGGAGAATAACTTCAACGGATTTGCGGGCGGTCTGGGGGGCGGTGGCGGGGGTGGCGGAGCTTCCACGAGTTCTGCGACGAGGCCCAACGGTGGAGTGGGCGGTCGAGGAGGGGTGGGCGGTGGGGGTGGAGGGGGGAGCATGGTGCAGTTTCCGTACACTCCCGGTGGAGGGAGCGAGTTTGGCGGTGGTTTAGGAGCCTACGCTTCGAATGTGTTTCCAACCGGCGGCCCGGGCGCTGGTGGGGGTGGGGCGGGTTTGGGTGGGGCGATCTTTTGCGATGGCGGCATCGTTCGGTTGGAGCGCTGTCAGTTGATCCGGAACCGAACTGAAGGCGGGCACGGCGGAATACCCGCTTTGGAAACCGGGGGCGGGGGAGGCTATGGGGGTGGATTGTTCGCCCTGGGTGGCGACCTGGAGATGCTGGATTGTTGGGTGGCGAACAATGCGTGCGTGGGAGGAAACGGGGTTGGTGGATACGGTGCTGGCAACGGAGGCCAGTCGGGGGGTGGCGGTGTCCTGCTGTGGAACACCACAGCGAACGTGGTGGGGACGACGGTTTCTGCGAATGCGGTCCAGGCGGGCGCGGCTGCCATCGGCAGTCGAGCTGTCGTGGAACTGGGTGCCGAGGCATGGGGCGGCGGCGTGGCGCTCCTGGGCGGGTCGACGTGGGTGACGAATTGCACGCTTTCCGGCAATTCGGTCAAAGGCGGTCTGGGAGGGTCCTCTGGTTCCGTGGGCACCTCAGGTGGGCCGGTATTTGGGGGAGGACTCCATGCGGTGACCAACCAGGCCGTGCTGGTTCACAACACGGTGACTGGCAACCGGGCGATCGGTGGTGACCCGGGTCTGAGTCACCCGACCTATCCCATTGGTCCGGCGGGCCAGTCATTTGGCGGTGGTTTCCATATCACGAATGGCACGCTTACCCTGCGAAATACCCTGGTCACCGGGAACACCCGGGCGATCGAGTTCCTGCCCTCCGACGGCTCCGGCACGGTCACCAGTCTGGGACGCAACCTGGTGGGGGTCTCAATGCAGATCAGCGGGTTGTCGGGGAGCGATCTCATCGGGGCGGACGCGAAACTCGGGGCGTTGGTGCTGCAAGGAGGAGTGACTCCGACGCATGCGTTGCTGGAAGGGAGTGCAGCGGTGGATGCGGCGTTGCCCGAGGGGGCGCCTGTGGTGGATCAACGGGGTGTGTCTCGCCCGTTCGGGGCAGGCTACGACATTGGAGCTTACGAGCGGGGAGCGCCCCCGCCGGGCGTCATCGAAATCCGGCTCGACGGAGAACGGGTGACGTCGGAGTCGGCGACGCATCTGGGGCCGGTGGAGGTTTCCCTGGTGACGAGCTTTCCGAAGGGAGCCGTCCTGTACACGCTGGACGGTTCCGTTCCGACGCACGGTTCGATGCTGTATGCCGGTCCATGGATGGTGACGAACAGCGTGTCGATTCGGGCTTTCGCCTATGACCGCAGCTTCTCGGCAACCACCGAGGTGGTGTCGTTGGCGCTGACCATTCTTCCGGATGCGCGGCGTGCGTTGGCGGTGAGTACGGTGGGGGAAGGGCGCGTGGTGGTGGAGCCGCCGGGGGGAAAATACGAAGCCGGGACTCGCGTCCGGCTGACCGCGGCGCCGGCGGATGGGTGGCGACTGGCGGGCTGGAGCGGGGATGCCTCGGGCAATGGCCTGGAGGTGGAAGTGCTGATGGACACGGATCGAGCCGTGGGGGCGGAGTTCGAGCCGGTGGCGGTCTATCGGTTGAAGACGTTGACCCACCTGAGTCAGAGATTGCCGAACTTGCCGTACTACGGTTCAGGGCGGGTGGTTCTGGATCCGCCGGGTGGCGTGTATGCGTCGAACACCGTGGTGACCTTATCGGCGGAGGTGCTTCACATTCCGTTCGTCCGTGGGCACACCGCCTTCCAGCAATGGATCGGTGAGGTGCAGGGAAGCGGTCCGCGGGTGACGGTCCGGATGGACCGCGACCGATCGGTGACGGCGGAATTCGCGTTCACCGGTTGGTCACCAGGAGGCTACTGGTTGACGCACTCGGCCATGGGAGGCGGTACCGTGCTGCCGACGGTGAGCTCGAGTCTGGGGATCGATGTGTACCGGGGGGTGAGCCGGGTGGGGCTGGTGGCTGCGCCCGATGCAGGATGGACGTTCCTGGGTTGGATGGGTGACTTCGGTGGCCCTGAAAACCCCCAAACCATTTCGTTGAACGACAAGGATTCGCACGGGGTGGGGGTGTTTGGAACGACGTTAAGAACGGAAGTGTCGGGTCAAGGCACGATTCAGCGGGCCCCGGATCGCCTGACCTATCCGGGAGGGGGTCGGGTGCGATTCTGGGCTGTGCCGGCGCCGGGGCATTACTTCGTGATGTGGGGAGGAGCGGTTTCGGGAAGGAGTCTCCCGGCGGAACTTACCGTCAACGAGGCTCAGCCGGAAGTGTCGGCACTCTTCGCTCCGTTGCCTGAGGGGCAGGTGGGACTGAACGTGCGGGCGGTGGGGGACGGAGACGTGCGAGTGTCACCGGCGTTGCCTTACTATCCGGTGGGCACGCGGGTGACGCTGACCGCGGAGCCACGGGAGGGGCAATCCTTCCTGGGCTGGGCGGGCACGCTGGACGGGATGAATCCCGTGATGTCGATGACGCTGGAACAGAGTCGGTCGGTGATGGCCCGTTTCACGGCGCGCCCGCGGCTGGCTCTGGTGCAGTTATTCGACCACCGGCAGCCCTGGGCCTATCGCTTCCGAGTGGATGGCGACTTGGATGCGCTGTACGCGATCGACTCGTCCCCCGACATGCGGGCCTGGTCCCGATTCATGGTGGTGACGAACACCTTCGGCAGCACGCTGACGCGGGGTCCGACGGAGCCGGTGGGTGGCCGGGTGTTCTATCGGGCGACGCAGGTGGGGCCGTGAACCGGGGATTCCGGGGGGCGAGACGCCCCCCTCTACGGCAGGCGAGACGCCCGCCGCTACGGAGGCACGGTTCGTGGAGAGGAACGTTTTCCAGTAATTGGACACGTATTGGGACCATGAACCGTGGAGCGAGGAATGCAGCGAGCGGCCCTCACCCCGGCCCTCTCCCGGAGGGAGAGGGAGAATATATTCCGCGGGTTTCGAAGGGTGGGGCCGGGTGTTGACTGGAACAGGTCGCGACGGCTCGGATGGCAGGAGTTCCGGCATGTCGCCGTGCGGGATATGCGACACCCTCTCCCCCCGGGAGAGGGTTGGGGTGAGGGAGCCCGTTTCAACCCTCGCAATCGCTGCCACGGAAAGGTTCATGGAGAGCGGCGTTGGCGCAGGCGCCATGATCACAGACCATGAACCAGGATGGACTCCGGGGGGCGGGACGCCCCCCTCTACGGCAGGCGGGACGCCCGCCGCTACGGAAAGCAGGTTCATGGAGAGGGCCAACGGCCCGCAATATACCAGCCTGGGGCAACGCCCCAGGAGAACGATTTCCGGAACGCAAGGGCTGAAGGCCCGTACCATCCGTTGTGGGTGGGCACCGGGGGTGTTGGACGTGGATCGTCGCCGGATGGGGCGGGCTTTCAGCCCTGCCCCGAGTTGGGATCGGCGTTCCTGGGCCTCCGGCCCAGGCTGGAATGGAGCGGGCCGTTGGCCCGTGGGCAGCGCGCCGACGGAAGCCAGTCGACGGATAGCCTTGGGCCGGATGAGTTCTGGACCCCAGGAATCCGTTATTCCACCGGGGCGAACAGGGATTCGAGGTCTTCGTGGGTCAGCTGGAGTTTCGCTCCGGCTCCCTCGTCGAGCAGGCCTTTGACCAACTCGCGTTTGCGGGCCTGGAGCGACGCGATTTTTTCTTCGACCGTGCCGACGGTGAGCAGTCGGTAGACGAACACCTGTTTCTGCTGGCCGATGCGATGGGCGCGGTCGGTGGCCTGATTCTCAACGGCCGGGTTCCACCAGGGATCGTAGTGAATGACGGTGTCGGCGGTGGTGAGGTTGAGGCCTGTGCCGCCGGCTTTGAGGCTGATGAGGAAGAGGGGGACTTCGCCGGATTGGAAGCGTTGGATGGGGGTGGCGCGGTCGGTGGTGCTGCCGGTGAGAAGGACGTAGGGCAGTTCGCGCTTCTGCAGTTCCTTTTCGATGAGGGCGAGCATCGAGGTGAATTGCGAGAACAGGAGCACGCGCCGTCCTTCCTCCAGCATGGGGGGCAGGAGTTCAAACAGCAGATCGAGCTTCGCCGATTCCTGGACGGCCTTGGCGGCCGGCAGGTCGAGCAGGGCGGGGTGGCAGCAGATCTGTCGCAGCTTGAGCAGGGCGTCGAGAATGACGATGTGCGCCCGGGAGAATCCCTTCTTCTTCACTTCCTCCCGGACCCGTTGATGCATGGCGAGCCGGACGCTTTCGTAGAGGTCGCGCTGGACTCCGGTGAGTTCGACGTTCTGAACGATCTCGGTTTTGGCGGGCAGTTCCTTGGCGACGTCCTCCTTGCGGCGACGCAGAAGAAATGGTTTCACGCGGCGTGCCAGAATGCCCCGGCGGGAATTGTCGGCGGTTTTCTCAATGGGTGTTCGAAACAGCCGGCGGAAGGTGAGTGGGTCCCCCAGGAAACCCGGCATGAGGAACTGGAACAGCGACCACAACTCGCCGAGGTGGTTCTCGATGGGCGTGCCGGTGAGGCAAAGTCGGTGCCGAGCGTGGAGGCTGGCGGCGGACTGGGCGGCGGCGGTGCGCGGGTTCTTGATGAACTGCGCTTCGTCGAGGATCAGGCAATGGAACTTGTGCTTGAGCAGCATGGGTCCATCGCGCGGTAACAATGGGTAGGTGGTGAGAATCAGGTCGTGATCGAGAACTGCGTCGAAGTGGTCCTTGCGGTCCAGACCGTGCAGGACGAGCACACGAAGACCGGGGGCGAACCGCTCGGCTTCCTGGCGCCAGTTGGTCATCAGGCTGGTGGGGGCAACCACGAGACTGGGCCGATCGGCGCGACCGGATTCCTTTTCGACCATCAGATGGGCCAGCGCTTGAATCGTCTTGCCGAGACCCATGTCGTCGGCGAGCACGCCGCCCAGCTGATGTTCCCGAAGGAACTGCAACCAGTTCAGGCCTTCCTGCTGGTATTCCCGCAGCGTGGCTTTCAGGCCCGCGGGCAGCGGCACTGGCTGGATCCCCTGAAAATCCCTTAATTTCGAGGCCAGGTCCTTCAGTTCCTTGCCGCCCAGCCAACGCCAGTCGTTTTCCCCGGCGAGTTCGGCGGCTCGCAATCGCGGGACGTGAAGTTTGCCATCTTCATGGAGTGCGCCGGGCTCGAAGAGGTCGAAGAGGACCTGATGCAAGGTGCGTGCCCGGTCGGCTGGGAACATCAGGAGCCGTCCATCGGGAAGCCGAAGGGGGATGCCGGCGGATGCGGTGTCGGCCGCCAGGCGTTCTGGCGAGAGGGCTTGGGGATCGGAGTCCAGCAGGCTGAGCAGGACCGGAAGCAGGTTGACACGCTCTCCGTCGACCACGGCTCCGAGTTCCACACCGAACCAATCCTCCTGGGGACCGTCCCCGACTGAGTCGTCGGCGTCGATGAACCAGCTTTCCGGCTGTGCCAGGCGCCAGGGGAAACTGGGGTCCACCACGATTTCCCAGCCGCGTTCGCGCAGTTCGGGAACCCGACGTTCGATGAAGTCGATCCACTCGGAATCCTGGATGGGCACATAGGAGTGAGCCTCCATGCCCCACTCGCGTTCGTGAGTGGTTTGCGATGCAGTGTACAGGCCGCAGAGCGGGAGCAGGTGCTGCTCGTCGGTCTCGAACCCCCGGTTGCGGCGATGGCGGACGATCCCGGAGGCCGTGGTTTCTTGGAGGATATCGGAGGCGTGCCGGAAGGGGATCTCGACGTTTCCGTAGCGAAACTGCAGGCGCGCCAGACCGATGGGCTGGTTCGGCTTGGGAGATTCCCAGAGGAAATTGCGTCCGTACCGGGGGATGGTGGCGCCAAAAAGGGTCAGGACGGGAACGGGTTTCGTGACGTCCGACCACGTGACCTCGACGCGGGTGGGCAGGGGAATGGCCAGCCGATCCGCCTCAGGGACCAATGCGTTTTGGACGAGATCGGCGGCATCGGCGTCGATGATGGGTGCATCCAGCCAGGTCAGGGCGGCGTTGGGGTTCAGCGAGGTGTTCAGGGGGCCGCATTCGTGGGTGTTCTCGTCCACGTACCACAGGGGCTGGAGGGGAAGAACCGCCGAGGCGGGTGGGTCGATGTCGAAGCGGGTGCGTTGGGAGCCGTCGGGTTGGGATTCCCAGGCTGGCGACGCGCGGCGGGTTGGACCCAGCTGAAGTGTCTTGGAGGTTTTGCCGGGTTTTCGCCAGTAACAGCGGCCGGTTCGAATCAATGGTTCGAGCAATCTCGCTCCGGATTCGCCTTCGAGAAAATAGACCCAGCTGCCCATTTCGTACTGCTCCATGGCGATGGCCCGGGCGAGGCGGACATCCTCTTCGGTGGGGCCTGGGAAAAAGGTGGGCTGGAGAAGGCGGGACCAAGCCAGGGTGCGGGCTTTGCCGAAGCCGCCGGAGCGCAATCGTCCGGCGAGCATGGCCTCGATTTTCACGCGCCGCTGGATGGGGCTCAGAACGTAGACGACCTCCTGTTCGTAGGGAGATCGAACGCGGGGTCCTGGTGGTGGGTCGGGCTGGGTGAGGCGGTCCACCCAGTCCTGGAGGGTGGGGCTCAGCGTACGCGCCGGGGCGGGAGCCTGGATGGGGGCCGTGGGTGGATTCTTCGCCTTACCTGTCTTGGAGCGAGCGGTGGTTTTCGGGAGCGGTAACGGGGCGGACGGTGGGAGTTGGGGACGGTTTGCGAACCAACGATCGGGCTGAGTGGCGAGCACTTCCAGAAGGGCGACGCCATGTTTGCAGAATTCGCCCACCGGACAGGAACAGAACTGTTCGAGTTCGAGACGGTCGGCTTCCCCGGGAAGCAGGAGCACTTCGGTCAGGTAAGGTTTGCGGGCGGAACCGGTGACTTTGGCCTCGATGCTCCAGCCGTCCTCGAACGGTTCGGCCACGATGGCATCCACCTTGCCGTTGCGTGCGTAACTGGCCCCTCGAACGCAGGAGGTCGGGTCGTACTCCGACACGATGAGCCGCCGGAGATTCGCTGCGGTGAAGGGGTTCTGGTTCACATGGAGGGGAACGTTTTCTGGAAATGGACCATGTCTTGGGACCTTGGACCGTGGCGCGAGGGGTGGAGCGGGCGGCCCTCACCCCAGCCCTCTCCCGGAGGGAGAGGGAGAATATTCCCCGCGGGTGTCGGAGGGTAAAGATGGGGATTGGCTGGAACGAGTCGCGACGGCTCGGAA
>CAUJJW010000079.1 GCA_963205105.1 Verrucomicrobiota bacterium | reverse complement strand
TGGATCACTGACAACCGGAAGAAGGGGGTCTCCACCGGGCCGGAAACGCTGGTCACGATTCATGGCGGTCAGGAGTTCAGCCGTGAGCACTGGGACGCGCCAGAGCCAACCACCGTCGCCGCCCTGCTCGAGGCCGCCAAGCCCTGGCTTGGCAGCGAGGTCAAGCGAACCCACCTGCACCGCTGGCGCTACAGCGTCCCATTGCGGGTGTACCCCGAACCGTGCCTCGTCCTTGAGGCCCCCGCGCTCCTCGCCTTCGCCGGCGACGCGTTCGGCGGTCCGCGCATCGAGGCCGCCGCTCTCTCAGGGCTCGCCGCCGCGGACGCGCTGCTCCAGCGCCTCACCGCAAAAGCCTAGCCGACGGCCGGCTGAAGGGCTCCGCTAAGTCGCATTCTCATCCGGCTCTGGCGGAGCCTGCCCAACCCTCCGGCGTTCGGTGAGCGCGCTCAGGCACCCGGGTAACTCCGCGGGCAGGAGCGACTCCGCCAGGAACTTTTCCGCCGCCGCCACGGCGCCGCGCGATCGAAGGCCGGCGTACACATGCAGCTCGAACTGCACGCGCAGCTGTGTCGCCGCTTCGGCCATGCCAAGCGTCTCCAGCAGAAATCCCAGGGCCTCCACCGTGGAATACATCCCCGGCGCCGGTGATTTCCGCAGGCCGTAGCGGCTCGGAGGCAAACCGGCCGGCAATCGGATGCACCGGCCCCACGGCTCAACCACCCGTCGCATGCGGGCGGCTTCCGACCAACTCCCATCCAACACCAGGATTTGCAGCCGGCCCGCCTCAGCCATCGCTGCAGGCAACTCGCCGTCCGGGTGCAGGACCCAGAGCGTTCGATCGGTTCGCACCAACGCTTCACGACTCAGCGGGGTCCCTTCGCCATGGACATGCACCCGCGTGCCCGGCATCACCCGTTGAATCAGGCGTCCTGTGCTCGTCGGCCGCCGATACTCCCGCCGGTGCATGAGCACATCGACCGGCACCGGGCATTCCACCGCGCGAAGACCGCTGCAAATGCACCAGCGCGTGGGAAGCAGACACTTCCCACAACGCACCGCACCCCGTTCCACAACGCTTCGACTCACGAACGACTCCATTCTCTCGGATCGGGTTGCGCTGCGAAAGCCGGATGATGCCCGGTCGCCAAGCCAGGTCGTCGCCCACGTGAGCCGGGTGGTCGACCTGTCCCAGGGTCGATTCCCGGCGGGCGCATCTCCCTGTTGTGGATGGGAGATCCAAGCAGCGGAGGGTTTTGGACAGGATTCACAGGATGAACAGGATGCTCAGAAACCAAGCGGAACGGGATTTCATCCTGTTCATCGTGTTCATCCTGTCGAAACGAGGGCCGTGTCCTCCGACAACACGGAGATGCGCCCGTTTCGGGCCTTGGCTCAGGAATCGCATTGTGATTTTCCCTCCAACCCCCTTTCGTCCTCGCCAGTCCAGCGACCCGTTCGACCCCACACTTTCGCCAGCCAGACAACCAAGCTCAGGAGACCTGACACGCCATGATCCGCCATCGATGCTTCGCGAACACCCTCGTTGCCGCGTGGCTGCTCGCCTTCGCGACCGTGTGCACCACGGGCATGCTCCCAGGCCGCGCTGACGCCGCGGTGCCCGGATCGGGTTCTGCCACGCTTCCCCCATCCCCCGTCGAAGGACTCGCCTACACCAACGCTTTCTTCCCCAAGTCGGACCCCGACCTGGACATCCCCACACCGAAGTCACTCCTGGGCTTCGACATCGGCGATCGCGCCGTTTCCTCCGCCGAGATCGAAAAGGTTCTCCAAGCGTGGTCCGTCCTGACCACCAACCGCACCCGACTCATCGAATACGCCCGCAGTCACGAAGGCCGGCCCCTCCACGCGTTCGTCATCACCGCGCCGCGCCACCACGCCCGACTGGATGCGATCCAGGCCGGGTTCGCCCGACTGGCCGATCCGCGAGGCCTCTCCGAGGCAGAAGCGACCCGACTCGCCGACTCACTCCCCGCGATCGCCTGGCTCGGCTACTGCATTCACGGCGACGAAACGGAGGGCTCCGACGCCGCTCTCGCCGTTGCCCATCATCTCCTGGCCGACCGCACACCGGAGACTGTCCAGCTTCTGGAGGACCTGGTCGTCATCATCGACCCGGTTCAGAATCCAGACGGCCGGGACCGGTTCCTGAAGATGGTGGCCGAACATCGCGGCACGAGTCCGAACCTCGATCAACAATCCCTCCTGCACGCCGGTTACTGGCCCCGCGGCCGGGTGAACCATTACCTGTTCGACCTCAACCGCGACTGGATCTTCGCCACCCAACCCGAGACCCGCGGCCGGCTCCGGGAAGTGGCCCGCTGGAATCCGCTACTCTTCGTCGATGTCCACGGCATGTCCGGCGAGGACACCTACCTGTTCTCACCGCCCCGCGAACCCATGAACCGCCATTTCCCTGCCAATCGCACGACCTGGGGACAGGTGTTCGCCCGCGACCAGGCCCGCGCCTTCGACGCCAACGGCTGGCTCTACTACACGGGCGAGTGGAATGAAGGATGGTACCCCGGCTACTCCGATTCCTGGAGCGTGTTCCGGGGCGCGGTCGGCGTGCTCTACGAAGTCGCCAGCATCGCCGAGGACGGGGTGCGCCACGCGGACGGCCGCATCCAGAGTTTCCGGGAATCGGTGCACCAGCACATCGTCAGTTCGATGGCCAACCTGCGCACCCTCCAGGTCCATGCCCGGACCAGGGTCCGCGAATTTGCCGCCGAACGGAGGGCCAATGTGGCGACCGAAGGACCCTTCGCCCAACGCACCTGGGCAGTGCCACCCTCCGCGAACCGTACCCGGCTGGCCGGATTCATCGACACCCTCCGCGTCCAGGGCGTGGAAGTGCACCAACTGAGCGCACCCTTCACGCCACCGGTCGCCATCGATCAGTTCGGCCGTTCTCTCACCAACCGGATGCTGCCTACCGGCACGCTGCTGATTGCCAATCGTCAACCCGACGCTCCGCTCGTCGCCGCGTTGCTCGCCTTCGATCCCCGCATGACCGACGCCTCCCTGGAAGACGAGCGTCGTGAGCTGCTGCGCACCGGTGGCTCCCGCATCTACGACGTAACGTCCTGGAACCTCACTCTTTTCCACGGATTGGAAGCCTTCGTCCTTCCCCAGGACCTGCCCGCGGATGCACGGCTGCTGGGCGAACTGTCGCCTCCCCCCGTTTACCCTGCCGTCGCGTCACCGGTGGCGTGGGTCGTCGATGGGGCGAACGATGGCTCCGTGACCTTGGCCGCGCAGTTGATGGAAAGGGGTGTCCGGGTCCGGATATCGGACAAGGACTTCGCACTCGATTCCCATGCCTTCGCGCGTGGCTCCGTCGTGGTCACTGCGCTCGACAATCGGCGGTTTGCCGGGGATCTGGCCGCAATCCTCCGGGGTGCCGCCGAATCGCTTCGACTCGCGGTCGTCCCGGTTGGCACCGGTTTGGGCGAGGACGACCTTCCCGATCTGGGTGGTCAGCATTTTCGCCGGCTCGAACCCCCGCGCATCGCGGTGGTGGGCCGGGGCCAGGTCCAGCCGAACGACTTCGGAACCATCTGGCATCTGCTGGATCAACACCTGGGCATCCGGCATTCGCACCTGAACGACGACGCCGGGACCCCCGAGTTTCCGCGTTACAACGTGATCGTCCTGCCCGATCGAGGCGACTCCCTGCCGCCAGCGTGGAGGGAACCTTTGGCGGACTGGGTGAAAGCCGGCGGAACCTTGATCGCCATCCAGGGTGCAGCGGCGGATCTGGTGTCGCGCACCAACGAACTCACCCGGGTTCGGCCGTTGCCCGACGTTCTCGGCCAACTCGCGGATTACGAACAGACGATCTTCCGGGAATGGCTCGCCCAGACGGGGCCCATACCTGCGTCCTCCAATGTGTGGACCACCTCGCTCCCCAAAACGGCGATGTATCCGTGGCCCGTTGCCGCGGACAGCCCCAAGGAGGAGGAACTCAAGAAACGCGACGCCTGGAATGCGCTCTTCATGCCCCAGGGAGCGGTGCTGGCCGCCCGAGTGGATCCGAAGCACTGGCTCACGTTCGGCACCGGGCCCGTCCTGCCCGTGCTGGCCGGCCAACAGGCGGTCCTGATGTCGGGCTCCGATGTGGAAACCCCGGTCCGATTCGGCGTGTTCGCCCCGGCCGCGAACGCGCCGAAACTGGTGAAGCCTGATGATCCCGCGGACACGAACACGACGACCAAGGCATCCGAACCCACACGCGTCGGCTGGTGCGCCCTGCCCGACGGTTACGAACTCCACCTGCGCATGAGCGGGTTGTTCTGGCCCGAGGCCGGTCAACGTCTCGCCCATTCCGCCGCCATCACCCGCGAATCACTGGGGCGCGGACAGGTCATCCTCTTCGCCGGTTCACCCACGTTCCGCGCCGCCACCCGCGGAACTGCCCGTTTGCTCGCCAACGCCTTGGTGTATGGTCCGGGCCTCGGCACCGCCGCCACCGTCAAACCCTGAAAACGCCCCTCTCCATGAACCGGTCATCCGTAGCGGCGGGCGTCCCGCCTGCCGTAGAGGGGGGGCGTCTCGCCCCCCGGAATCCCCGGTTCCTGGTCCCAACTCGCGATTCGCAAATCGTCGGAACTCTTCATGCAAACCATCGCCGTTCTTCCCAACCGCACCTCCCTGATTCTCCTCACGGCCCTGTTGTTCGTGACGCCCCTTGTGGCGGACGAACCGCCGCGCGTGACGACGCCTCAGCCACCCACCTCAATCCCCCCTGAGGCCAAAACGAACTGGTACGGGCTGTCGCCTGAAAAATTCGCCGCCCTGCCGGAGGCCCGACAACCCATCCAACTCTCGGCGCTCGATGGCGATCTGCTCTCCGCCGCCATTCTGCACGCAACCAACCAACAGCGGGCGAAACACCGCCTGCCAGCGCTGGAATACGATCCCGCCGCGACCCTGGCCGCCCGTCTCCAGACCGACGTCATGGCCAGGGAGAAATTCCTCGGCCACGAGAATGACTTCGACCCGGCGCTCAAGACCCCGCTGGATCGGATCCGGAAGGTCGGCCTGAAGCCACGGTTCATTGCCGAGAATGTCGCGCTCGAATTCGCCCGCCAGTACCGGTCGGGCGACGAGTTCTACACCCGGAAGGTGGATGGAGAGACCGTCTTCAGCGCCACCCCGAACGGACCGCCGATGCCAATGCACAGCTACGCCAGCTTTGCCGCAGCGCTGCTCGATGGCTGGATGCATTCACCCGGTCACCGGGCCAACATCCTCAGCGACCAACCCCGGCGATTGGGTTGCGCCGGAGCCTCCAGCCGCGATGAAACCGGCATGGAAGTCTTCTACTGCGCCCAGGTCTTTTTCACGCCCGCACCCGCAGCGGCTTCTACCCCTTGAGGTAGGTTCCATAGCCGATGACGATCGTGGAGAGAATCAGCAGCGCGATACCGGCCGCGATCAGACCATGGGCTTTGCGGCTGGACCCTTTCCATTCATGGAAGATCCAGCCCCACATCGTGCTGAAGATGATGATGCTCGCCATGTGCAGGGTCCAGGAGGCGAACCCGTAGCGCCCCATCTGCGTCTCGCCCATCGTGTAGAAGAAGAACTGGAAGTACCACGTCGTGCCCGCCAGCGCCGAAAAGAAGTAGTTCCCCAACCTTGGCACCCGGAGATCCTCCGCCGTCGGCGTCGCTCCCCCAGCTCCGCCGTGCTCGCTCCCCGACGCCACCAAACCCGCGTGTTCCGGACGCACCACCCGGGCCAGGTACTGGTAACCCGTGTGATTCTTGAAGTTCAGCATCACGCACCAGATGAAGTTCGTGGTGAACCCGCCCAACAACACCACCACCAGCTTCGGCAACCCCGTCCAGAGCGTCGACGTCCCCGCCGCCGCCGAGGCCGTCCCAATCGGAGCACCCGCCGTCAGCGCGAACGAAAAACAGGCGCTCATGATCCCTGAAAACGTCGCCACCAGAATCCCCTTCGCAAAGTTGAACTCCGCGATCGTCTTCCGTTTCTCCGACTCCGGCATTTCCCGTTCCTTGGTCAACCCGGCGACCGCGGCCACTACGATACCGACCTGACACTCGCAAACCCCAAGCAAGGTGATCTTGCCGGTGGTCGTCGAGGCGTTCTCCACGATCGACTCCGCCACCGGAATAGCCGGGAAGAACAACTTGAACACCGGCGGTAGCAAGGTGCCGAACGCCGCGCAATACCCGAGGGCCACTCCCATCCCCAACGACATGCCGAGGTACCGCATGGTCAGCCCAAAGGTCAGCCCGCCAAATCCCCAGAGCGCACCGAACAGGTAGGTCCAACCCAGCGTGGCCGCGGATTGTTGCCGAAGCACTCCCCACACATCCTGCGTCAGCATCGACGCCAGCAGCAGCGGGCAGACGATCCACGAGAACACTCCGCCCACCAGCCAGTAAGTTTCCCAGGACCATTTCCGCACCCCTTTGTACGGCACGTAAAAGCTGCCGGAGGCCAGGCCACCGAGCCAATGGAAGAAGACGCCAAGGAATGGGTTCATGGATGGGATGGAGTGTTGGATCGTCGGTTGGAGGTTATGGTTTGGGTTCGGACCAGGAGCCGGGGATTCCGGGGAGCGAGACGCCCGAGTTGGTAGCGGCGGGCGTCTCGCCTGCCGTAGAGCCGGGCATCTTGCCCGGCGGAAAGTGCGACGGGCTTCGTGTTGCTTGGAAACGAACTCCGGGGGGCCGGACGCCCGCCGCTACGGACGGGAGTTTTGTTTTGCGCGAGACATGG
>CAUJJW010000078.1 GCA_963205105.1 Verrucomicrobiota bacterium | reverse complement strand
AAACGCTCAGCGGAATAGATCTCGACCGGGTAGGTGGCTGCCGGACGCAGGATGAGACCGTCGGGCGTTTCCTCGAGAATCGCCTGACGATCCAAGCCATACTTGGCGCGAAGTTCTTTGGGGATCGTGAACGTCCCACGCGGATTGATCTGAACGACCGTACTCATGGATTCAGCCTTGTAGTAATGCAGAGTTACGGCGATGCGTATCTGGGGCGCCGGATCTCCCTGAGAAACCGAACTCCCAGACCGGCCTCGGACCGAGGCCTTCCAAGGAGGAATCGCAGAGGCCGTAGGATCAAGAAGTGGAACAATCTGGAATCCAAGTGGTTGCATTGAAACGACGAAGTTGAAGATCGTAAGGGTCTTACAGAAGTCAGGCGGATCGTATGTCCCGAAACCATCCTGGCTAGGCATCGACGTCTGGTAGCCCGGAAATTCGACGAAGCACAGCAAGGCAAACGGGACGTCCACTGACGTCCGAGGCGCTTCCCGCGCTATTCCGGAAGGTCGCGGAGTGCACCTCCTCGTTTCGCGCGCGATCGTCACGGAAGGGCAGGTCATCAATGCTTTCACGCGGCCACTTGAGTCTTGGAATCAAGCGGTGGAGGGCATGCAGAACTGACGGACAGTGCAAGCGGGGTCTCCCTGCTTGGAGGCCCTTCGTGAGCGGCTAATCATGAACCACTCGATATTCCGAAACCCGTTTGTCGTGATCAAAGCGAACGACAAACCATTCGGAATCCCCAATCGCATTTCCGTACCGCCCCGGCCCAAGCCAATACACGAGGTCCCACTCCGAGAAATAGGCGGTCCTGTCCTTCTCTCCGAGGAGGTTGACGACCTCCGAACGAGTGCGCCCATGGAGTTCATGATGATCGACAAGATCGTCAACCATCCGCAGTCGAGCTGGAAGCAGGTACGCCCAGTAGTTAGTTTGGCTGACGCCATGCTGCGGTATGAAACTCTTCCACGCTGCAGAGTCGAATTCGCGCCGAGACGCTCGTTCTCGCACGGAGAAGTACCAGGACCACACCGTGTACTTGAGCACTGGTGCAAAGAGCAAGGCGAAGAGCCCGACAGCGAGTGCGCCCACCAACGTTGTTCGTGAGAATTTCACGGCGCAATGTTGTCCCTACCCCACGCTAGTCTGTCCCGACTCATTAATCTGGGGGGAGAGGGTTCACTTCAGTCACATTGGTTGCACTGCTGCCCTATTGGATTCATCCGTGGTCTCCGACTTGCTGCCGGCGGACGATCCCTGCCGAAGATGGCTTCGCCACGCCGAACGCCTGGTGGATTCCGAGCCACACAGCCATCCATGCGCCAAAGCTGCTGCCAGGGCAAATACGAGGGCTGCCGCAATTGCTGGGGTCAGGTGCCAAGGGTCGGTGTAGCCCACCGCGAGGTGGACGCCGATGGCGCAAACGAAGGCCGGGATCCCGGAGAGTACCAGGGTCCACCACAACCATCGGGCGCCCCCGACAAAACCCCATTGCGCGGCCAACCATACCCCCAAACCGTTGGCGACGAGCATGCCACCCAGGCTGGCGCGATCGTGGGCCACGAGGGGAATCAGGCGAGGGTTCGCTGAACGCAAAGTTTCGATACTGGTCCTCAAGTATTCCAGGTCCTCACGTACGAGGACTTCACGAATCCCAATGGAGGCGATGACCAGGCCAGCGGTGGCCAGACCCAGGCCAAGGAGTACAAAGAGAAGTTGGCCCCACTGGCCGCGTCGCCAAGCTGCATTCTCCTCGAGATCGGGGTAAGGCACGGATTGGGGCGTCCCCAAATCGGCGTAGAGCGCCATGATCAGGAATTGGAAGAGGATCGCTGTGACGAACGCGTGAAAGGGATCGAAGTACCCGAAACCCAGAAACAGGAAGAAGCTCAAGAAGCCCACCGTTGCCGAATGGATGACCGTCTTCTGTGCCCAGTGTGAGCTTCGTCGCACCGCACCGAGCGCCAGTCCCAGGTACAACCCTCCGACGCTGATCATTGTCCCGGCCAGGGTGACACGGTCGTGAGCCAAAAACGGCAGCAATCGCGGGTTTATGGCGGCAAAGCCGTCGCGTGTTGTGCTGCACCACGCTTCGTCATACGGAAGGACCACTCGAGTGGACGCGACGATGAACGCGAGCAGACCGCCCAGGAGCATGCTGGCACCCAAGAGCGCGCACCAGAACCAGGACCTGCGAGACCAGGGGGACGGTTCCCCGATTGGCTCGGACGTCGTCTTGGCCGTAGCTTGGAAGAGCAGCGCCGCATTCACCCGCTTCGGAAGCCCCGGACCCGACCGGACCAAGCCGGCATCCAACGCCACGAGATCCACGCCGGCCCGCCGCAACGACATGACGCCATCCGGTGTTTCGGTGCCGCCGGCGACAAGAATCGGGTGCTCGCCGAACCGCTCACGTAGTCGACGGGCTGTCTCCAGAACGGATTCCAGGATTCGGGTATCCTGGGGCTCGAGCGAATCGGTCTCGATGTTCCAGCCGCACTCCAAGCGGATTCCGTTCGCCCCCCCTGCGAGCGCGTAGTCCACCAGATCTTCGATCTCTTCCAAGGGTCTCCGGACGTCGACTGCCACGAGCAAGAGATGGCTCCACGACCCGTTCCTGAGGCCCTCAGCAATCATTCGCACCTGCTCGGTTAGGAGGGTGTCGGGCTGAGCGTCGGCTGGCTCGAGCACGAAACCGACGGCGGTTTCTTGAACGGTCGCGATCTTGGATCGGAGGGATTCGGGCGGGCCAGGCGCTAACCGTACCCAGGTTGGCAGGGCGTTCGACTGCACAGCGCATGCGGCCCCGACTTCGACGAATCCGACGCCGAACTGCGCCCATGCCCGGCGCGCGACCCCCTGGGGATCCAACGCGGCACCGATGCCAATGGGGGTGGACCAAGGGAGACCGCCGACGGCGACCCGGAGCCGGGGATCCGGCTGCATGTGTCCGAAGAATCGGAGAATCTGAGGTCCGCCCGGCGTGCTGGCCAGAAGCTCGAGAGAACGAACAACAACCTGGTGTGCGCGTGCGCGGGGCAACGTCCTCAGAACGGGCTTGAGGAAGGTGCGGTAGGTCCAATCTGGCATTGCCAAGTCGGGTTAAACGGGTTTCGGGGCGCGAACTGTCGCTGGACGGGGAGTATGGAAGAGCCTTTCGCGATGGCCATGGGATTCGCTGGGTCAGCTCGATGTAGGGAGCAATCCATGACGCGCTGGCACAGAGGCCGGGACAAATTCGCCAGCGTCTTCCATTGAAGGGCCGTTCTTCTTCTCGGCGGACGATGCTCCGGCTCGGGATGTGGCGGCGGCGATCGCGGACCATTACGCGGTTTCGGTGCTTCTGGCCGTATCGGCGGCGGAGGCGAAGATCTCCGGGCGCATCGTGGTGACGGATCTGCGCTCGGCCTTGGACGTCCTGGGCTTCTTCGTGGGTACCCGGTACCGAACGGATGACGCGGGCCGGGTGTTCTACTTCGGCGGGAAGGAAGAAAAGGTCCTGGCGTCGTTGCCGTCGTGGGGTCTCTCGGACACCGAACTTCGGGGCGTCTTGGGTTCGAGCGCGTCGGTGGTGGGTGATCGGGTGGTGGTCGAGACGGAGCAAGGGCGATTGACGCAACTGCGGGAGACCCTCGAAGAATTCAAGGAACGGCCGTCCCTGACCCTTGAAGTCTTCGTGGTGGACATCGCCAAAAACTCGGTGGACCGGGTGAATGAGCGGCTAGACCAGGTGCGGATTGGCGGCGGCTACCTGGCCAAGTCGGCCCTGGTGTGTGCCACGGGAAGCCTCGGGGCTGCGGCGGGAGTGGGATCGATTCAGCGGGTTGCCGGCCCCGTGTATGACGTCGAGGTTCGCGGGCTCTTCGAATTGCTAGAACTGGACCGGACGGCGCGGGTGGAACTGCGGCAGCAAGCGCAAATCCTCTCCGGATCGATGACCCGGTTTTCCTCCGGCGAAGTCCAGGAGCGTGAATTGATCACGCGGGAACCCGAGACGGGCAAGGATCTGGTCTCCCGGATCGAGCGGCGGACCATTGGGTTGACGCTGTCGCTCCGGGCAATGGCCTTTCCGGGCGGTTGGCACGTCAAATTCGTGATCGAAGACCGCAATCGCGTCACAGGCTCCGAACGGACCACGAACTTCGAGGGGGAACGGCAGCTGAGAGGCGAGGATTCAGGCTTCTTCCTCCTCGCGACCTTCAACCGGCAGGCAGACGCCCGAATCCGGAGGGGGCTCCCGCTGTTTCAACGGTTACCTCGCGCGATGGGGCGGGCGTTCCGGCAAAGCGAGACCGACCATCAGAGCCGATCGGTGATGATCTTGGGGCGGAGGATCTCGAAATGAGGGCACCAACTTGCGAAAACAAAAATCATCCGACAATCGGGATTGCCGAACGGGCACCGTAATGGCTCAGACGTGTGCTCCGCCTCAATAGGCCACCCGCAAGATCCTGTATGCCGCCTTGCACATTCGCCAGATTCTTGATAGCAAAAAAAGGAAACAATGACGAATGAGACACTCTCCGGAATCGACCTATGTGCAGCTGAGTTTCTAGAAGGCGTTCAGCTTAAGAACGGCTGGCGAGTTACTTCAAAGGTTCCTCAGAGCCCGAACTCTACGGGTGGCAATTTCTCAATCGCTTATTTCGTTGAAAGGGAAGTGGGGCCCCATCCTAAGCGGGCCTTCTTGAAAGCAATGAATTTCCGGAGGCTTGCGGCAGCACCAGATTTCGCCCGCGCCGTTGAGCAACACATGGCAGCGTACAATTTCGAAAGGGACACACTCGCACTTTGCAAAGCAAATGGATTGCGGCGAATCGCTACGCATCCTTGATGCGGGAGAGTATAGGTCGCCGACGAGTCCCCTCCCAGTGTGTTACATCATTTTCGAACTGGCAGAAGGTGATCTTCGCAAACAGCTAGGCAAGATGGCGAGATTTGACATCGCCTGGATACTTCGAACGCTGCATCATGTGGCCGTTGCATTGAAGCAATTGCATACGAATGGAATAGCGCACCAAGATCTGAAACCGTCGAACGTCCTCTTCTTTGACGCATTTGGTGCGAAGATCGCCGATCTTGGATGTGCAGACACGCAAGAGAAGCCGTCATCAAGTCCGAGGGGGCGTTTGCCGATCGCGGGTGACCCCAGCTATGCTCCGCCTGAACTGCTTTATCGGGAACTGCCCCTTGATTGGAAGGCGCGACGCTTTGGCTGTGATCTCTACCTTTTGGGAAGCCTAATTGTCTTTTTCTTTACAGGTGGAGCATCGATGACGTCATTGACATTGAGCAGACTTAACTCTGCTCACCATCCTCTTAGATGGCCCCAGGATTACAGGTCTGTAATTCCATACGTTCGGGATGCCTTTGAGCGCGTCTTGGAGGATGTCGGCAACGGTATAAGCGAAGACGTTCGAATTGAAGTCATTGGGATTATTCGGTATCTATGTGAACCTGATCCCCGGCGGCGGGGGCATCCGAACGATCTGGGCGGGAGTCAGTTCAATTTAGAAAGGGTGGTCTCGGTCCTAAACAGGCTGGCGAGAGCCGCCGAGTATGGGCTGGTTAAGGGCTAAGCATGGCAACCAATGCAGAAACAGCAGATCGGCGAGTAGTGCCCCGATTGCGAACATTCAAGGAGGCTTTGGCAACAAATGAACTGTCGGGGTTTACGGAGTTCCGTTTTGAAAGCGATTGTGGTTCAGAATTTCTCCGAAAGCGAGAAATGGCTTGGTCTGGTGGAAATGATCTGTGTTTGGCAATTGATCTTGTAGCAGCGTCAGTAGTACTCGGAAAGACCAAGGCGGCGGCCTCCGCGGCCGAGTTCGTGCTCGCAAGCGGCAATTTAGCCTCCTTCCCTGCACAGAGGTTGGCTCAAAAGCTTCTTGGAATAGATAATGATGTTGTCCCAAGTGAACCTTCCTTAAGCCGTTCACAGATTTTTGCACGGGTCGCTGCGCTAAAGGCTGCCCGAGTTAGTCAAATGCGCAATTGTTTCATATGGATGGATCTTGCTCGGGTCTATCTACTACTTGGGCAGGTGCGCTCTGCTAAGGAAGCATTTAGGGTTGCCCATGCGCTGGCTCCGAGCGACCGGTTCATTGTTAGGTCCGGTTCAAGACTACTTCTTCACTCTGGAGACGAGGATGAGGCGCTGCATTTACTGAGACGTTGTCCCCGCACAGCTGACGATCCTTGGTTGATGGCGGCTGAGATCGCCGTCGCTGCGGTATGTAAGAAAACGCCAAGATTTGCAAAACTGGGGCGGCAGTTTCTTAAAGATTCTGACTCGGCGGCGTTTCACAAAAGCGAGTTGAGCAGTGCGGTTGGGAGTTTGGAGCTCGTAAACGGCAATAGTAGGGAAGCAAATAAGCTGTTTGAGGCTTCCCTGGTGGAACCTACCGACAATAGTCTCGCGCAAGTCGTTTGGGAGAGTAAGAGAAGTGGTCTTGGTCAGGTGAGTCGGAAACTGTTTGACGCTCCGCGCACTGCCGAGGCAAAAGCGCTGGATGCCTTCAACTTACAAGCTTGGTCAGATCTAGTTGTGCACGCGGACGTTTGGGCGAAGGATGAAGCTTTCTCTGCTCGGCCGAGAGTTATGGCTTCTGCAATTGCCTCGTCGCTATTAGGTGAATACGAACTTGCCGCGGAGATCGCTAATGCCGGCTTGCTGAGTAATCCGGGACATCCGGGCCTTATCAATAATGTTGCATTTGCCTATGCCAATTGCGGCAAATCCAAGGAAGCTGTGCAAATCATCGAGCACGTAGAGCTCGAGTCCCTGAAACCTGTTGATGCCAGTTGCTTATTAGCAACTCTAGGATTAGCTCAGTTTCGATTGGGAAATGTTAGTGATGGTGAAAGGTATTATGCAGATTCGATCGAAGCAGCAAGACGAAATGGCCTTCATTCGGTGAGGATTGCTGCAAGCTTGTATATGTACAGGGAATTGGTGAGAATTGGCAAAGATGGGGCGTTCGAGATGTTTGCTGCTTTGGCGAATGAGGCGGGAAAGCTACTGCACTCCAGCGTACCCGCAGTCGCACGGAAACTCAGCGATGAAGTTAGAATTATGTTACTGGATCGAAGGGCTCGAATGGTATGAACTTTAGATTCTAGCGTCGATCTCTGGCCTGAAGATCTGGTCCGCAGACGACTGCAAGTTTTGGTTCGAATTCGTGTGTCTCGATTGGCTTGTTCATTCGCTTCAGGCGGGAGTTCGGGCTATAAAGTCTCGAACCCCTTGTATAAAGAGTAAGACTTGATCGGAACTATATTGGGTATATTTTCCATGCGCTGCTGCGTTGCGGATTCCCAGCCACGCTGTTACTGCCTTTTGATCTAATCCTGAGTAGGCTCCTGCCTTTGCGAGTTCTGCGTTCATCGTGTCGGCCTTTTTGGGCTTTGTGCCGACAGTGGGGGGAATGTTGATCTTGTCGCAGAGCTTTCTCAGGTGTTCTTCGAGTACTCCACCAGCTAGAACGGCAGCCGGGTCTTTGTATGACTGATCGAGAAGGTGCTGAGACATCTCAAGGAAGTCACCAAAAACATCTGCGTGAAGAAGTTCGGCAAAGGTGTTGAGGCGGCCAGCTGATATATCGTTGCGGAGTGCCTGTAGCATGCCGGCCAGTATTGGGACACTTCTTGAGTTTGCAGGGCCGTATAATTTGAGGGCGGATTGTTGTTGTCTTAAGTAGAGGCTGCCTAGAGGGGCAAACCGTTCAATCGCTGCGGCGAGCGTCGTGACTATGTCCGCGACCTGACTATTCTCTAAATCGCTACAGTCGTCGTATTGCGATGAATTGAGCAATTTTTGGGCCTGTACGAGTATTGTATCAAGTTCTGCTGTGATCGCTTTAGTGTCAAAGGACATACTCGATTGTTTTTAAAGTTGGAGCACTTTGTTTGCGCATCTTCGTTGGATGATTTCGGTTTTGGAGGATGGGTTCGCTTCGATGGGGTGTGTAATCTAGGGGCGGGAGTTCAGTTCGTGTTTATGGGGAACCTTGATGGTTTGGTTAGTATAAGTTTCGGTGAAGGAACGTGCATTGAGGAGTGTCGAGAGTGTACCGTGGGATGTTGTTGGGGTGCTTTTGTAGCCGGAATTCCTGAATTGGAAAGGTCCTTTCCTGTACTGTCCGCTGTACTGACGTTTTGCACTTTAGTACAGGTCCCGCTACAAGTCGTAAGGTCAAGAGACTCAAACGCGTTGGAAACCAGAGAGTTGCATGGCAACGATGGGTTGATGACTGCGCCGCGACAATGGTCAGATCGCCCCGATGACATGGAAGAAGATGTTGGCCTACATCACCGGTTCCGTGGACGAGGAACTCCTGCAGCGCAACGAGTACCTCGCCAGCGATGACCAGATTGTACGTTCCCAGATCAAGGGCAGAGTTCGATTGAACGATGCTGATCGAATTCGGTTGCCCGAGATCGGCAAGCGTCTCGGGCGCAGAGCACTAGCAGAAGTCGCGCGGATCGTCCGTCCCGAAACGATCCTGGCCTGGCATCGACGCCTGGTGGCCCGGAAGGTCGACGGGACCAAGCACCGCAAGGCAATGGGACGTCCGGCGACACCCGAGGCGCTGACGGCGCTGGTCCTTAAGTTCGCGGGGGAGAATCGGACCTGGGGCTACGATCGCATCGTCGGAGCGCTGGAGAACTTTGGCCACTCCCTGAGCCGACAGACCGTTGCGAACATTTTGACACGGAACGGACTCGATCCCGCTCCCGAGCGCGGCCGCCAAACGACTTGGAAGGACTTCATTCGCTCACACCTCTCGGTGCTGGCGGCAACGGACTTTTTCACCGCCGAGGTGTGGACGTCTCGCGGGCTCATCACCTACTACGTGCTCTTCGTCATGCGGGTGGCGCAGCGGCGAATTCAGGTGGTGGGAATCACGAGCGCACCCGATGGGCTCTGGATAAATCAAATCGCCCGAAGCCTGACGCTGGCCGATGTCGGATTTCTCTCGGGTTGTCGCTATCTGCTTCACGATCGGGACACCAAGTTCACCGCGGCCTTCGACGCGATCCTGAGATCCGCCGGCGTCGAACCTGTGACCCTCCCCCCACATAGCCCGAATCTGAACGCCTACGCCGAGAGGTGGGTGCGAAGCGTCAAAGAGGAGTGCCTTTCAAAGCTGATACTCTTCGGTGAAGGCTCCCTACGCCACGCACTTTGCGAATTCGTCCAGCACTTCCATCAAGAACGAAATCACCAGGGCAAAGAGAACGTGATCCTGTTCCCGGAGCCCGCCGACCGGCTCGGTGCGGATTCAGGTGCAATCACGTCCAGAGAAAGGTTGGGTGGACTGCTTCGCTTCTACTATAGGGAGGCTGCATGATTTCTTTGACGATAGGATTCGTGCCTTCCTCACCCGGGCTCAGTTCAACCAAGGGTGTAGTTGCCGGTTCCGCTTCGCTTCGCAGCAATGCACCCTTTGTTGCTGGCCTATTGCCTATCGATATCCTCTATCGCGCCTTCGAGCAGCTTGTTGTTGGGGCTCAGCTTTGCCGCATCGCGAATGAGTTTCTCTAGTTGCTCCTTATCGAGAAAAATCTCTCCTCCGCTTTGTCGGATGCGACTTGCCGCCGTTGACAGGCGGTCGATCGCATCAACTACCGTATCCACTCGCAACTTTTCGGCTTCGGCTTTAATTTTATCGGCCTCTGCGATCGTCCGCGCTGCCTGAGCCTTTATAAGCAGTGCCTCCTGAGCAATCTTCTCCTTCTCTGCAAAATTCTTATGGGCCTCCGAAATCTTCAGAGCTGCTTCAGCTGCCTTAGCGTCGGTTTCCGCCTCCACTCTTGAAACACCAGCCTCCTTCAATCGATTGATGTCCTCAGCTGTATAGCCGCGCAACCATCGCCAAAGCCGAACATGCCAGGCGACGGTGGCTTCCTGTTGCCTTGAGGCGACCTCATCCGGGACTGGCGCCGGTAGGGCACGGCGTTCCACAATGCGACCTTCGTCCTCGGTATGAGGGCTTGAGAGAAGGGTCATGCGAAACTTTGATTGGGGATGAAGACCTTCGATTCGCCGTCCCGTAGTGTGATGCCGAAACCTCCGCATGCGCGATGAAGATTCGCAAGAGCCGCAAAGAACTCTTCAATGTCTTCAGAGGAAGCATCTCCAGGATCGATAAAGACCGAAATTGCATCTTCTGAATACCGATTAGGTCCGGGAGATACAATAGCGGGCGGTGACGCCTTGAAACCAATCCTTTCGAACACCCTGAGATATTCCTCCTTTCCAAGTGGTTTCAATTGTCCCTTTTCAAGGGGCTGAATCGCAGAAATCGCCTCGAATCCTATTGCCTGAAGAAGCCGTGGGCTTCCTTTGCTGTCAGAGGCGGCCGCATCCCGGAAGTATCGATCAAACCTTACTGGAGTCCCTTGCTTTTTGAGGATGGCCTCCGCCTGATCAAAGAAGCGGTAGATCTCGTGGAAACTAAAGCCTGGAACAGACACAGTTGTAATTCTATTTCTTACATAGTTGGAGATTTTATGAAGCCATGCGACATTCGTTGCTCCAAAAATCCAGTGCAATCTTTCGTGCATTAATGGGATTAAGTGAAGGAACTCCTCAGGATTTGGAAGAATATCCAAATCGTCGATGAAAATGTAAACCTCGTTGTCCTTCGCCTGCGCGTGGTCCAAAGCTCCTCGGAGATTGCGGATTTCCTCCGAGAGATTCGCGCTTTTGCGAGAATAGCTTTCGGTGGTACCTACGAGCTGAACGACAATTGAGTGAATTAGCGCCGCAGGATCGCGACGGGCCGTCGCGGTTGTTTTTATGACTCGCGCATTGATATCCTTTCGTTGAATTCGCTCCAACGCGACGTACGCCCAAGTAGTCTTACCGACACCTCTTGGTCCGGTGAGAATTGTCGCCAGCCCTCGTTGTCGTATTGAATGCTCGAATCGTTCAAACTCCTGAGTACTGATGAAGAACTCTTCGTGCGGCGGAGTTGCGGGTCTGAATGCATTGGCTTGAGCCATGATTGTTCTCTTGGTCTAACGTTGCTCAGGCTGCTGTTAGGTAGAATCAACGGGGCAGGATTGTCAATTCGTCCTTGGTTCGCCGGATAGAGTACGAGCGCCCCCATTGTCGGGTCCGCGTGCTCGGGAACTGGAAGCTTTCCGCACAAACCGGATCGTCCTGCACAGAAAATGCCGGCTCCGCTCCAGATTGACTGCCCTTCCTTCACGGATCATGCCTCACGTTCTCCTCGCTCTTCCTTCGCACGCCTCCTCAGGCAATACCGGATGCACGATCCAAGGCCCGAGAACCGATACCCCGGGTCCACGTATTTCTCTATGACGTAGAAGGCGAAGTAGTAGGCCCGGCAGAATCCCCGTACGCTGTCGATAGGAGCACGGCCACCCGCAGGGTGGGTGCTTCGAGATGCTTGAGCACATGATTCGGCCATCGCCCGGCATTGGTATTGACGCCTTGGAGCCATTTTGATCGGGATTCACCATGGCAGTGGGCCAGAACTCACGCCCGCGGCTTGGGCTTGGCCTCCTCCCTTTATCCTTCTTCCGGTTTTTTGTGGGTGCTCTAACAGACTTCCGGCCGGAAGCCGTTTCCCCCGCAACAGCCCATAAGCGCGAATCGCGCGGTTGTGGTGGTGGAAGTGGCGGGGGGCCAATCCCCTAAAACCGCAGATGCGTTAGCGGGTGCCGACTGCTGGAGGTCCGAAGGCGCCGGACCGGCGGATTGGGGGCCACCATCTTCTGTCCTTCACCCACAGAAATCCCGGAAGAGCCCCCTTTATGTTCGTGGAAACAGATGCGCAAAGACGATCCAAGTCCCTGAGCCTGCTTTGGGGCACCTGAGTGGAAATTGCTTTTCCCCCTTTTCCCTCATTTACTCCCCACTTGGACTCTTGTGGTATCTCGTTCGCCTAAAGTCTGTTGTGGCGGCGCGGCACTGGACTCAAGGGGACCCTGTTGGGCCCAATTTCGGGGGAGTAGTATAGAATGGAGTATAG
>CAUJJW010000077.1 GCA_963205105.1 Verrucomicrobiota bacterium | reverse complement strand
CCATTCAGGGCGTCCGGGTGGAACGTTGCGCGCGCTTCGGGTCCGCCCTGTCCGTCCCGGCGTGTCCCCGCTACCTGACCGCGGCCCGCCGCCCCGTGGACATCCTGCACCTGCATTTCCCCAATCCCCTGGCCGACCTGGCCATGTGGTTCGGCCGCCGAACCACCCCGCTCGTCGTCACCTACCATTCCGACATCGTCCGCCAGAAGGCCGCCATGCGGCTCTATGCACCGCTGATGCACTGGCTGCTTCGACGCGCCCAGCGCATCACAGTGGCCACCCCGCCCCAGCTCTCCTTCTCCGATCCGCTGGTCCCTCACCGGGATCGTTGCGAAATCATCCCGTTTGGCCTCGATCTGACGCGCTTCGACCAACCAGGGAAGAGCGTTCCCGCCGTCGAAGAGGCCCGTGCAGCGGCGCGCGGGCGCACCATCCTCCTGAACATTGGTCGGTTAGTCGGCTACAAAGGCCAGCGCTACCTGATCGAAGCCCTGCGCTTCACCGACAGTGTCGCCTGGCTGGTCGGCACAGGCCCGCTCCGTGGCGAACTGGAACGTGTGGCACGCGTCGCGAAGGTGACCGACCGGATCCGGTTCTGGGGTGACGTCGAGGACACCGTCCTGCCCGCTCTCCTGCACGCCTGCGACATCTTCGTCCTGTCCTCCATCACGCCCAACGAAGCCTTCGGCCTGGTCCAGGTCGAAGCCATGGCCTGCGGCAAACCGGTCATCAGCTGCCAGATCAGTTCCGGGGTTCCCTTCGTCAATCAGGACAACGTCACTGGCATCATTGTCCCACCGTCCGACGCCAATGCCCTGGCCCAGGCCATCCACCAGATCACCTCGGATGCCGCCCTGGCCCGCCGTCTTGGTGAAGGCGGACGACGTCGTGCCCACACGGAATTCTCGCTCGACGGCATGGTGGGCCGGTATTGGAAGCTCTTCGAACGCCTGACCGGTGGGCGTGGGGAGCGATGAGGACCTATTTCACCATGCTGCTGCTGGCGGCGATCGTGTCGTTCCTCGTCACGCCGTTCGCCCAACGCCTCGCGTTCCGCATCGGGGCAGTCGACAAACCGGATCCCCGCAAGATTCACCGGGCGCCCACCGCCCGAACCGGCGGAGTCGCAGTGTTCCTCGGCTTTTGCACGCCCTGGGCGGTCCTGTACCTGCTCGACAACCAGGTCGTCCGCATGTTCCAGCAGCAGGAAAGCACCTTCTTCACCCTCATCGCCTGCGGCCTGGCCATGTTCGCCCTGGGCTTCGCCGACGACCTCCTGAACCTCGGTCCCCGCATCAAATTGCTGGTCCAGATCGTGGTCGCCGTCGTGATGTACTTCGGCGGGTTCCGCATCAGCGAAGTCAGCAATCCCTTCACCTCCGCCATTCCCCTGGGCTGGCTCTCCCTGCCCGTCACCATCCTCTGGATCGTCGGCATCACCAACGCCACCAACCTGCTCGATGGCATGGACGGCCTCGTCGCCGGCGTCGCCGCCGTCATGGCCCTCTCTCTCGCCATGATCAACATCCTCGGCGGCAATGTGCTCGTCGCTCTCCTGACCTTCTCCCTCGCCGGCGCCGCCCTCGGCTTCCTCCCCTTCAATTTCACCCCGGCCCGAATTTTCCTCGGCGACTCCGGCAGCCTGTTCATCGGCATGATGATGGCCGGCATCAGCACCCTGTCCTTCTTCAAGGCCGCCACCGCCACCCTCGTGCTCATCCCCCTCCTGCTCTTCGCCCTCCCCCTCTTCGACACCACCCAGGTCGTCATCGGCCGGCTCCGACGCGGACAACACCCGTTCTCCCCCGACAAAAACCACGTGCACCACCGGCTGATGCGCCTCGGACTCAACCAGCGTCAGGCCGCGGTGTTCCTCTACACCGTGACTCTCTTCCTCGGGGTCTCTTCCATCATCCTCAGCTGGCGCATCACCCCAGCCGCCTTCGTGACCCTGGCCATCATCGGCATGAGCCTCGCCGCCGCCTTCCTCGCCGCGACCCGATACCTCGCGCGCCGACGTCTCGACCCACCCTCCCCTCCCAGCCATCCTCGTCCTTCCTCAAAACCTGTCGTACCAGCCCCTCCGGGAACATGATCCCCCTCGACGAAGCACGCTCCAAAATCCTCGACGCCATCCAACCGCTCGATGCCGAAATCCTCGCCCTGGAACTCGCGCTCGGAAGGGTCGTGGCCACTCCGCTTCTGGCCCAGCTCGATGTGCCCGGCTTCGACAACGCCTCGGTCGATGGGTACGCGCTTCGCACCAAGGACCTGCCCCTGTTTTCTTCCGAACAACCGGTCCAGATCCCCATCCACACCGTCATCGCCGCCGGCGATCCCCCCCTCCCCCACCTGCCCCACGGCACCTGCGCGCGGATTTTCACCGGGGCCGCGCTTCCGCCCGACGCCAATGCCGTCATCATGCAGGAAGACACCCTTCCTGAACCCGAAGGGCACGTCACTCTGCTCGCCCCGGTCACGCCGTGGGAAGGCGTCCGCTTCGCCGGGGAAGACGTGCGCCGCGGCAGTCCGCTGGTCGCCGCCGGACAACGCCTCCACCCCGCCCATCTCGGACTGCTCGCCGCCGCCGGCATCAGCTCCGTCCATGCCACGCGCCGACCCCGCATCACCTTGTTGACGTCCGGCAACGAACTCGCGGAACCCTCCGGCCCCATCGCCCCGGGCAAACTTCCCGACAGCAACCGCTTTCTCCTCCGCGCACTCGCTCAAACCGCCGGCGCCACCATCGTCCGCACCGCCTGCGTCCCTGACGCTCTGGACCCGGTCAGGGAAGGCCTGCGCGATGCCGCGAACTCCAGCGACCTCGTCGTCACCACCGGGGGCGTTTCGGTCGGGGACGCCGATCTGCTCAAAAAAGCCTTCACCCAGCTCGGTGGCCATCTGGATCTCTGGCGCATCGCGGTCAAACCTGGAAAACCGTTCGCCTGGGGACGCCTCGACAACTGCCATTGGTTCGGGCTTCCCGGAAACCCAGTGGCCGCCTTCGTGACCTGGCAGCTGCTGGTCCTGCCCGCCCTCCGCCGGCTGGAAGGCGAAAGCGACGTTCTCGGCCGCCGCATGACCGCACGACTCGCCGAGCCGCTCATCAATCGGGGAGACCGCCTCAACGTGCTCCGGGTGCGGGTGGATCCTGGCGGCATTGTCCGAACGTCCGGCACCCAGGCGTCCCATATTCAATCCGGACTCGCCGTCGCCAATGCCCTGCTCTCGATCCCGCCGGGAACCGCCTGGGAAAGCGGTCGTGATGTCGAAGTGGAACTGATCGAGTAGGTCAGAATTCCCGGGAAGGAATCCGCGCGTCGTGCTTCTTCCGGAACATTTCCATCGGCGTGGGAGCGACAGGAGCCGCCTGAAAACGATCGCTCCGGCTGCTGAAACCTTCCCGTCCGGTATTGATGTCCAAACCCAGCGGACGGTTGGGAATGCTCGTCAGTCGCTCCCCCGAACCCGGCCCTTCCGCCGTCGGCACCAGCGCGTTCGCCCCGGATCGCGAGTCCAGGCTCTGCGAAAGATTCCGGTTCACTCCGGGCGTCGACCCCATGGTCCCCAGCACGCCAGCACCACCCAGACCATCCGGTGCACCTGACTTCATGCCCGAGGCCCCCAGAATCGAAGGAGCGGACGACCCCAGGATGCGCCGCAACGACTCCAACCGATCCCCCGACGCCGTTCCGTCCCGGGTCGAGTCCGTCATAAAACTGCCCGACTTCGGTGCGAGGGATCCGAATTCAAAGAGCCCATCCGAATTCCCCCGGCGTTCCCGCTGCCCGGGATCCATGGTCGGCCCCATGCCTTCCCCGCGCCTGCGCAAGGTGTCCGTCGCATCCGACCGAATTTCACCGGGCTTCAGCGACATGTCGGTCAGGGAGTCCGACTTGCCGTCCACATCCCGCCGGGAGTCGCGATCCTGCCCCCGATCCCGCGGATCCCGGTTGTTCAATCCCCGCCGATCCCGGCTCTTCGAGTCCAAGCCGTTCTCCCGATCACGATCCCGATCCAGGCTCATGGAATCGTTTTCACCCTGCTTTTGCAGACCGCGGTCCCTGCCCCCCGTCTGGCGCTCGAACAAATCGTCGATCGTCAATTCGCTCTCCGCACCAGCCTTCTGGAAGTCGGTGTCCACGCTCAGATCATCCAAGTCTTCCGGTCGAGCCCAGGCCGATCGTTGTTCGACCAACTCCTGCAAGGCACGCATCCGGTTCACTTGATCCGGCGACGGAAGCGCCACAGCCGAAGGCACATCGGAAAGGGAACTGCCCGAATCCCGACGCTGAAAATTGAAGGTGCGTGTTTCCAGGTCCGTTCCCGTTAACGGCGCGACTTTCAATTCCTCACGCGGCGGCGAGAACTCGATCTTGTCGCCTTCGGGCCGAACCGCGCCCATCGCCGACACCCCCGCCCCGCACAGCAGGACCAACAGACCGTTTCGAAAATGGGAGGGATTCATAGGTGCTGAAATCGATGGACGAACTACTGACTAGATAGACCCCCCGGCCCGATGCGTCAAAGCCCGAAAAATTTTCCTTGGCGCCGCATTATAGCTCTTCAAGCTCAGCTCTCGGTTTGTCCGGTGGTGTAATGGTAGCACAACTCCCTTTGGAGGAGTTTGTCATGGTTCGAATCCATGCCGGACAGCCATCTTCTTCCGCCCTCCGTCCTCCGTCCTCCGCCCTCCGTCCTCCGTCCTCCGCCCTCCGTCCTCCGTCCTCCGCCCTCCGTCCTCCGTCCTCCGTCCTCCGCCCTCCGTCCTCCGTCCTCCGTCCTCCGCCCTCCGTCCTCCGTCCTC
>CAUJJW010000076.1 GCA_963205105.1 Verrucomicrobiota bacterium | reverse complement strand
CGGCGATCCCACCAATCTGGCGATCTGGCAGGACATGCAGCGGCTGTCCCAGGCCCAGTTCGATCGCATCTACACCCGCCTCGGGGTTCGCTTTGATCACACCCTGGGCGAGAGCTTTTACAACCCGCGGTTGGCCGGGGTTGTCGAATCCCTCGTCACCCAGGGCATCGCCACCACCAGCGAAGGCGCCATCGGGGTCTTCAGCGACGGCACCCAACCGCCGAAGGACGACCCGTTCCTGATTCAAAAGGACGGCGAATGGCAGCCCAACCCTTTCCTGATCCGCAAGTCCGACGGCGGCTTCAACTACGCCACCACCGACCTGGCCACCCTCGCGTACCGCCTGGAGACCTGGAACCCCGGTGAAATCCTCTACGTCACCGACGGCCGCCAACAGCTCCACTTCCGACAACTGTTCGCCACCTTCCGACGCATCCATCCCGAACATCCCGTCCGGTTGGAGCACGTCTGGTTCGGCTCGATTCTGGGCGAGGACGGCAAGCCGTTCAAAACGCGATCCGGCGACACCGTCAAACTGACCGACCTGCTGGACGAGGCGGAAGAACGAGCGCTCAAGATCGTGGCGGCCAAGAATCCCGAGATGCAGGAGGACCAGCAGCGGTCGATGGCGCGCCTGATTGGCCTGGGAGCGATCAAGTACGCGGATCTCGTTCCCAACCGCCAGAGCGACTACGTCTTCAGCTGGGACAAATTGCTGGCGCTCAACGGCAACACCGCTCCGTACCTCCAGTACGCGTACACGCGGACGCGTTCCCTCCAGCGGAAAGGCGGCGACATCGGCTCGCCCGCGGATTTGCCGCCCGCCCTTCCCCTCTCCGCTCCGGAGGAACTGGCCCTCGCCCGGCACCTGCTCAATTTCGGCTACACGCTGGAGGGAGTCATCGCCGACTACCGCCCCAATTTCCTCTGCAACTACCTTTACGACCTGGCCGGAAAATTCTCCCAGTTCTGGGAGAACTGTCCGGTGCTCAAAGCCGAGGACCCCGCGGTCCGCGCCAGCCGGGCTGCCCTGTGCGAAGTGACCTCGCGCGTGCTTCGTCTCGGTCTTGAACTGCTCGGCATTGAAACCCTGGAACGTATGTAGGCTTCTGTGGCTCCCATGGCACCGCCGCTGGCAGAACCCAACTCGGACAAGGATGGATTGTCCCGGCAGGCTTCCGCGGAAGGGGCCGGTGTGGGAGACGGCAAGGCGGAGGGGGCCTTTGATTTTCGGACCACGCACTGGAGCGTGGTGTTGCTGGCCGGGCGTGAGAATGCCCCGGAGGCCAAGGATGCTTTGGAGCGGTTGTGTCAGACCTACTGGTACCCGCTGTACGCCTTCGTCCGACGCAAAGGCCACAGCCCGGAGGATTCCCAGGACCTGGTCCAGGGCTACTTCGAAATGCTGCTGACCCGCCGCGATCTCCTGACGGTGCATCCCTGCAAGGGGCGGTTCCGAACCTTCCTCCTCACCACCCTCAGCCATTATCTGTTGAACCTTTGGGATCGATCCAAGGCCCTGAAGCGCGGCGGAGGCCTGCCATCGGTGTCCTTGGACGCGGCGGATTCCGAGGACCGTTACCGCTATGAACCTTCGGGCGACGTCACACCGGAGACCTTGTTCGAGGTGGCCTGGGCCTCGCGCATGCTGGACACGGTGTTCGCCCGGTTGCGGGACCAGAGCGAAGCGGAAGGCCAACTGGAGCGATTCGAGGTGATGAAGGGTTTCCTGCTGGGCGACCGCGGTGATTTGCCCTACGCCGACGCCGCCCGGCAGTTGGGTCTTTCAGAGCAGGCCGTCAAATCAGCGATCCACCGCCTGCGCACCCGATTTCGCGAAACGTTTCGGGAGGAAATCGCCAAAACGGTCGGCTCGCGGGACGAAATCGACGACGAACTCCGGCACCTGATCCGGGTGATGACCCGATGAAGGGCGGGTTCCGGCGATTTTACGGCAGGTCGCGCGGAACGTTGTCCGCGGAAAGCTTCTCATGGATTTGGAATTCCTTTGCGGAGTTCGCTGAACGTGCCTGACCTCGAACCACGCTGTTGCCCCCGATGCGGTCATCCGGTTCCTCCCACGGCACCGGACGGGTTGTGTCGGCACTGCCTCTTCCGTGGCCTCGATGCTGGAGACGGCGGGGAAATGAATGTGGGGGATGGCCCCAGCGGGGAGGGTTCCGCTGAGGAGGTCGGGCGAAAGCTGGGTGACTACGATCTCGTGGACGTGATCGCGCACGGCGGCATGGGGGTGGTCTTCAAGGCGCGTCAGCGAAGCCTGGGACGTTGGGTGGCCGTGAAGGCTTTGTCCGGAGGCATGTTCGCCTCGGAGGACTTCGCGGAACGCTTTCGTATCGAAGCCGCGGCGGCGGCCGCGCTGGACCATCCGAACATCGTTCCCATCTACGAGATTGGAGAATCGGGCGGACAGCCCTACTTCAGCATGAAGCTGCTGGAAGGTGGGACCCTGTCCGGGAAAGCCAAGGGAGGCGTGTGGCCGGTGGCGGCAGCGGTGCGGGTGATGATCACGGTCGCGCGGGCGGTGCATTACGCGCACCAGCGCGGGGTGCTGCACCGGGACATCAAGCCCAACAACATCCTCCTGGATAGCGAAGGCGAACCGTTCCTGACCGACTTCGGACTGGCAAAACTGGTGGAGCGGGACAGCACGCTGACCCGGACCGTCGCGCACCTGGGAACGCCGGCGTACATGTCTCCGGAGCAGGCGCGCGGGGAGGCGCGTTCACTGACCACGGGAGCGGACGTCTATGGATTGGGCGCCGTCTTGTATGAACTGCTCACGGGACAGCCGCCGTTTGCGGGAGGAACCACGCTGGAAACCGTCCGGTTGGTGCTCGATAGCGAACCACGAAATCCTTCGGCCTTGAACCGGTCGGTGGACCGGGACCTCGAAACGATTTGCCTGAAGTGCCTGGAGAAAGTGCCGGACCACCGGTATGGCTCGGCCGAAGCCCTGGCCGACGATCTGGAGCGTTGGCAGCGCCTGGAGCCCATCCTGGCATGCCCCACGTCGCCGTTCGCAAAACTCCTGAAATGGATCCGCCGCCGGCCGGCCGTGGCGGGACTCTCCGCCCTGGTGCTGCTGGCAATGCTGGCGGTTTTCGTGGTGTCGTCCGTGTTCACCCTGCGCCTGCAAAGTGCCCGTCGCGACGTGGCGCATCAGGCGGAAAGCAATCGCCTCGCGGCGGTCCGACTCCTGGTGTCGGAGGCCGCCCGAAACATGGACGACGGCGATTACTTCGGGGCATTGCTGCCCTTGACGGCCGCCCTGCACACCGAGGAGGGGATGGGCGAGGGAGAGCAGATTCAGCGACGTCGCTTGGGGGTCCTGCTCCGGCATTGCCCCCAGTTGGAACAGCTTTGGATTCATTCAGGCCAGGTTCTGCATGGAACG
>CAUJJW010000075.1 GCA_963205105.1 Verrucomicrobiota bacterium | reverse complement strand
ATCCTGCGGAGGACTGGTCCGCCCAGCCGGGGAGAGTGAGCGCCACGGAGGGGGGTAGGTTGGGAAGGGACTCGGACTTCAGGGTGACGCGAACGCGTGAGACTTCGGCGATTGCCTGGATCGAGGCGCCGATTTCGAGAGAGAAGAATTCGTCGGATTCGGTGTCGGAGTTGGGCGCGATGGAAATCGTGACCGAGGCCTGCGTGGTGTTCGGTGGAAAAATCAGGACGCCGGTGGCGGGGGTGTAATCCTCCAAGGCGACGGCGGTGCCATCGGCGGTGGTGTAGGGGAGGATGACGGCATCGGGGGAAGGCTGGGACAAGGTGAAGACGACGATGGCTTCGGTGCGTTGATCGCGTCGGGCGACGAGCGCCACATCGGGGATGCGGATGCTGGGGAGGTCGTCATTGAGGAGGGTGACCTGTGCGGTGTCGCGTTCGAGGCGGACGTTGCGTGGGTTCCGAAGCACGAGGTGGAAGACCTCGTCGGGTTCGGCGACGGCGTCGGTGACGATGGGAATTCGGATGGTTTCGGAAGTGGTTCCCGGCAGGAGGAAGAGGGTGTTGGAGACCGAGAGATAGTCCGAGCCTGCAATGGCGGAGTCGTCGAGGGTGGCGACATCGACGGCGACGACCTCGGGGGCGGCGGACGAGAGTGTGAGGGTGAGAACAGCTTCGGAAAGGCTGGCGGTGCCCTCCACGAGCTGGGCGTCGGTGATCTGGAGGGTGGGCTGGTCGTCATCGATGATCCTGCCGCGGGCGCGGGCGCGGCTGAGCACGGCGGAATCGGGGGCGCCGAGAACGACTTCGAACACCTCGTCACGTTCATCCAGGTTGTCGCAGAGCACGGGGATGGTGATGATCTGGAGGTCGGAGCCTGGGGGGAAGGTGAGGGTGTTGGTGGTTCCGATGAAATCGACTTCGGCGAGGGCGGTGACCTGCCGGGTTTGGAACGGGACCTGGATGGGGCGACCGCTGGGGATGCTGAGCCGCACCGGGAAGGCGACGAAGGCATTGGCTTCGGACCCCGAGCATTCCCGGACTTCGCTGTCCTCGATCGAGACGAAGGCTGCGGGATCATCATCGACCAGGGTGGCGAGGACTTCGGGGGTGGCGACGCGGGCATGGCGCGGGTTGGAGAGCACGAGGGAGAAGGTCTCGTTGCCCTCGTCGAGGGTGTCACTCAGCGTTGTGATGGAGATCTGCCGTTCGAGGGTGCCCGGGGGAAACAAGAGGCTGCTGGACAGCGGCAGGTAATCGAAGCCGGCCTGCGCGGTTCCGGGTTCGGTCCTGAAATCCACGGTGATTTCCTGGCTGGAGGCCACGTCGAGGCGGACCACAAAGGTGACGGTCGGTTGGCCGGAGTTGCCTTCGGCAATGGTGACGGGGACGGCGCTCAGGGAGGGGAGGTCGTTGTCGAGAATGCGACCGATGGCGGTTGCCCGAAGCAGGGTGGCACCGATGGGATTCAGCAGTTGAACCTCGAACGATTCCTCGGGCTCGACGGCGAGGTCGGAACGGACGGGTACGGAGATGAAGGCCTGGGTTTGACCGGGGCGGAAGGTGAGGACTCCTGAACGAGGCACGAAGTCGCTGGTGCCGCTGGCGGTGCCGGCGAAGGTGGCGTAGGAGACGATGATGGTTTCGTCGGTGGGTCCAAGACGGCGGACGAGGAAGGGTGCGGTGAATTCGTCCTGGTCGCGTTCGGTGACGGTGGCGTCCTCGACCACCAGGGTGGCGCCATCGTCGTTGAGAATGGTGCCGGTGCCCTCGGCTCGGGCGAGAATGGCGTTCACGGGCTGGCTGAGGCGAAACACCAGGGTTTCGTTGGGCTCGACGTTGTGATCTCCGATCACGGGCACGGTGACGCGGTGGCGGGTGGTGGCCTGGCCGATGGTGACGAAGGTGAGGGTGCCGGTGGTGGAGAGGAAGTCGGAGCCGAGGGTCGCGGTGGCGGGGAGGATGGTGTAGTCGACGACCACGGAATTGGTGGGCGGGTCCGTGAGGAGGACATCGAACGCCAGGACGCCGGGGCTCTCGGGCGATCCTTCCGGCGCGGAGGCGTCCAGGACGGAGATCATGAGGGGACGATCGTCATCGAGGATTTTGCCGGCGGCTTCGGCGATGCCGAGGTAGGCGTTGATGGGGTTGCGCAGGATCAGGGAGAACTGTTCATCGGTCTCGGCGAGTGCGTCACCGAGAATGGTCACCTCGAGAATCGCTGTGGTTTCGCCGGGCGGGATGACCAAGGTGCCGATGCGCGGCAGGTAATCGACGCTGGCGGTGGCCGTGGTGTTGCGGGTGGAGTAACTGACCCGGACGGGTTGGGTGGATGGGCCGGAAAGCCGGACCTGGAACGACAGGTTGGTGTTGCTGCCAGTGGATTCGGTGAGGGTCGACCCAAACACGGAAATCGTGGGGGTCGGGTCGTCGTCGATCACCAGCACCTGGGCGGCGGCGTTGCCGAGCACGCCGTTCTCGGGATGGGAAAGCTCGATTCGGATGGTCTCGCTGAATTCGGCGATGTTGTCGGGGCGCAGGTGGAAATCGAAGGTTCCGAGCAGGCTGCCCGGGGGAAACACGACGGTGCCAGAGGTGGCTTCGAAGTCGGATGGGGGTTCGGCAGTGCCGGCGTTGGAGGTGGCGCGGACGCGAACGGTGAAGGTGCTGGGATTGGACAGGGTGATGGGAACCTGGATCAGGGTCTCGGCGCCGGAACCCTCGATCACGGTGATATCACGGGCGGAGATTCGGGGGACATCATCGTCCAGCAGCGTGCCGATGGCCCGTGGGGTGGCGAGTTCGATGCCGGGCGTCGGTTGGAGCAGCAGTTCGAAGGTTTCGTCGCTTTCCGCGAGCGAGTCGGTGACGAGCGGAACGCTGATGGAACCTTCGGTGGCGCCGGCAGGCAGGATCCAGACGCCGCGACGTTCGAGGTAATCGATCCCGGCCAGCGCGGAACCGTTGCGAGTCATGTACTCGATCTGGACAGGTCCTGACGGGGCTGAGGAGGCGAAGACTTGAAAAACGGCGTGGTTTTCGCCGCCGGTCCCTTCGCGTTGAGTGGCGTGACGGACGCTGACCGAGATCACAGGCGGCTCGGAGGCGGCGGCACAAGCGCTCGGTGGTGCGCCGCATCCCATCCATGCCGCCAGAGCAACGGTGAATAGACAGAGTATGCGGTGCGCGATGTTCATCCTCCCCGAAACGACACGCGACGGTACCCTCCGATGCCCCGTGTGGCCAACGGGTTTGTTCGAAGGCTCAACGGGACTCGGATTTCCACGCCCAAACGGCAAGACCTTTGAGGTCGCGGATGGCGAGGTCGGCGTCGGCCACGGCGAGGTGGGCCCAGGTATCGGATTCAGAAACGCGCCGTTCGGAGGTCTGGGTGAACTTTTCGGGATCGGCGGGGAACAGGACGAGCAGGCCACGTTCGTCGAGAGCGAGGATCTGTTCGCCCTGGCGCACCAGGCTCATGTATTTCCCGAACTTCGCCTCCGACTGCCAGCGCTTGGTGCCGGTGGCGAGATCGACGCAGGCGAGATGCTGGGATCGGGTATGGAGGAAGGCGTGGCCGCGGTGCACGACCGGTGTGGACATGTAGGCTTCGAGCTTGAGGCTCCAGGCGGACTCGATCTTCCAGGCGTCGCCATCCAGCGCCAGGTTCCAGCCCTGGGTTTGGCCGCCGTAGGAGGAGGTCAGGATCCGGTCCCCCAGACTCACTGGTGTGAGAATGTTCATGCCGCGAAACGACTTGATGGTCTGTTCCCAGAGCACTTTCCCGTCGCTGGGCTGGACGCCGGCGAGCTTGTCGCGGGTCTGGACGATCAGTTGCTCCTTGCCGGCCAGATTCGCCAGGATCGGGGAACTGAAGGCGCTGCCCCACATGCCTCCCCCATCATCCAAGGTGCGCCACAGCAGTTTGCCGGAGGCGGCTTCCAGCCTGGCAAAGCCGGCCCCGGCTTGGACGTAGACCGAGTCGCCGTCGACCAGCGGTGAGGAGACGAAGCCGAAATCGGGCAGCGGTTTCTTCAGTTCCTTCGGGAAGTCGAAACGCCAGAGTTCCTTGCCGCTCGTTGCTTCCAGGCAGACCACCACGTCCCGCATGCCGCCCACGTACAATCGGCCGTTGGCCAGTGCCGGGGTGGAGCGGATCCAGTCGCCGTTCGATTTCGCAAAGAAAGGCACCTTGACGTACCCCTCCCACTCATGGCGCCACACCTCCTTGCCTGTGGCTCGGTCGATGGCGAGGACGGCTTCGTAGGCCTGGTCTTTGGCTTCGGTGACGAACACGTGGTCGCTGGTGATCAACGGCCCGGAGTAACTCGGTCCGAGCGGGATGTGCCAGCGGCGTTGAAGGGTCTTCTCGTCGAGCTGGGAAGGCCAGGGTGGGCTGGTTGGGGCGATTCCATCGCGGCTGGGACCGCGCCATTGGGGCCAGGATTCGCCTGCGGAGGCGGTGAGACCAAGGGCGAGGACCAGGGCAAGGGCGTGGCCTGGTCGGGAGCGTCGGGTGGAGGCGTTCGGCACGGCGGGGAAGGTAAGGGGGAAGCCGCTTGATGCAACAGCAGGGACGCCGGAGGGCGGAGGGCGGAGGGCGGGGGACGGAGGACGGAGGGCGGAGGACGGGGGACGGAGGGCGGGGGACGGATTGGCGTGGGTGGGGTTTCCGGGCAGGATGAGCGCATGTCGAAGGCTGAGCGAGTGGGGCATTTGCGGGTGGAGGGGGCGGATGGGTTGGATCCGCACTACGCCGGTTGGTTCGCCTGCTTCAATCGGGGCGAGTACTACGAGGCGCACGATGTGCTGGAGCAACTCTGGTTGCGGGAGCGTCGCCAGCGGAACGATCACTTTTACAAGGGCCTGATCCAGTTGGCGGGGGCGTTTGTGCACTTGCAGAAAGGACGGTTGAGGCCGTCGGAGGCGCTATTCCGGTTGGCGGACGCCAATCTACGCGAGTATGGCAGCCTGCATGAGCGCCTGGACCTGGAGCGGGTCCTGGGACTCATCGCAGACTGGCGGGCGGCGCTGTCGGCGGGCGGCTACGAGGTCAATCCGCTGGGCCGGAGGGAAGCGCCGCGGGTGGAGGTGGAAGTGCAGGCCGAACGTGCCGGGAGCAAGCAGCTTGGTTGAATTCAAGCGGTTTGCGTTCCGGAACGGATTCGGATGGAGGGCGATTCGTTCCCACTGCTGGGGGAACCTGGAGTTAGGCCATTTTCTTTGGCCGTCGCGGAGCGACGAACGACGGTAGCCGTGCCTTTGAACGCCCGGATTCACGGCGCCTACCACGGCAGCGTCGCTGAGCGACGTTTGAATCCGTGCCTCCTCGAGGGTTTGTCCGCACGCCATGCGCCGGGTTCAACCGTCGCTCCGCGACGGAATCTCTTCTCCCTCACCCGCCCAGGCGTTGAAACGCCTGGCTACCATCGCATGTCGCTCCGCGACACCGGCCACCCGCCCTGGCGACCACTCAAAATGGCCAAACTCGGTATTCCTCCTGCTGGAGGAACCTGAACTCTTCCTGAATGAAGAGATCAGGTTGAACTCCGGCATCCCGGTGGGGGCATCGCTGGTTCGCTCCACTCTCCGAGCGGCTCCGGCTCAGGAGCCACTGATCTTCCAGAGCTTGCCGTCGCTGCGGATGTAGAGGGCGTTGCCGGAGATGGCCGGGGTGCCGAGGATGGTCTCGCCCAGCTCCATTTCGCTGATGAGTTCGCCCTCAGGCTTGCTGGTGTCGACGACCTGGAGCAGGCCCTTTTCGTTGGTGGCGTAGACGTAGCGGCCGGCGGCGACTGGGGAGCTGGAGAACGGGCCCTTCAGTCGGAGTTGCCAGAGGCGTTTGCCGTCCTGGACATCGCCGGCGGTCAGAACCCCGGCGTCGTTCAACGTGTAAAGACGGTCTCCGACGATCGTGGGGCTGGAGGTGCCAGGCCGCAGGTTGCCGGCGCGCCAGAGTTGGGTCGGGGCCTCGCCAGCGACGCCGGGTTTCAAGGCGGTGATGCCAGACGAGGGCACGTACACCACGCCTCGGCTGGAGGCGGACGAAGGCACGGTCGAGGCGCCTTCCTCATAGTTCCAGAGTTCCTTGCCGGTGGCGGGTTCGACGGCGAGCAGGCCTTTGGAGGACTGAAGCAGCACCGACGCGCGTCCATTGGCGGGATCGGTGAAGACAATGGGCGAGGTCCAGTTGGCGCGCTTGGGTCGGTCGAGTTTCCAGCGGTTCAGGCCGGTGGCGACGTCGATGCCAAGGGCGAGGGATTGGCTGTCGTTTTCCACCTGGGCGACGACGGTGCCGTCGGCGACCACGAGGGAGGACGACATGCCCAGGGAATTGCTGACGTTGGGGTAGTCGAGGCCGAGTCCGCGCAGCCAGAGGAGATTGCCATCGAGGTCGAGGGCGATGAGATCGCTGGAGGAATAGAGGGCGAAGATGCGTTGGCCGTCGGTGGCGGGGCTGTTGGCGGCGACGCTGGTCTTCTCATGGCACATGGTGCGGCCGGTGGCGAAGAACTGGCGTTCCCACAACTTCACGCCGTCGCTGGCCCGGAAGCACAGGACGTGGAGGCGGGCTTGCTTGGGGCCGCTGGATGCGGTGACGAAGACGCGATCACCGACGATGATGGGTGAGGCGAGGCCGCGGCCGGGGAGGGGGAGTTCCCAAGTGATATGTTTGCGCGGTTCGAGGGCGGTGGGGAGCACCGCGTCCGGGACCGAGCCGGAGCCGTCGGGGCCGCGGAACTGGGTCCAATCGGCGGAGGCGATCCGTGCGGCGAGCAGCGAGAGCAGGACGAAAGCGAGGCGGTTCATGGTGGGGCTGGGGAAGGGTCAGCGGGTGGCGGCGGCGTGGGCGGCACCGGCGGGGGCGGAGCGAATGACGCGGCCGGAGGGGTCGGTGATGCGGAGCTGGAACTCCCATTCGATGGTCCAGTCCTCCTTCTGTTCATTCTGGGTGAGTTTCACGAGCAGGGTGTTGCGGCCGGGTCGGAGCTGGATGGGGAGCTTGTATTGGTCCAGTTCGGCGCCGCGGTGGTATTCATCGCGGCCGAAGAGGTAGGCGCCGTTGTACCAGACCTTCCAGCCGTTCTTGCAGCCGATGCGGATCTCGGCCGGGCGGGGAGCGTCGCTGTGGAACTCCGCGAACGCGTAGCCGGTGACTTCCTTGAGCGGGGCGTAGGCCTTGTTGAAATCGACCATGCCCATCTCGTGGGCGGACTCGAAATCCTTCCAGCGGACCTTGCCTTCCTTGCCGTCGTATTCGGCGTCGAATTTCAACTCGGTTTCGGGGGCGAAAGCCTTTTCGAAACCGGCGCCGCCGGTGTTGTCGAAGGGTCCGATGACCTTCCAGTTCACGAGGAACCCCAGCTGCTGAACCAGATCGACGGGTCGGCCGAGGTCTTTGAGGGGTTTGGTGAGGGCCTCGATCTGATCGGCATCGCGGGCGAAGACCAGCGCCTGTTGATAGAGCACCGAGGCGGCGTCTTTGCGGCCGTCGGCGAGGGTTTTGGAAGCGCGATCGATGAGTCGTTGGACGGCTTCGCGTCGCAGTTCGGTGGACGGGTCGTCGAGCAGTCCGGGAAGGAGGTTTTCGGCGGTGGCAGCATCGCCACGGGCGATGAGGTCGAAGGCGAGCCGACGTGCGCGAGGGTCGTGGGACGTGTTCAGCAGGAAATCGGCGAGGGCGGGAAGAGGCAGTGGGGAGCCCGCTTTCAGGGTGCGGTCGGTGATGGTGTCGGCGGCGGCGAAGATCCAGTTGCGGGCGAGATCATTGGCGCCGTTCATGGCGGACAAGAGGGCCGGGAGATCGCTGGCGCTGGATTTGCTGAGCTCGGCCCAGGCGGCGGTGGCGGCGGGATTGCCCTGGCCCTCGGGGGCGACGTTGCGAAGAGACTGGAGGGCGGAGGCGAGGTCGGCGGCCGATGAGGTGAGGGCGGAGGCGAGCAGGAGGGAGCTGGCGGTGCGGTTCATGGGAGGGAAACGGGCTATTGTTCGTACGCCGAATCGAGCTTTTGAATGCGATCGAAGACGGGGGTGCCTGGGGGGGTGCGGGCCTTGATTTGCAGGAAACGCTCACGAGCGGCCTTGTGGTCCTTCAGGTTCAGGAGGACGACATAATCGAGTTCGATCCAGGCGAGGCGTGGGTCCTGGACCTGTTTGCTCCAGGCCTTGAGCCATTTACCAAGTTCTTCGGCCCCTTGTTGTTGGGCCTGGGCGAGGGAGGTTTCCAGGAAGGGAGGGAGTCCCGGCAGGCTATCACCCGTGGGGGTGTGGACTTCGCTGGACGTGGCAGCGGGTTGGCTGCCCTCGGGCCCGGAGGTGCGTCGGTAGAAGCCGACGAGCTCCATAAAGAGATACACGCCGACGAGGGCAAAAAAGATGGCGATGAGAGCCTTCATTCACTCGGATTCGGGTCGGTCAGGGACACGTTCGATTCGGGCCCCTAATGTTCTGAGTTTCTCGTCCATGCGATCATAACCGCGGTCGAGATGGTAGACTCGTTTTACGGTGGTGGATCCTTCGGCGGCGAGACCGGCGAGCACGAGGGCGGCGGAAGCGCGGAGGTCGCTGGCCATGATTTGAGCACCGCTGAGGGGGCGTCCGCCCTTCACAATGGCGCTGGGGCCTTCGATGCTGATTTCAGCTCCGAGCCGGCAGAGTTCGGGCACGTGCATGAAGCGGGCCTCAAAGATGCGCTCGGTGATGACCGAAATCCCGGGGACGAGCAGCATCAGCACCATCATCTGGGCCTGAACGTCGGTGGGGAAGCCGGCGTAGGGCTGGGTGGTGATGTCGACGGGGCGGAGGCGGGTGCGCCCGTGAGAGACGACGAGATCGGGGCCGCGTCGCTCGGCTTTGACGCCGGTTTCGCGGAGTTTGTCGAGCACGGCGCCGAGGTGATCCGGGCGGCAATTCTTGAGGGTGATTTCGCCGCGGGTGACGGCGGCGGCGATGGCGAAGGTGGCAGCCTCGATGCGATCGGGGATGACGTCGTGCTGGGCGCCGTGGAGTTTTTTGACGCCGGTGATGGTGATGGTCGGGCCGCCGGCGCCTTGGATTTTGGCGCCCATGGCGATGAGGAAATTGGCAACATCAATGACCTCGGGTTCGCAGGCGGCGCTTTCGATGAGGGTGGTGCCCTCGGCGAGGGTGGCGGCCATCATGATGTTGACCGTGCCCAGCACCGTGGGGCCGACACGACCGCCGAGGAAGACCTCGGTTCCGACGAGGCGTTTGGTTTCTCCGAGCACGTAACCGGCGCGAACGGTGAACCGGGCGCCGAGGGCTCGAAGGCCTTTCAGGTGGAGATCGATGGGACGGGCGCCGATGACGCAACCGCCGGGAAGCGAGACTCGGGCGCGTCCGAGGCGGCCCATGAGGGGGCCGAGGATGCAGATGGAGGCGCGCATTTTGCGGATCAGGTCGTATTTGCCGACCTCATGGATCTTGCGGGCGCGGATGGTGACGGAATCTCCCTCGAAGGTGACCTCAGCGCCGAGGGATTTGAGGATTTCGCCCATGAACTGGACGTCGCTCAAGTTGGGGATTCGTCGGATGGTGCAGGGCTCGCTGGTGAGGAGAGCGGCGGCCATGAGCGGAAGCGTCGCGTTCTTGCTGCCGCTGATGCTGACATCGCCGTGGAGGGGACGTCCGCCCTTGATCAGAAATGCGTCCATGTTGCTCGGGAGAGGGTGCTTGGGCCGGGCCTGGCCCGCAGCCCAAATCGCTCAGGAAATCGGGGGTGACTCGGGAAGGTGGGTGACGAGGAAGCGGTCACGGCCGGAGTGATCGGCGTGGACCTCGGGAACGGACCAACGGGCGGCGGTCAGGATCTTCGAAAGGGCCGGGGCCTGGCCCTCGCCGAACTCCAGCAACAAGGCCCCGCCGGGGAGCAGTCGTTCCCGCAGGGTGACGGCCAGCCGGCGGTAGAGGTCGAGTCCATCGGGACCTCCGTCCAGGGCGAGCGATGGGTCGTGGTCGCGGACCTCGGGTTCGAGGGTGGGGATTTCCGCGGTGGGAATGTAGGGAGGATTGCTGACGATGAGGTGGAAGCGGCTTCCGGCGGGCAGGGGCTCGACGCCATCGGACTGGACGAACTCGATGCGATTGGTGACCGAATGGCGGGTGGCGTTGCGACGGGCGACGTCGAGGGTGGCGGACGAGATGTCGATGGCGGTGACGCGCGCGGACGGGTGGTTGGCGGCGATGGCGATGGCGAGGCAACCGCTGCCGGTGCCCCAATCGAGCACGAACGGGGAGGCAGGGGAGTGGCGGGACAACCAGGTCCAGGCGTGTTCAGCCAGCAATTCGGTTTCAGGGCGTGGGATGAGCACGTCGGGTGAAACGTCGATTTCAAAGCCGCAGAACGAGGTGGACCCGAGAATGTGCTGGAGGGGGACGCGTTGGCCGCGGCGCTGAACAGCAAGGCGGATGGCGTCGAGCAGATCCGCGGACAGGACCTTCTCGAACTGGAGATAGATTTGGAGGCGTGGGATGCGGAGGACGTGGGCGAGAATGAGTTCGACCTGGAGCCGCGGGGATTCGACGCCGCGGGATTCCAGGAAAGCGGCACTGCGTTGGACCACCTCGATGACGCGCACGTGGGGCAACTATCACTTGCTGGCACTCCGCGGCAAACCTAACCTGACTGCATGCGATTTCGCCCCGCGGTGAGCGGGTTCCTCGTGGCCGGTCTGCTGGCGGCTGCGACGGCGGCCCGACTGAATGCACAACCTCTGGATCCAGCGGTGGTGGGAGAACGTATCCAACGACTCACGGCGGCGGTGGAGTCGTTGGAACTCGCGTTGGCGAGTCAGAAGCGGCAGATCGACGCGCTGGGGAACGAGGTGCACAAGATGCGCGACGAGATGTCGAGGCAGGGTGATGCGCTGCGGCAAAGCAGCAGCCAGCGTCCCTGGGCGGACGACCTGAAACGGCTTGCCGATGCGATCAACGAGGTGGACCGCAAGCGCGCGGCGGACGGTGAGCAGGTGGTGAAGGTGCTGACCGACCTGAAGCGCGCGGTGGCGTCATCCGCGGACATTCCGAAGCCTTCCAAGGCGGGTTCGAGCGAACCGCGGGGGGGATCGCGGGGTTCGACGGGTCGGGGAGCGAACAATGAAGGGTCGGGCGACAAGGCGTCGGAGAAGGCGTCGGACAAGCCCGCCGAGAAGCCGCCCGAGAAAGCCCTCGAGTACGTGGTCGAGCGTGGCCAGAGTCTTTCGGAGGTGATTGCGAGCTTCAATGAGGAGGCCAAGAGGCAGGGGTACAAGCCGCTGACGGTTTCCCAGGTCATGAAGTTCAACGACATCAAGGACGACCGCCGCGTTCCGGTGGGCGCCAAGATTCTGCTGCCGGTGATTCCGGCTCGTTGAGGTTAAGTTCGAGGGCACCATGGTCCGCTGGCTGCGACGCGTTCATTTGCATCTGGGGGTTTTTTTCGCCCCTCTGTTGCTCTTCTTTGTCCTGACGGGCTGGTACCAGACGGTGACGCCGGACCGCCGGAAAGGGGTTGAGGATTCGGACGACTGGCTGAGTCGGATGAACCGGGTGCACGTGGAGCAGTATTACCCGACCCGAACGGCGGAGGGATATTCGACCCGGCCCTTCACGATTTTGGTGGTGGCGATGTCGATCGCGCTGGCGGCCACGACGGTGCTGGGCGTGGTGCTTGCCTTTCAGGTTTTAAAGAAGAAGGGGTTGGTCTGGATTTCCCTGGGTCTGGGCTTTATTGTCCCGGCCGTTTCCTTGTGGCTGGGCCAGAAGCATTAGGCGAAGACTGGAGCACGATCGGGAAGGTAATCCTCCTTCTTGGATGCGTGGGCGTGTTCCTTGTGCAGTTCTGTTTCACCCGTTACCGGGTGGGTCGACACGAGGTCGAAGTGCTGTTGTTCGGCAAGGTCATCCGCAAGGTGATGCTAGGGAACATCGACGATGTGGTGGTGGGGGCGCGGTTTCCGGGGGAGTTCTGGGTGAACACGTCGCTTTTTCAGGGTCGGTTTCTCACCATCCGCCGCAAGCGAGGCTTGTTCCGCTACATGACCATCACACCTCCGAACCCGACCGAGTTCCGATCCAATCTGTATTACGCGTTGGGTTGGAACCCCAAGGGCTGAGCCCTCGGGGGAGGGTTGAGTCGGGCTTGGATCGGTCGAGCGGTCCGGTTTCGGGTGGGGGTGGTCCGATTCTGGGTGGTTGGAGGTCCGGATTGGTCCGGAACAAGTGGCTTGGGGCCTGGAATGATCCGGATAGCGAAGGAGAGGGGCGGTGGTGTTTGAAGGGTCTTGGTTCTTCCGAGTTGCTATCCATCAAGTATTTAGGTTTGGCGTGGGAGTGAGGTTTCTCGGGTAAACCGTGCGCCTGACGAGCCGGGAACCGGGAGTGGCATCGTGATTGCTAAGTGGGTTTCGTATGAAACTCAGACTAGAAACACGATGAAACGACTGATTGCCCTCATTTCTCTCCTCACCCTGCCGAGCGCGAGCCAAGCGAGCACGGCGTATGGCGACCTGAACAACTTCGACGTGGTCAATGACACGGGTGGCCCCTGCCACGGATTCGAGATCGAACTCGACGATGTTCGGAGCACGGAGATCACCTACACCTACGATTGGAACCACTACGGACACCCTCAGATCACGGAAGACCAGACGGACGCGTTGCATCCGAAAGTCCGCATCCGGTATCAGGCTCGGAAGAACCCGGACGGCACCTATTCGGCCTTTACGAATCCCCAAGATCCGGTGAGGCCATTGACTCCGACGGATGGGCATTCCTGCACCGATCCCGGGGTGAACCTGGGCTGCGAGCATTTCGGGGTCGGCTACTACGGATCGCCTTCGGCGGTGCGGTATTTCTGGCTGATCGATGATCCGGCGAATCCCGGAACCCTGGTGCGCGGACCGATCGTGAACGTGTCGACGCCGCGATTCGTGTATTACCCGCCGGTGCCGGCGCCCGTGTTTCCGGATGACCCGCCGGCGGCGCCTGGCCGGCTTCAGATGTTCATCGATCCGCCGGAGGACGAGCATGAACGGCAGGAAGACCAGTACGGCGTGCCGGTCTGGGTCAAGATGTTCAAGACCGTTCAGAAGCACGGCAAGAAGGTGAAGCTGGATGAATTGGTCTCCGACGATCCGGAAGATCCGGATGACAAGCATTGGGCCGGCGATGAAGAGCCTGAAACGGAGATCGAATGGATGGTGTTCCAGGCGAAGCCGGCCCGGAAGCTCGACGAGGGTGAAGTCGATGAGATTGAAGCCGAGGACGAGTTGCCGGAAGGCGACGAGACCGTGACCCGGCGGTACGAGTTCTACGTCTACAACGGACCCGTGAACGACGAGGACGGCGAAGCCGATTGCGACGATCCCGAGGATTGTGAAGGCGCGGTGGGGGCCTACATCGGTGCCCAAATGGCGGGATTCAATGTCGAGTCGCCGCTGGGTTTGATCGACCACATTCAGGATGGCGAGGCGACTCTGGCATTCCTGCCTCGGACCGTCGTGGTGGGCGGCAACACTCCGTTTCAAATCACCGTTCGTGACGGGTCGTTGCCTGACGGACTGGCCATCAACCCGGAGGACGGCGTGCTGGCGGGAGTTCCTGAGACACCGGGTGCCTTCTCCTTCACGGTGGACGTGACGGATGCCGATGGGGTGTCGGCCTCCATGGCCTACACGATGATGGTGGCGAAGGCCTTTGCGATTCAGACCTCGTCCCTTCCGGAAGGTCAGGAGAAGCAAGCCTACTCCGCGAGCCTGACGGTGGAAGGCGGCACTCCTCCGTATCTGTGGTCGTCATCCGGTCTGCCGAATGGACTGACGTTGGACATGGATGGCACGTTGTCGGGGTTTCCCGCGGTCGGCACGGCCGGTCAGCGCGTCGTCTCGATCACGGTGACGGAAGACACCGGACGCACCCAGACGGTGGAACTTGCTTTGTCGATTCTTGCGGCACCGCTGCCTCCCGCCGTGCGGGGCGACATCAATGGCGACAGCTACGTCGACCGCAGTGATCTCTCCCTGGTGACGGCTGCGCGGAATCAGCCGTCGTCGGGCCCTGGAGACAAGCGTGACTTGGACGGGGACGGCGTCATCACGGTGAAGGACGCGCGGATTCTGGCGACCTTGTTCACCCGCCCGGCGGCGGTGGCGAAGTGATGGGGAGCGTCTCGAAACTCGGAACCTTGAATCCAACTCTTTTGGAAGTACGACCATGAATGATCTGACCAACAAAACAACGGCGGGAAAGCAGGCGTGGCTCGCGGCCCTCGCCGTGGTAGCCGGAATGGCGATGCCATCGGCCAACGCGATTCAACTCTCGGTGCAGCCGGGATTCTTCAACGTCGCCCCGGGAGCCGGCGTCGACGTGTCGCTGGTGATCAGCGGACTGGGTGACGGTGTGGCGCCTGCGCTGGGGGCGTTCGATCTGAATCTGGCGTTCGACACGAGTGTGTTGACCTACGACTCGGTGACGTTTGGCGATTCGGGCCTGGGCAATCAGCTCGCGTTGAATGTCCCGAGTGTGGACGGCGATTCCTTCGATGCGGGGCTAGGGGTGCTGAACCTCTTCTCCGTGTCTCTGGACTCGGTTTCGGACCTGGAAAGCCTGCAGGCGGGAAGCTTCGTTTTGGCAAGCCTGCACTTCACGGCATCCGGTCTCGGCCTGAGTGGGTTGACCCTCTCGGACATCATTCTGAGCGATGCGGTCGGTGCCGATCTGATCGCGGACACGATCCGTGGCGGGAGCGTTGAAGTGACGCGTGGCACGGCAACCGTTCCGGATGCCGGGATGGTGTTTCCCGGCGTTTTCCTTCTGGCGTTCGGAGCCGGTTGCTCGTGGATTCGCCAGCGTCGGGGACAGGGCTGAAACGCCCCGGTGAGTCGGTCTTCGATTCGGTGGGGAACTCAAACATGAGCCGCCCCGGTTCTGGAAACAGGACCGGGGCGGCCTTTTTTTGCCTGCGTGAGAGGGGGACCACCGATGCGGACCATCACCGACTAAACATCCGGAGGAGGCCTTGCGAAATTCGGGGTGAGGCGAGGTAACGGTCCCACCCTCCGTCGAGCAGGAAGTCGTATTGAAGGACGACTCCAACCATGTGTCCGCCGCGGTCATCGTCGCGAATGGCGTCGAACCCGAAGCCGTAGAAGCCGGTGATGATCCAGTCGCGTTTGGGCGATCGCCAGCTGATGCCGCCGCCGATGCCGGAGTGGGCGCGGGAGGGGTCTTCGAGGCCGGCGAGGTAGTCGATGCTGGCGGTGGCGCCGAACAAGGCGAGACGCCATGAATTGTCACGGCTCACCCCGAACGAGTAATTGCCGCTGAGCAGGAGGAAGTTTCGGCCGGTGAGTTCGTCGTGGTAGTATCCAGGAATCATCAGCGGGAATTCGCTGGCGAACGGGAGCATGCCTCCCAGCCGGTAGGTGGAGAGCCGATCCGCATCGATGCTGCCGCCGGACGTGAGGGCGAACTCGACGTCGTGACGACGGTCGGGGGTGGTGTAGCGGCCGAGGATTCGTCCCCAGTACAAGTGGGACATCGCCTCGAGCTGACGGTCTCCGTCGTAGCCATAGGCCCCATTCTCCAGGCGCCAGCGGGCCTCGTACCAGGCCGACACTTCCAGGGCGAGGGGTGAGCGGAAGTCGGGTTCCTGTCCTCCCCATCGGAGGCCGGTTCGGACCACAGGGTCCTGATGATCCTGAGGCAGCTCGAACCGTGGATCCGTTTTGTCGTCCCGGACGTAGTAGCTGCCTTCGAGCGTGCCGGCCAAAATGCCGAAGAGCGGGATGCGATCGCCGGGGTTGAAGACGTGGTAGGCGGCTGCGCCGAGGGTGAAGCCGTGGCCGGTGAAGCTTTCGTCCTGCTCCCATTCACCCAGTCGGATTTCGTTGTAGGTGCGGGCGAACCCGCCACCCGCGGCCAGCAATCCCAGGTCGGTGTTCGGGCCGAAGGCGTTTTTCCAGCCGAGTTGGGCGTCGAACCACACCGGCGCCACGGCCGCGCGCAGGGTCCAATCTTCGCGCAGAAAATTGGTCTGGTTGTGAAGGTAGAAGGCGTAGAGGGCGATGGGCGTCTTGCCTTCGGTGGGCTGGTTGTAGCCCACGTGAAGCAATCGGCGCTCGGTGGGATCGACCTGAGCCTGGGCGGACGGCATCCAGAAGACCGCCAGCAGAACCACCGCAAGGACCACGAAACCTGGTGACCCTCTCACGGACGGGGGAAGGAGGGGACCTGAAACGCCCGGCTGCACGCGCAGGAGGTTGGGCGGACGACGCTTCTGGCGCAAGCGTCGTGGTGTGTGACCGGCGAGCCTGCATTCCCCTGGCGGGGTCGGCATTCCGGAACGGAAAGGAGCTTGGTCTTCAGGCCCGGATCGAGGAGGCGCCGGGGCGGTGGCGTCGGATGACAGGAATCACGAGTGTCGCGAACAGTCCTCCGACGGCGAACCAGGTGCGGCCTTCGGGCACGTTGGGAGGCTGGTAGCTGGTGCTGAAGGAGGCCGCCTGAATGAAGACGGCCGAATCCAGAATGCGGTCACCGGCGTCGCCGATCGCCAGAATGATGTTGTGGCGGCCCGCGCCAATGTTCAGGGCTTCCACGGTCAACACGGTGGTGAAGCCGTCATACTGCAGGCCGGGGAACGGTGCGTCGGCGGGGTTCACCGGGCGTTGATTGCCGTTGGTGAAGTCGAAATTCCCGCCCGCATCGTTCGCATTGAAATAAAGGGAGTTGTCGGTGTCGTTGACGTTGTTGATGGCCACCGGGGTGGAGGTTCCCGGGATCAAGGCGACGTTGTTGGCGATCTGGTTGCCATCGAGGAAGAACCCGAAGACGTCATTAAAATCGCTGCCGACGAATTCGTCGTATTCCTCGGAGGCGAAGACGTAGTTGAAGTACAGGTCGCCGCCGGCCACGAGCGAAAAGTCGATGGTCAGGAGGGTGGCATCGCCGGTGGTGTAACCCGGGACCAGGCGGTTGAGGATGGCGGAGCCGGGCAGATTGTTGTCCTGGGTGCGGTCGTCGAAGGTGTTGGACTCACCGGCAAAGCTCGCCAGCCCGGTGGTCAGGACGATTCCCGACTGGATGCCGAGTCCGACGCCAAACCCGCCGGTGAATCGACCCGAGGCGAGAGCACCGCCGGAGTAGGTGGCACCGTGGATGGAAATGCCTGGCCCGGCGATGAATCCGGCGAGGGTGTTCGCGTCATCGGTCGGGGTGACGTTGATGGCCGCGTGGGCTGGGGCGGCGGCAGCGACCGCCAGGACAACGAGAGGACCAAGGCTGGGCAGGCGAAAGCCGTACATGACGCCCCGTATTCCCGGGGAAAGTCGCTACGCGATGCAACAGGGAAAGGGCCGTTGGACCCTAGTTGAATCGGCTACTTGGCCGGAGCAGGAAGGTAGAGTCCGGCGAGTTGGCGCAGAAGCGTCTCCAGGTCGCGATAGTAGATCTCCTCCGGCATCGACGTCTTCCGGTCGCGCAAGGCGGCAAGTTCCAGCTCCAGCTGATCGCGCCGGGCGCGCGTTTCTGGGGGTAGTTCGTTTTCGGCCGTGCTCCGGACCAGGTGGATTTGGTGGGCGCGCAAGCCGTCCAGGGCGGCGCCATCGCGCGGGCGTTTGGTGGCCCGAAGTCCGCGAAACCAGTCGCCGGGTGTGCCGAGCCCATCGCCGTTGTCATCGATCAAGGCGTGCTCCGTGGCGAGACGTCCCTCGGTCTTATAGAACTCGGCCACTTGGAAGGCCGCGCTGAGGAAGGCTTCGAGCAGGGAAGTCTGGCCGTCCTGGTCGAGGTCGGCTTTGGGACTGGCGATCGACTCGGCCAATCGACTGCCGAAGCGGGTGAAATTGACCTCGTTGCCGCTGCGGGTGGCGGTGATGACCACCCGGTTGGTACTGGAGAGGGGTTTCAGGAAGGGACCGCTGGCCGACGCGGTGTTGACGATGGCCAGGCGCCGGCGAAACGGCTGGAGCCACTGGACGAGGTTGGACGCGGAGAGATCGGGGCCGCGCAGGTTGAATCGGGCCTCACGTCCGTCGAAGGTCCCGTGGCCCACGAGCACGATCCAGGCGTCGCCGCCTTCCTTGGGGGTGTTTTCCAAGGCCTGTCGCACCAGCGTGAGGTCGTCGACCTCGGGAGCGGCGTTGGAGGCGGACAACCCGATCGTGGTGAGTTCGGCCGAGGCGGCCTGGCAGGCCTTTTGCCACTGGGCGGCCTGCTCGGCGAAATTCTCACCGAACTCGGATTCGCCGGCGGCTCCGACCACGAGAAGAACAGTGGCTCGGTCCGAAGCGGTCGGGGTGGAGGCGGGGCAGAGGCTGCTGGAGACGAGCCAGCCGAACGCCGCGACCCATGGGGTGGCGAGGCGGAGCAGATGTCGCGGGAGCAAGGGGGACTGAGACTTCACGGGAGACCTTTCACGCGGCGCAGGCCCCATTCGGCGATGAGACAGGCGAGGGCGAACGCGAACAAATAGGGGGTATGCCAGGCGGGGTGGGACCACGACTCCATGACGGGAGCAGCTCGGGTGGGGAGGTCTTTGACGAAGGAACCGAGGTTTTCGGACGGGACGACCTGGCCGCCGGTCTTGCGGGCGATTTCCTCCAGCAACGGGAGGTTGGGGACCAGCGATCGGAATTCCTCGGCGACGGGATCGCTGGACCAGCCGGTTTCGGCCCGGCCCTCTTCCGCGCCCAGCGCGTTTTGCACCTTGGCCATTGCCCGGAAACCACCGGGCGCGCGCGGGATGTAGGTCGCTTCGTACAGTCCCGGTTCGGAGAGTGCCGGTTCGGCGCGCAGGGTGAGGGCATTGGTGGAAGGCGCCGTGCCGAACAGGATCGGTTCCACTTCAATGGACACGGCGGCGTTGTCGGCGGGCTGAAACTGGGGATCCCGCACGCGGACTTCGACGCGGATCGCGCCGTTGGGGTCTTCGGGAATGGGTTCGGAGGCAATTTCGACTCGTTTGGGGATGTCGGAGACGAGCCAGCGCACCAATTGGCGCCAGGATTTTTCCATGTCGCTGCGGGCTTCGGGGTTCTGCATGCCCCAGCGCCAGAAGTCGCCGATGAGCATGGCGCCGGTGCGACCGCGACCGAAACGTTGGATGGCGAGTGCGGGGATGTCCTTGCCTTGGGGATCCTTGGCGGTGGCGATGATGGAAGCGCCGGGTTTGGAGTCGCGGATGCGGTTGGCGACGAGAAAGGGAGGCATGGACTCGATGCGTCCGCGTTCCTCGGCTTCGGAATCGCGCAGGCGGGCCCAGGATTGCAGCCAGCCGTCGCGGCTCAGTTCGAAGCGCACCGGGACGCTTTCGGTGGGTGCCGTGGTGTTGTCGAGGTAGACGGGCAGGATATCGCCAATGGGAGTGCGGTAGTAGCCGCCTTCGCGGAAGGACTCCATGCCGCCGAGCATCAGCAGGCCGCCGCCGCGTTCGGTGACGAAACGTTGGAGAACGGCGGCCTGGTCGGGAGCGAAGAACGCGCTTTCGAGGTCGTCCAGGATCACGGCATGGTAGGCGAACAATTCCTCGGCGGTGCGGGGAAAGCCGTTGCGCAGTTCGAGTTCGTCACGGGTGTCGAGACGGACGAGCACGGGTTGGTCGTAGCGCTCGACGTTTTCGGGGGATTGTTCACCAAAACCGCGGAACAGCGGGTTGCTGGTTTCGCCCGCCCGACCGCGGAACTCGAACTTGGGTTCTCGCCGCGCGACCCGGATCAATCCCACGAGCTCCACCTCCTTGTCGGCCTGGATGGCGCGCTTCAAAAACTTGAACTCCCAGTTGGGTCGACCGGAGACGTACAGGATGCGGTAGGGGCCTTGTTCACGATTGACCGCCACGATACGGGCGTTGTTGGCCAGCGTGGCTTCGGAGGCGGTGGCAAGGTTGGTTTGCACGCCCGGATTCAGGTCGGCGCGGGTACCGACGCGAAGCTGGTAGAAGGAGAGCCCGGGCTGCTCCGGTTTGAACTGAAATCGGACGGTCGATGCATCCCCGCTGCGGCCGGTCTCGACCGGTTGTTCGGTAACGACCTGTCCGGCGCGATCGAGCAGCTGGGCCCGCACATCCTCGGTCGTGAACCCGGCCGTTCCGATTTCCGCCTGGAGAGTGACGGGCGCGTCTTCGAAGACGGAGGTGGTGACCCCGACCTGGGAGATGGAGAGGTCGCGGGTGTTGCCGGGTTTTCCGACGACGACCGGATACACCGGAGGCACACCGGTGAGGTCCGGGCTGGTCCCGGCGATGTCGGTGGCATTGCCGTCGGTGAAGAGGAGCACACCGGCAAGAGGCCGGCCCTGAAAGCGGTCTTTGAGGGTCTTCAGGGAAGTGGCCAGGGCTGTGCCGCGTCCTTCGAAGGTGAGGTCGCCGAAATCCCGACTGGACTGGAGCCGGGCGTCGAAAGCGTAGCGCCGGACTTCAAAGTCCTCGGCGAGATCGGCCTGCCAGGGGGAAGTGGCGGGCGAGACGAGGGTGCGCAGGGCATCGCCGCGGGACTGCGGGTCGCCGGAGTCGTGGATCTGAAGGCTTTGGCTGTTGTCGGCGAGCACGGCGAACAGGTTGGCGCCGGGCCGGACGCGCTGACCGGACCAGAGCGGTTCGAGCAGGCAGGCGGCGAGAGCGGCGATGCCGAGGAACTTGAGCAGGGGTCCCAGCAGACGTGCGGTGGACGGCGGTGCCGTGAAGTAGCCCCACGCGAGCAGGATCAACGCGAGGGCAAGAACCCCGGCCACCGGCCAGAGCCAGCTCCAGGAGGAAATGGTGAGTGCGGCGAGCAAATCCATTTAGCGGTCCTTGCCGAGTTCTTCGTAGTACCGGCGCACGAGTTCCGAGAAGCGGGTGGGCACCGGATCGCGATCGATGGGAACGATGCCTTCCCCGGAACCGCGGCGGGCGAGTTCCTCCTGAATCCGGGATCGGACCTCGACCAGCGGCCCCACGACCTCGGTGCGTACAACGGCCCAGTCGGGCTTCTTGAGATCCTGGCGCAGTTCCTGGCGGACCAAGCGGGCGCGTTCGCGGGCGGTGGCGACGTCGCTGCGCAATTCGGGCAGGTCGATCATTTCCTCGACCTCACGCAGACGATCGGACCAGGGGGCAAAGGATTCGCCGGTGATGGGTCCGGTTCCGCCGCTGCCGGTGTCGGCGCCGCCGGAGAGCAGTCGGTTGAAATCGAAGCCGGTGCGGCGGTTGTTGCCGCGGGTGCCCCCGTTGCCGCCGCCGGTGCCGGAGGAGTCGTTGGATTCACCACCGCCGCGTCGGGCGCCGGGTTGCTGACCGCCTTGGCCACCTTGAGCGAGGGACTGGCCTTGACCTTGGCCCTGTCCTTGGCCCTGTCCTTGGCCTTGGCCTTGGCCTTGGCCTTGCCCTTGACCCTGTCCTTGGCCTGGGGTCTGACCCTGACCCTGTCCTTGGCCTGGGGTCTGACCCTGACCCTGGCCTTGGCCTTGACCCTGAGCTTGTGCCTGGGCTTGAGCGGGTGACTGACCTTGACCTTGACCTGGGGTCTGACCTTGTCCTTGGCCCTGACCCTGGCCCTGGTTTTGGGCTTGGGCTTGTCCCTGGCCTTGGCCTGGGGTTTGGCCCTGGCCTTGTCCGGGCGTGTTTTCCTGGCCCGGGGTGGTGCCCTGACCTTGGCCGGGGGACAAGGGATTCTGGCCGGCGCCGGGTTCGCCTTCGTTGGCGGGGGAACCGGAGGCGCCGCTGGTGGCGAGATTGGTGCCGGCGGCCTGGGCGATTTCGCGTTCGACCTGATCGACGAGCGATTGGAGTTCGGATTGGGCGAGGCGCAGGGCTTCGGTGTCATCGCCGAGCACATTTTCGGCGGCGCGTTCGACGCCCCGGCGGAGGCGGTCGATGGACGTACGGGCGCGGTTGCCGGCCTGACCGGCTTGGGCTTCGTAACCTTGGCGGAGCATTTCGGCGGTGAGTTCGAGTGATTTGGCGCGTTCCTGTTCGGACGCCGACAACTGCTGCATGCGCTCGTAGAGCCGAGGTGTCATCAGGCCGCGGCGGACGAGGTCGTTCTGCAATTCCGGAGTGGCCTGGGCCTCGTTCTGGGTGAGGTCGCGGAGGGTGTCGTAGAGCTGGCGGGACACCAGGGGTTCGGAACTTTCGGCGGCCTGGGAAAGCTGCGTGGCGCGGTCGACGAGGTTGGTGAACCGGTTCTTCTGTTCGGTGACGCGTTGGGCGAGGTCGTCGTTGGCGGTGGGGGTGGAGAGCGAGGGGCGCGAGGGCGTGGTGGGAGCGTTGATCTCGCGTTGGATGGCCTCCTGCTGGCGGGCGAGTTCGCGGGCTTGAGCGCGCATGTCGCGGAGATCCTCGGCGAACTCGCCGGCGGACTCGCGTCGGAGTTGGTCGCGGGTTTGTTCGAGCTGCTGTTCGGCGCGGGAACCGGCGGCGAGAGCCTGGGAGACGGCTCCCTGACCGGTGGCCTCGGAGGAGCGCTGCATGTCCTGGCGGGCCTGATCCAGTTGGCGTTGTTGTTCGCCGGTGCGGGATTGGTTCTCCGGGCGTTGCATGCGCTGCTGGAGTTCGTCCATGTCGGCGAGCATGCGTTGTTGTTCCTCCTGCAAGCGCTTCAGGCGACGGCGGATTTCTTCGCGATCGGCTTCGGTCTGGGCTTCCTGGAGGGCGGTCTGGAGTTCCTTGAGCTGTTCGTTGACGTCCTCCTGACGGCGGGCGAGTTCCTGGAGGCGGTTGACGATCTGGAGCTGTTCGCGGCGTTCGGGGTTCTGGTTGGCGGACTGGGCGTCGCGTTGGGTTTCGTAGCGGTTCTCGGCTTCGGCGAGTTCGAGTTCGTCCAGTTGCCGCTGGTTGCGGGCCTGGCCGGCCTGGCCCTGTCCGCTCTGGCGGCTGCGGGCGACGTTGGTTTCGCGGGCCTGGAGTTTGAGCAGGGCCTGGTAGGCGGCTTGTTCGGCGGATAGTGCCGCCTGCAGCGGGGCGGTGGACGTTTCGGCTTCGGTGAGGCGGGCGATGGCGCCGTCCATTTCCTTCAGGACGTTGTCCCACAAGGCTTCGGCGCGCGGGTCCTGGGTTTCCTCCCGCTGTGCTTCGGCTCGGGCGCGGGCCTGGGTTTGGGACTCGAGCACGACCGAGGCGTCCTTGGCGTAGGCGGGAACGGCGTTGGTGTAGGTGCGGCGGAGTTTCCAGGTGGCGTTGACGATTTGCTTCTGGAGCTCGGCGAGTTGGGTGGTGGGGCTGCCTTGCTCACCCTGTTCGCCCTGCTGTTGCTGCTGGTTGCCGGAGTTGGAGGCTTCCCGGAAGACTTCCTCGAAGGGACGGATCTCGCCGAAGAACAGGTCGCCGGAGGTGCGTCGGAGCTGGCCATCGGGCCCGATGTCGTCGGCCCAGACGAACCACGACACCAGATCGTCGGGCTGGAGGCCGAAGTCTTCGAGTCGAAGGAGGCTTTGGAAGGGGCGTTTTTCGCCGGCGGGCGCGTTGGTGCCGAGTTCGACGAAGCGGGTGTCCTGGCCGACCAGGTTGAAGCCGAGCCCGTAGGCCGGCATGCCGAAGTCGTCCCAGGCGGTGCCGGTGAAGGACAACTCCTCGAGAGAGGAAGGCCGTTGGTCGCCGCGCGGGGTCGTGAGTTTGAGTTCGGGGGTGCGGTTGGGGACGACGTCGAAGGTGAACTGGGTGGGGACTTTGTTGGTGCGGCCTTCGGCATCGACCAGGACGAGGTCGTAGGCGGCCTTGGTGAGCAGGGGGTGGGCCTGGAGTTGGGCGGTGGCGCCGTGGGTGGCGAGGGTCAGGGGCAGATCTTCCCCGCCTTCTGAACGGGCCACGAAGCGGGCGGAGGTGACGGGTTTATTCAGCTGGAGGGCCAGATCGAGCCGGGTGCCTTCGACGGCGGTGATGCGGCGGGTGTCCTCGATACGCTTCGGCGGAAGGGCGGTGTACTCCGGATAATTCAGGTCGGCGTCGGCGCGTTCGAGCCGGGGGAATTCAAACACCCGAATGCGGTAGTCCCGGGATTGCTTGCCCTCGTACTCGATGCGGTAGGAGGTGCTGTTGGTGATGCCGGGGAACGCGCCGCCGAAGACGGGGTCGGAGAGCGAACGGGTGAGGGGATAGCGGCGTTCGGTGGCGGGGGTGTTGCCGAGAACGAGGGTGGCGCTCGGAGGGGCGGAGCCGAACCGGGCGAGCACGACAAAATCCGTGCCGAGTTCGAGGTCGGTGTCGCCGGGGGTGATGCTCAGACCGGTGAGGCTGGCCAGGAACCCGCTTCCCGTGGGGTTGAGCGGGGAGCGGAGCTGGACCAGCGTGAACACGAAGAAAGCCAGTGCGGTGAGATGGCCGAGTTGGGCGAGCCCGATGCGGAACCCTGGAACGGCGGAACGCCAATCCGCGCGATGACTGTGGGCGATGGCTTCACGGAGGATGCGGTCCTGAAAGTACGTGAGCCGTCCGCCCTTGGGCGGCTGTTGTTGGACGGCGGTGAGCAGCAGACCCTTGAGGTCGGGGTGTGCCTGCTCGACGGCGTCGGCGAGGGCGCCGATGGCCGGCGGACGGGACAGATGCCGAATGGCGACGATGAGGGCGACGAAAACGGCGGCGATGCCGACGACCGGCAGGGCGAAGGGCAGGGAGGCTCCGGACGCGGCGCGGACCAGTACCAAGGCGCCGCCGATGAGCGCGGCGCTGGCCCAGACCACCGCGAGACGGCGCCAGAGTCCCAGACGTTGGCGGCGCCAGGCGACCGGTTGGAGGCGGGTAGTGAGGAGGACGGGATTCATGCGGCGACTTCTCCTGCCGGGGCCCGTTTGCGGAGGGACCAGCCGGCGACGGCGGTTTCGGTGAGGAGCACGACGAGGGTGGCGATGAGGAACCAGCGCCACAGTTTCTGGCGGCCTTCCGCTTCCGCGGCGGCCAGTTGGGCGGCGCGGACGGGGGAGACGGGAGGTTTGGTGGTGGTGTCGGCGACGGGCGCTCCGACGCGTTCGAGGTCGTCGGGGTTCCGGGGCGCGGTGAGTGATTCCGACGGATCGAGGTTCACCGCGACCTTGCGGGTGGTAGCGCCCGCGGTGAATTCGTAGATGCCGGGTGCGGTGGCGTCGGTGAATCGGGTGGTGCCGTTGGTCAGCGTGATCGGTTCGGCGCCTGGGGGGCGGACGACCATGGGGACGCCGGCAGCGTCGGGGAGTTGAACCGGGGCATCGACGAGCTGGACGGAGGTCAGAGGGCGCAGGGCGGACCCGCCCGATTCGATCATGGAAAACACCAGGGGCACAAACTTGGTGGAGAGCGCGAGCTGACTGTCCTCGGGATGCCAGCCGCTGGTGAACACGATGACGCGGCCCTTCTGAAGCGGGACCTCGAGCCAGGCGGGATCGCCGGTGTCGAAGGTGGCGACTTTGCGGGCGTTGGGAATGGCTTGGGCATCGATGCGCCGGTATTTCCAAAAATGGATGCGGGTGAAGTCGCTGAAGCGGGGGTCGGCGAACGCGGCCAAAAGCGGGTGCCGGAAGTCGAGATCACCCAGCATGGCGTAGGAGGCGGGCTTCTTTTCCTCCGCGACGATTTGCGGCAGGCCCAGGAGGCGGGCGAGCGTGGCGAAGTCCTCAGGCTTTCTTGGGGCGAAAAGCAGAGTTTTCCCGGCCTGGACCGCGCTTTGGACGGCGTCCGCGGCGGGGGCATCGAGGCTGCCGGCGACCACGATCAGCGCCGCGGACTCGAGGGCGCCGGGCGGAGCAGGGACAGCGGGGGAGGCGACGGTGAGGTTCACCGCGAGGCCGGGGGTGGAAGGCAGGGCGCGGCGGATGAAGAACAGCGGTTGTTTGGCGTCCTGCTGGGTGTCCTCGCCGATGAAGACGATCGGCAGTTGGACGGGTTCCGGGGGAAAGACGTAGACGGTGTTGTCGAACGGTTCGCGGTCGCCTTGCAGGACGATGCGGTCGGGGGCGGCGTTGGTGGGTGCGGGGAGCGAGACGGTGCGGGACTGGCCCGGGGGGACGTAGATTTCCTGGGGGGTGCCGACGGTGGCATCCGAACCGGCACGAGCCCAGGCGACGGTGAACTGTTCCTGGCGCGAGTCGGCGGCGTTGGTGACCCGGACGCGGACGACGGTGCTGGTGGAGGCGACGGTGCCGTGGGGATCGTTGATGATTTGGAGGCCGGCGTTGCCGGGGACGGTGGGGCGGGCAATTTCGACCCGGAGGGCGACGTCCTTGGGCCAGTCATAACCCTGAACCCGATCGAGGCGGCCGCCTTCCTGGAGATCGGTGATGAGCACGATTTCCTTCCGGCCGGTGAAGGCTGTGTCGCCTTGGTCCTGGAGCGATTCCGCGGCGGCGATGAGTGCGTCACCGAGGTGGGTGGCGGACCAGCCGGGCTGGGTGTCGTCGAGGCGGGCGAGGGCGAGGGCGGAGCGTTCACCGGCGGGGGTGCGGGCCCATTCCTCGAACGAAAACCGCGGGGTGGCGGTGCGGTTGAAGGTGAACACCGCGCATTCGTCGGCGGGTTGGGCGCTGCGGAGGAGGGCGGCGGCCTTGGCGCGGGCGTCCTCCCAGAGTCCGGGGCGTCGCATGCTGGCGGACGTGTCGACGAGCAGGGTGATGCGGCGGTTGGGACTGGTCGGGGTGTCGGCGGTGGTGTTGTTGCGCAGGAAGGGGCGGGCGAACCCGGCGGCGAGCAGGGCGAGGGCGGCGCAACGGAGGAGCAGGAGGAACAGATTCTCCAGCCGGCTGCGCCGGTTCATGCGCGGCGGCGAGGGCTTCAGGAAACGGAGCGAACTGAACGGGAGCCGGTCGCGGGTGGTGCGCCGGATCAGATGAAAGAAGATGGGCAGCGCGATGGCCGCGGCACCGGCGAGGAACAAGGGCGCGAGGAAGTTCATGCGCTGACGTATCCTCCGGAAGCGGTGCGGTGGCGGACCTGACGTCCCTGGCGGGCGCGTTCCTGAAGGAACGCGAGCAAGGCGAAGTCGAGCGGTTCGCTGGTGAGCAGTCGGTGAACGGCGACGCCGTGGGTCTGGCAGCGTCGGCGAAGCTCCTCGTTGTGCGCCTCGAAGCGGGGAACGTAGTCGCGTCGGGCAACCGCCGGATCGATGAAGAGCGTCTGCCCGGATTCAAGATCCTCGAACACCGATTCGCGTTCGAAACCGAAGTTGATTTCGGCGGGGTCGAGCACCTGGAACACAACGACTTCATGGCCGCCGGCAACCAGAGCGGCGAGCGTTCGGTCAAGAGCGTCGATGGGGGCGAGAAAATCCGAGATCAGCACCATCAGTCCGCGTTTGTGGATGATTTCGGCGAGGTGCCGCAGGGGCGAGATCAGGTCGGTGGTTTTGCCGCTCGCCGGACGTTCCAGGGCGAGCATGAGTTGGCGCAGGTGGCTGGCGCGATGGCGGGCGGGCAGGAAATCGCGGACCCGTTCGTCGAAGGCCAGCAGGCCGATGGCGTCGCCCTGGCGATGGAGGAAATAAGCGAGGGTGGCGGCCAGGGTTGCAGCGTACTCGGCCTTGGTATGGCCGATGGACTGGAAGGTCATCGACCGGCTTTGGTCGACGATCAGGTGGCACCGCAGGTTGGTTTCGTCCTCGAACTTCTTGATGTAATAGCGGTCGCTGCGGCCGTACACGCGCCAGTCGAGATAGCGCGGGTCATCGCCGGGGACGTACTGGCGATACTCGGTGAACTCGACGGAGAACCCGTGGTAGGGGCTGCGATGGAGGCCGGACCAGAAGCCCTCGACGACGACGCGGGCGCGGAGTTCGAGACTCCGGAGGCTCATGATGGCCTTGGAGTCGACGAACGACCGATGGCCGGTGCCGGCGGCTGTGGGCGTGGCCTGGCTCATGCGGGCACGGGGGCTTTCACGGTTTCAAGAATGCGGGTGACCACGTTCTCGATGCGCACGCCTTCGGCTTCGGCGCGGTAGTTGAGCAGGATCCGGTGTCGGAGGACGGGCAGAGCCAGGGTGCGGATGTCTTCGACGGTGACGTGGGCGCGACCGGCGAGCAGGGCGCGGGCTTTGGCGCCAAGGATGAGGAATTGAGCGGCTCGAGTGCCGGCGCCCCAGCTGACCCAATCCTGGATGAAGGATGGGGAAGCCGTCTGGCGGGGACGGGAAGTGGAGGCGAGCTGAACGGCGTAGCGAATGAGTTCCTCGGCGACGGGGACGCTGCGGACCAGTTGATGGAAGCGCAGCACATCCTCGCCATTGAACAGGGAGGTGATGGGCTGGGGAGCGCCGCCGGTGGTGCGACGGATGACCTGCACTTCGTCAGCTTCGGGCAGGTAATCCATCATGACATTGAACATGAACCGGTCGAGCTGGGCTTCGGGCAGGGGATACGTGCCCTCCATTTCGATGGGGTTCTGGGTGGCGAGAACGAAGAAGGGTGGGGCCAGGACGTGGCGGACACCGGCGGCGGTGACCTGATGTTCCTGCATTGATTCGAGCAGGGCGGCCTGGGTCTTGGGCGGGGTCCGGTTGATTTCGTCGGCGAGAATGATGTTCGCGAAAATGGGGCCCGGGACGAACACCATGCGGCGTTCGGAGCCGCTGTCCTGGAGGATCTCGGTGCCGGTGATGTCGGCGGGCATGAGATCCGGGGTGAACTGGATGCGTTGGAAGCGCAGGTCGAAGACCTGGGCGATGGATTTGACGAGCAGGGTCTTGGCGAGACCGGGGGCGCCGGTGATGAGGCAATGACCGCCGGCGACCAGGGCGATGAGGATCTGTTCGATGACCTCGCGCTGGCCGACGATGGCTTTGCCGAGTTCGGCCTCGATCTGGGAGCGGCCCTTCACCAGTCGCTCGACCGTCTTCCGTTCGACATCGGCGGGGTTCTCCGCTTTGGGCTGGGGCGCAGGTGCGGGTGACGGTGCGGCGGGCGTGGGGCGTGAGACCGGAAGAATCGGAGGCGGGGCTGCGGCGGGTTCGGGATCGGGAAGGGGGATGGGCGTCGGGGTGAGCGCCGGCATGGGCGTGGGTGAGGACGCCGACGGGTCGAGTGGGGGAGGAGTGGAGAAGCTCATCAGTGGGTCATGACGTAAAAGATGATGTTGATGCCGAGAGGGTAGGAGATTTTCTCGGAGAAATTGTGGAAATAGTAGTCGTTTTCACCCTCGCGTTCCCAACCGTCACCGTTGTCGGTGTTGTGCGTGGCGAGGACCATGATCCGGCCGTTGTCATCGACGATCGCTCGGTGGTGCACCTCTTCGGCGTCGGGACGTTCGGCCGTGACGCCATGGAACTGGCTGTCAATGCCGAGGCGCATGTTGGGGACCTGACCTTTGGCACGGATGACGAACGGGCGTTTGTACAAGTCGTGGTCCAGGCCGAGTTCCTGGAAGGCACGGTCCGGCAGGACCTTGCTCATGACCTGTTCGACATTGCTCCATTCCCGATCGCCCCAGAAATCGTCGAACATGAGAAACCCGCCGTTGAGCAGGTATTGGCGGAGCAGGGTGGTTTCGTGATCGTCCAGGCTGAGGGCGCCGGGTTCGACGATGTAGAGGAATGGATAATGGGGCAGCTCGGGATCGGAGAGCTGCAAGAGTCGTCCGTTGGGATCGACCCGGATCGAGGTCATCTGCTGAAGGCGATACGAGAGATTCAGATCGCTGTCGGGGACGTCGGTGGTCCAGCCGCCGCGGCCGTATTTGCCGTTATGCTCGTAGCGGACGCGGGTGAAGGTGAAGACGTCGTGTTCGAAGCCGGCGGTGTTGGTCCAGGTGGGGGTGCCGGTGCTGTGCGATTCGATTTCGCGGGCGGTGCGGGCGCCTTCGTGGACGGTGCTTTCGCCCCAACCACCCCGCCATCGGCGCTGGGCGAAGACGGCGACGGTGGTGAAGAGGAGCAGAACCGTGAGCAGTCGGTGCGGGATGAGGAACCGAAGCCTTGGGTTTTGACGCCACTCGGCGACGTGGGGAGGTGGCGGATTCATGGGAGCCCCCAGTTCCAGCCTGAACAGCTCACGGACCATGAACCGTGGCGCGAGGAATGGAGCGGGCGGCCCTCATCCCGGCCTTCTCCCGGAGGGAGAAGGAGACGATGCACCGCGGGTTTCGGAGAGTTGAGTCGGGCGTTGGCTGGTGCGAGTTGAGACGGCTCGGAAGAACGGAGCACAGGCATGTCCCCGGGGGCAGGACGCGACACCCTCTCCCTCCGGGAGAGGGCTGGGGTGAGGGAGCCCGGTTCAACCCTCGCGATGGCTCGCATGGGGAGGGGCATGGGAAGCGGCGTTGGCGCGGGCGCCATGCTCACGGGCCATGAACCGGGGATTCCGGGGGGCGAGACGCCCCCCGCTACGGCAGGCGGGACGCCCGCCGCTACGGACGACCGGTTCATGGAGAGGAACGTTTTCCAGAATCTGGATACGTATTGGGCCCATGAACCGTGGAGCGAGGTGGGTAGCGAGCGGCCCTCACCCCGGCCCTCTCCCGGCGGGAGAGGGAGGTTCTGCGCCACGAGGTTCGGAGGGGTGAGCGGATGGTTGGCCTGCGCGCTTCCTGGCGGCTGGGACGGACCATGAAGGGGAAGGCAAGTGTCTCCGTCGCTTGCGGAGGGTGGACCGGAGGGATGACCGGGAGCGATGGTCATGGGCGGCGCTTCAGGGCCTACTCAAACCCGGCGGCATGGACTCGCGTGGCGCGGGGGGTGGTTCGCCCATTTGGAGGAGCAACTGGAGGGCCGCCCGGTGGCGCGGGGCGTCTTCGAGCGCCTGGAGCACGTGGCGGCGGGCGCCCGGATCGCCGGACGCATGCAGCAACTTCGCCAAAGGATAATGAATTTCGGGCGGATTCGGCGGGTCGAGTCGCAGCAGGGTCCGGTAACTCGCGATGGCGGTGGGGAAATCCTGCGCGGACTCGCTCGCCTCGGCGAGGCGTCGGTACGGGGCGGCAACCAGGGGATTCACGGCCAGGTAACGCTCGGCGTTGCGGCGGACCTCGGGCCAATCCGAGGCGTCGGCGGCAATGTCCATGAGCCGGAGGTAGGCTTCCAGGGCTTCGGCATCGATGGCGGCCCAGCGGGAGAGGATGACGCGTTCCTCGGCGGCTTCGCCCAGTTCGCGATGGGCCCGGGCGAGCATGGCGTAGGCGCTGGACGGGCCGGTGTCGGTGGGATGCAGGGTGACCAACTGCTGCAGCGGGACTTTGGCGCCGGCCCAGTTCTTGGCCTCGACTTCGCGGCCGGCGGACTGGAGCAGCAGCCAGTAATTGGTTTTGGCGGTGTTGGTGGACGGTGCGGTGATGCGGCGGGCGAGGTCACCGAGAGCGGCGGGCACACCTGCGGGAGCCGGCTTTTCCCAGTCGAGTCCGGGTCCGAGCGATTCCGCCTTGGCCTTGGCGAAGGTGGCGAAGTCCTTTTCCAGCACATCCATGGCCACGGTATGGCGTTCGATAGCATCGTTGATGAAGGTGCCGGCCTTCAGGTCGGCGAGGATCTTGCGGATGGACTCGATCCCGTGACGTTGGATGAGGAATTCGATCACCAGGGACGACTGGTAATAGGCGAACTGAAGGTGCTGAGGGGTCTTGGGAATGAGGAACGCGGCGCTCAAGCGGCCGACCGGGGTCAATTCGCCGTCGAGGATCATCTCGCGGTATTTGGGGATCAGCTGTTCGCCCCAGGCGGGATCGGCTTCCCGTTCCTCGTAGACCGAGATGCCCTCGCTGAGCCAGCGGGGCATTTTATTGGCGGTGAGCTGAAGGGTGACCACGTGACAGTACTCGTGCCACAGGACCGCCTCCCAGTTGACCGGGTTGCCGCGGCTGGAGGCGGGACTGTTGGCGGTGATGACCTTGCCGAAACAGACGCCGAGGTAGCCCGGGTTGTCCGGCATGCCGAAGGTGCGGACCCCGAAATCCTTTTGCTCCGGGAAGATCTCGACGGTGGTGGGGGTGGTGAGTTCGAGGCCGTACTTGGGAACCAGCGTGGCGCGCGCGCGTTCGAGCAATTGGAGCACCCGCGAGCCATAAATGGCCGCCTCGTTGGTGCTCATGCGCAGGATGAAGTGCTCGTTGGTGAGCGTGACGAAGGACGCCATGGTGTCCTTCAAGGTAACCAGATTGTAGGCGGCGATGTCGTAGGCGTCGGCTTCGTGGACTTCCTGGGCTAGAGACCAGCCTTCGTCATTTTCGCCGAGTCGCAGGAGATCGGTGGCGAGCTGGGCCTTGGCGGGGATGAAGCCTGGGTCCTGTCTCAAGGCTTCGCGTTGAAGCTCGGCGCCTTCGGTGAATCGATATTTCTGGGACAACTTGCGGCCGATGAGATGGGGGACGTTGGGGTTGTTGGTCCAATAACGGAGCGCGGCGGTCCGGGCTTCCTGTTCGCCGGGCGGATCGTTTTGCAGGTGGGCGATGACCGCCGAATAAGACCAAGCGTCCGGATTCCAGGGGTTGGTTTTTCGGATCTCCTTCAGCACTTCCAGGGCGCCCGGGTAATCCTCGGAGTCGATCCGGTGATCGGCGAGCAGGAGCAGGGTGGGTGCGTGGCGGGGGTTCTCGGCGAGCGCCGCCTGGAGCATCTTGGCGGCTTCCTCGCGGTCGCTGCCGGCGAAGGCACGGGCGCGGCCCTGGAGCAGATCCGGGTTTTTGGGGTGATGCTTCAGGCCCTCGTCGAAGTGTTTTGCCGCCAAGGCAAAGTCGTTCTTCTCCAGGGCAAGCTCACCGGAGGCGAGGTAGAGCTCGAGCAACTCAGGCGAGGCGCGTTTGGCGGTGGCGAAGACCTTGTCGAGCACCTCCTTGGGATCGGCGCCGAGGGTGAGCATGGCGCGGCCGAAGGGGATGAGGTTTTCGGCGTCACGGAAGGACCAAGGGCGCTGGGAAACGAGTTTGGGGATTTCCTCGACGATTTCAGCGGCGCGATCGGGACGGCCATTGGCCCGGAAGACATCGCGGGCGAGCCAGTAGAGGGGAAGGCCGCGGTTGGAGCGGGCGAGGGCGTTGGTGAGAACGGTTTGAGCTTCGGGGTAAAGCCCTTGGGCCATGAGGGCCTGGATGAGGGCGATGTGCCAGTCGTCACCCCGCGGGCGTTCTTCCAGTGCCGTTTGGAGGATTTTCGTGGCGGCGGCGTACTCGCCCTTGGCGAGTTGGGCACGAGCCGTCTCCAGTTCGGCGCCTGAAGCACGCGGTTGGAACGGGGAGAACATCCCGAGCACGGCAAAGAAAACCCCTGTGAGAGAGGCAAAGGCGACGCGGTACCGCCGGGTTTGGGCGGGCCGCCGGGGCGTCCGGGCGAGCGGTGCTTCCATCTGCGTGCTTACTGTTGGATGCAGTTGGGTGCGGCCACAAGGGCGGCTTTGGAGATTCCAGACGCGGATGGAGGCTGTCGAGGTTGCAATGAAGTTGGGATTCGTGGGAATCAGGGGTGGGCGAAGCAACGCACGGAGGCTGAGTCCAGGAGCTGTTGTCGACCCTGAATATCATTCCCAAGAGAGCCAACCTCCATGAGACTTTCCGGCCGTGTCAGCGCGTGTCTCGCAGCTGGTTTTCACGGCGGCTCGCCCACAAGCCGCAGCCGGGTTCCCATCCATCCCTGAGTTCACTGTGTCGGGCCAGTGAACAAGCCTTGTCCCCGTCTCTCCCATGCCCATCACCGCCAGTCAGATTGCGAAGCAGGTCCGCGGAGAAGTCGTTGGTGACGGATCCATCCCCCTCACCGGTTTGGCTCCCGCTGATCAGGCGGGACCCGGGGATCTGACGTTTGCCGACAACGAAGCCTATTTCCCCGCCGCGGAACAAAGCGGCGCGTCCGCCATTCTTGTGGCGGGTCCGTTTGTCTCAACCACCAAGGTCATCATCCGCGTCGTCAACGCCCGGATCGCGGTGGCGGTGGCACTGCCCATCTTCTTCCCGCCGGACGAACATGCCGCAGGCATTCATCCCGACGCCACCATCCATGCCACCGCCCGAGTCCATCCCTCGGCCCACGTTGGACCGGGTTGCGTCATTGGTGCGCGGGTGGAGCTCGGTGCGCGCGTTGTCCTGATGGGCGGCAATCAGGTGGGCCACGACACCCGGATCGGCGACGACACCTGCCTGTATCCCAACGTTGTCGTTTACCCGCGTTCGCAGATCGGACAGCGCGTCATCATCCACGCCGGTGCCGTCATCGGATCGGATGGTTACGGCTATGTGCTGGACCAAGGCCGACATCGGAAGGTGCTGCAAGTCGGCCATGTTATCCTGCACGACGATGTCGAGATCGGGGCAAACGCCGCCATTGATCGCGGAGCGCTCGGGGCGACGGTGATCGGCGAGGGCACGAAGATCGACAACCTGGTGCACGTGGCGCACAACGTGGTGCTCGGGCGCCATTGCCTGGTGATGGGGCAGGTTGGCTTCGCGGGAAGCACGCGGGTCGGCGATTACAGTGTGGTCGCCTCCCAGTCCGGCATTGCGGGACACCTGACCATCGGTCGCCAGGCGGTCATTGGCGCCAAATCCGGAGTCATGCGAGACATCCCGGACGGCGGGAGGGTGCTCGGGATCCCGGCGGCTCCGGATCGGCAGGCCAAGCGTCAGATGATTGCCGTGCAACAATTGCCCGAACTGATTCATCGGCTGCGGGCCCTGGAGGTCGAAGTCGAACGACTCAAGGCGGGCGAGTCCAAGCAGGTCTGAAGGGATCGGAGGCGTTGTCACTTCCGGTCTGCCGAGCGCAGAAACGCACGCTATGCGGCGGACACGAACACTGGGAGTGGGGCTGGCGGTGATCGCGGTGATCGTCGCCATGGCTGTGCTGCAGACTCCTGCAGAGCCGCGCTGGAACGGACGGACGGTCTCGGAATGGCTGCTGCGTCTGGACCGGTATCAGTCCGCATTGCGGACATCGGGGGGACTCCTGGGGATGGGTCCCAGGGCGTCGATGGGACCTGCCGCAGCGGAGTCGCCCGAGGAGCAACGCCGGCGGATGGCGGAGGCCCGGAGTGAACTCGAGTTTGCCAAGGAGGCCCTCCGGCAGATGGGGACCAACGGGATGCCGGTCATGGGCCGGATGCTGGAGGCCTCGGACTCGAACGTGCGCCGGGAAATGGTCGGTTGGGTGCGGCGACAGTCCTGGATTCGATGGCAGCCCCGTCTGGACGATGAGTGGCACCGAATCGGCAGGGAAGGCTTCAAAATCATTCGTGATGAAGCCGTGCCTGATCTGTTGCGGCGCCTGGAGACCGGGAACGCGGCGGGGCGCTGCAACGCGGCCCTTCTGCTGGGTGAGATTCAAACGCGCGGACCCACGGTGATTCCGCGTCTGGCCATGGCCATGCGGGATCCGGACCACTCGGTTCGCATGTTTGCCGCGAGAGCCTTGGCACAATGGGGGCAGGGGCCGGTGGAAACCTGGATTGAGGCCCTCTCCGATCCGGAGGCCGGCTTCCGTCGGGTTGCGGCGGAAGCCCTGGGCCGCATGGGACGACGAGCGGACTCAGCGCGACCCCGCCTGCTGAAGTTGCTGGCGGATTCGGAGGTCGAGGTGCAGACGGCTGCCGTTCGGGCGCTTGGATCGATGGGTGAAGGCTCCGAAGGTTTCGTCGAATTCCTTCTGACGCGGATGAACGGTGACCAACACCGACAGGAAATGTTCGTCCGCGCTCTGGGCGAGGCGGGTCCCGCGGCGACGAAGGCGATGCCGCGTCTCTGGGAGATTGTGGAATCCGAGGCGACGGAAAATGAATTGAGAGAGAAGGCGCTTGAGGCCTTGGGGAACATTGCCAGCCGGGTGCCTGTGGACGCGGCGTTCGTTGACCGTGTCGCCGGCTTTGTGGCGGTGGAGGGCTTAGGGTCGACCGCGGTGGAGGCGTTGGGTCGCCTTGGCGCACGCGGTCTGCCTGCGCTCATCCGGGTGCTGGAATCAGGGTCGGAACGACCCGATGTCATCGAGAAGGCATTGGAGGTGCTCCTCGACTCGGGCTTGGA